>NZ_JBVJMD010000045.1:0-76685 GCF_055584385.1 Streptomyces sp. NPDC104096
CTCAAACTCAACGATGTGTCATTTTTATGTGGTGGGGTTGTTTTTTTTTTCGGGGTTTTTCTGTTTCTTTTTCGGGGGGGCGCGCGGCGGGGGGGGGGGGGGGGGGGCCCGGCCCCGGGGCCCCCCCCCCCACGGCAGGACCGTCAGCCGAGCGCGTACACGCGGATGACGACGGCGTTGTCGCCGTCCGGGCGGGCCAGTCCGACGAAGACCGTCTCCGCGAGCCAGCGATGGGCCGGGGCGTCCGTACGGAAGACCGGCGAGGTGCGGTAGTAGTGGCCGGCCTCGGAGACCCGCAGGTCACCGTCGAACCGGTCGGGAGCTTCCGCCTTCGGGCGGTAGTAGCCGCGATTGACGATGTCGATCACGGCGCCGTCCTCCGCCCGGAGCAGATAGCGGGCCTCCAGCTCGCACACCTCCCCCCGCGTGCTGCTCCAGTCCCCGCCGCCGGGCAGGACCTTTCCGCGCAGCCGGGGACCTTCCACACCGCCCCCGGTGATGGGGGTGAACTCGGTGACCTCGCCGTCGCCGTTGCCGATGTGCAGCGTGTCGGCCACCTCGGCGCGGATCTCGAAGGCGAAGTCGAGGGCGGGAGTGAAGGACATCAGGGTTCTCCGCTTCTTCGGTGGGAGGCGGCGCGGCGGGCCGGACATCCGATCCGCGAGAGGGCCGCCCCTCGCTCTTGACGCGTCAGCTCACCAGATGCAAGCGTGACATGCAACAACGTTATATGACGTTCGTTTACGACGTCTCGTCGGCGTGCCTCACTCCGCCCCCCATGTCGAGCGTCCCCCGCTTCTCCTCACCCCTCTCGGCAAGGAGCATCAGCTATGGCTGCGAAGAAGACGGTGCTGACTGTGCTCACGAGCGTGGGACTGCTGGCCGCCACGGCCTGCACCAGCTCGGCGAACGGAAGCGACAGCGCCCCCGCCAAGGAGCGGCTGACCACCACCACGGCCCCCGGCACCGCCGAGGTCGACCGCGTGACCTGGGCCCTGCCCTACGGTGAGCCGACGACCCTCGACCCGGCCAAGGTGGGCGACTACTCACCGCAGACGGTGGAGGCGAACCTCTGCGACACCCTCACGCGGATGAACTCCGACTTCTCCCTGAGCCCCGGGCTCGCCGGGAAGGTCACCTGGAGCGACAACAGCACCCTGGTGCTCGACCTCCGCTCCGACGTCACCTTCTGGGACGGCTCGGCCATGACGCCCGACGACGTGGTCTACAGCCTGGAACGCCAGCGCGACCCCAGGACCCAGGCCCTGTACGGGAACTACCTGGCCGCCGTGACCTCGATCAAGGCCACCGGCCCCCACCAGGTGACCCTGCGGACCAAGGGCTACGACCAGACGCTCCCCAAGGCGCTGTCCACCTCGTTCGGCGCGGTCAGCCAGAAGGCGTACACCGCGAAGGCCGGCTCGGCCTACGGAACGGCCAAGGGCGGTCTGATGTGTACGGGGCCGTTCAAGCCGGCCTCGTGGAGGTCCGGCACCGGCATCACCCTGGAGCGCAACGACGCGTACTGGGACACCGGTCTCAAGCCCAAGGCGAAGCAGATCGAGTTCAAGTTCATCACCGACAACAACTCGCTCACCAGCGCCCTGCTGTCCGGTGAGGTGGACGGCACCTACGAACTGCCGCCCAGCAGCGCCACCGCGCTCGCCAGGTCCGACAGCGGCGCCGTCCACCTCGGCCCGTCGACCCAGAACGTGCTGCTGATACCGGGCAACGCCGACACACCTGCGGCCGACCGCAAGCTGCTGGACGCGCTGTCCCTGGTCGTCGACCGCGAGGCGCTGATCAAGAACGTCTTCGGCGGTGCCGGCACCACCCTGAAGTCCCTCGTCCCGCCGCTCACCTGGCACGGCGACCAGGCCGCCGCCCGGTACGACGCCGCCTACGCGGCCCTGCCCGGCGTCCCGAAGCCGGACCTGGAGAAGGCGAAGAAGCTGGTCGCCCGGGCCGGAGCCCCATCGCGTCCGCTGGTGGCGGCCATCCCCGCCGGTGACCAGCGTTCGCTCCAGGCCCTCACGTTCATCCAGGCCGCGGCCAAGAAGATCGGCGTCGACATCACGATCAAGCAGCTCCAGCCCACCGAGATGTCCTCGCTCTTCTACGACCCCTCGGTCCGCAAGGGACTCGACCTCGTCCTCACCTTCGGGTACGTCACCATGCCCGACCCGGCGTCCTACGTGGCCGAGAGCGTGACCCCGCGCGGCATCTTCAACTGGACGAACTACGACGATCCCGAGGTGACCGAGCTGCTCGACCAGGCCCGCACCGCCACCGACCCGACGGCGTCGGCCACGGCGTACGGCAAGGCCCAGGCCCTGTTCACGCCCACCACCCCGGCGGTGTTCCTGGCCACCACGTACGAGCGGATGTACATGAACAAGCGCATCAGCGGCGCGCCGGCCTCCTTCGCGTACATGGGTATGCCGTGGGCCGCCCACCTGGGCGGCACCGGGAAGTGACCAGCCGCCCTTGAGCCAGGAGACGCAGGAAATCCCCCTCCCGCACGAGGAGGGGGATTTCTTGCGTGGGCGGCGCGGCAGGGCGTCAGGCGGCGTCCGTGTCACCCCTCCTGCGCGGCTTCCAGCCCGGCTTGGGGACGGAGGCGACGAGGCGCTGGGTGTAGGGGGCCTGCGGATCGTCGAGGACGGTCGCGACCGGGCCCTGCTCGATGACTCGGCCCGCCCTCATCACCAGGACGTCCTCGCTGATGTGCCGGACGGCGCCGAGGTCGTGGGTGATGAACAGCAACGCCGTCCCGGTCTCCGCACGGAGGCGGGACAGCAGGGCGAGGATCTGCGCCTGGATGGACACGTCCAGCGCGGCGACGGCCTCGTCCAGGATCAGGACTCGCGGTTCGGCGGCCAGCGCGCGGGCGATGGCGACGCGCTGACGCTGGCCGCCGGAGAGCGCCTTCGGCAGCGAACGTGCCTGCCGGTCGTCCAGACCGACCAGGTCGAGCAGCTCGGCCACCCTGGCGCGGCGCCGGTCGGCGGGCAGGTCATGGTGGAGCGCGACCGCCTCGGCGACGGCGTCGCCGACGCGCTGGTGGCGGTCGAGGGAGGAGTAGGGGTCCTGGAAGACCAGCTGGATCTGCCGGCCGCGGGCGCGGCGCTCGCGCGACCGCCCGGGTCCGCGCTCGTCGCCCGCGACGACGATGTGTCCGCCGCTCGGCGCCTCCAGGCCGGCGATCAGGCGGGCGGTGGTCGTCTTGCCCGATCCTGATTCGCCGACGATCGCCAGCGACCCCTGCTCGGGGAGCGAGAACGTCACGTCGTCCACGGCGACGAAGTCACCGAACTCCTTGCGGAGGTTGCGTACCTCAAGCATGACTGCCGGTCTCCTCGGGGGTGAGCGGGTGAGGGAAGTGGCAGGCCGCGGTGCCGTCCGCGGCGGAACCCGGTTCCGGGCGGTCGCTGCGGCACAGGTCCTGGGCGTGGGGACATCGGTCGCTGAAGGCGCATCCGTCGGGGACCTCGAAGCCGGACAGCGGTCTGCCGGGGATCGGGCGGAGTTCCGCTCCGGGGTCGGAGACCGAGGGACGGGAGGCGAGCAGGGCACGCGTGTAGGGGTGGGAGGCGCGCCCGCGCAGACGCTCGGCGGGGAGTTCCTCCACGGTCGTGCCCGCGTACATCACCGCGACCCGGTCGCACACGGCGGCCGCCAGGTCCAGGTCGTGGGTGATGAACAGCAGGGCGAGTCCGCGCGCCGCACGGGCCTCTCCGATGATGGCCATCACCTCTTCCTGGGTGGTCACGTCGAGGGCCGTGGTCGGTTCGTCGGCGAGCAGCAGACGCGGTTCGGCGGCGAGCGCGGCGGCGATCATGACGCGTTGGAGCAGCCCGCCCGAGAGTTCGTGGGGCCGTTGGCGCATGCGCCGGTCGGCATCGGGGATGCCGACCTCGCGCAGGATCGTGGTGACCTTCCTGGTCGCCTCGGCCGCCGGGACGCCGCGTGCGGTGGTCAGTCCCTCGATCAGGAAGTCGCCGATGCCGCGGGCGGGGTTGATGTGGGCCCGGGGGTCCTGGAACACCATGGCGACCTCGCTCGCCCGGAAGGCGCGCAGCCGCTCGGGCTTCATCCGCGGGACGGACTCGTCCGCGAAGAGGACCTCTCCGCGGACGCGGGCGCTCCGCGGCAGCAGGCCGAGGACGGAGCGGGCCGTCAGGGACTTGCCGGAACCGGACTCCCCCACCAGGGCGACGGCCGCTCCCTCGGGGACGGCGACGTCGACGCGGTGGACGACCGTACGCGGTTCTCCGTCGACGGGCAGGTCGATGCCGAGCGCGTCGATGCGGAGCAGGGGTGCTGTGCTCATGCGTTCTCTCCGAGCAGCCGTCGGGACAGGCCCGTGCCCAGCAGGTTGAAGGCGACGACGACGATCAGGATGGCGATGCCCGCGTACAGCGACTGCTGGGGCCGGCCGGAGAGGATGGAGGGGGCTCCGTTGGACACCATCAGCCCCCATTCCGGGTCCGGGGGCCGGCTGCCGAGGCCGAGGAAGGAGATCGCGGCGACGTCGAGGAGGGCGTAGCCGAATCCGATGGTGGCCTGGACCAGGACCAGGGGCAGCAGGTTCGGCAGCAGATGCCGGATCCAGATGCGGGCGGTGGGCGCGCCGAGGAGCTGGAGCGCCGATACGTAGGGCAGGTTGCGCTCCTTGATCGCGGCGGATCGTACGACGCGGGTGATCAGGGGGAGGTAGGCGATCGACAGGGCGACGATCGGCGCGGTGAGGCCGGCGCCGAAGACGGCGGCGACGAGGACGGCCATGATGAGGCCGGGGAAGCCGAAGACGATGTCCAGGGCGGCCGAGACCGACCGGTCCAGCCATCCCCCGGACCACGCGGCCGCCAGCGCGAGGAGGGTGCCGAGCACGGTGGACACGACGACGACCACGGCGGGGGCGGCGAGGCTGACGCGGGTGCCGGCCATCAGCCGGGACAGCAGGTCGCGTCCGGTGTCGTCCGTGCCCAGCAGGTGCGTGGCGGACGGTGCGGCGTAGACGTTCACGGGGTCGACGGCGTTCGGGTCGTGCGGGGCGAGCAGCGGTCCGAACACGGCGAGCAGCACGAACAGGACGACGACCCATCCCGCGCCGAGGGTCAGCCGGTCACGCGGACGGGTGCGCTTCGTCCTCGTCCGGCCGGTGCCGGTGGTCGTACCGGTGAGCGGGGCGGTGGTCATGAGGTCCCCTTCTGCGCGGCGCGGGGGTCCAGCGCGGCGCTGATCAGGTCGACGGCGGTGTTGATGACGACGAACACGACCACGAAGATCAGTGAGACGGCCTGGACGACGGCCATGTCCTGCTTGGAGGCGGCCTCGATCATGAGGGCTCCGAGCCCTCCGGTGCCGAAGGCCTGCTCGGCGACGGCCGCGGTCGCGATGATCCCGGCGATACCGACGCCGGAGACGGCGAAGACGGGTCCCGAGGCGTTGTGCAGCACGTGCCGGCGGATCACCGTGCGCTCGGGTACGCCCCTGCTGCGGGCGGTCTCCACGTGCTCCGAGCGCAGCTCCGCGCGGACGGCGGTCCGGGTCACCTGGGCGACGTAGCCGATCCAGGTCATCGCGAGCGCGACGGCGGGCAGCGTCAGGTGGCTGATGGTGCCGGTGAAGCCCTCGCCGGAGCCGTAGACGGGGAACCACGGGAGCCGGACGGCGAAGAGCCAGATGAGCAGGACCGCCATGACGAAGGTGGGGACCGCCATCGCCCCGGCGGTGACGGTCGTGGCGATGGTCTCCGTGCGGCCGCCGCGCAGCGCGGCGACGGTGCCGATGGCGGTGCCCGCGGCGAGGACGAGCACGGAGGCGTAGACGACGAGTGCGAGGGTGGTGCCGGCGCGGTCGCCGATGAGGTCGGCGACCGAGTCGCGGTAGACGAGGGATTTTCCGAAGTCGCCCTGGAGGCAGTTGCCGAGCCAGTGCCAGTAGCCCTGGATGAAGGGGTCGTCCAGGTGGTATTCGCGGTGGATCCGTGCCAGGACGGCGGGGTCGGGATTGCGGCTGCCCCCGACGAGCAGGGTGGCGGGGTCGCCCGGGGTGAGGAACATGGCGCCGTAGACGGCCAGGCTGGAGACGAACACCGTCACTACGAGCGTCCCGAGCCGCGTGACGGCGAAGCGCGGGCTCATCGCGCGTCACCGCCCTCGGCGCTCCCGGGCAGGACGGTCAGGCTCAGACGGGAGGGACGGGAGGCGCCGGTCCACAGTGTCTGGCGGCTCGCCCTGGGCGAGGTCGTCAGCCACGGGCTCTCCAGCGAGCCGGAGTTGGGCAGGTGGTTCGGGAAGTCGCTGCCCGCGATCATCAGGGCGAGGCGGTGGCCCGGACGCACCCGGTAACCGGTGTGTCCGAGGGCGATCCGCACCTCTCCGGGCGCGTCGGCCTGGGCGCAGCCCCGTACGATCAGGCGCGCGGTGCCGTCGGGTGCCAGGTCGAGGAGCCGCACGAACACGTCGAACGTGGGCGCCGAGCTCCGGACGTGCAGCACCGCGTGGACGGGCCCCGCGAGGTCGAGCGGATGCCCGGCGGCGGGAGCCGTGAACACGAGGACGTCGTCGCGGTCGAGGGTGCGGCGTTCGTCGACGTGGTCGCGCAGTTGCAGGAAGGTGTCGGCCGCGGCGGACGGCACGAGGTCGTCGGGGTCGTAGCGCCACTCGGCCGTTTCCGTCGGGTCGGCCGGGCGGGGTGCGAGCGTTCCGCCGGGGACCGCACCGGCCGCGGCAACCGGGTCGGCCAGGTACAGCTCGGTCGCCGTGGCTTCGGGCGGCGGCCAGGTGGCTGCGGTGTGCCAGTTCCCGTGGCCGAGCTTCCAGCGGACCCGGGGCAGCGAATCGGGGTGGGCGACGCCCTTGAGGAAGACGTCGAAGAACTCGATCGCGGGGCCGGTGTGGAAATCCAGCATGCGCTCGAGCGCGGCGTCGCCGGCCAGATGGTCGGTGGCGGGGGTCGCCGGGGCGTCCTCCAGGAAGTAGTTCTCGTGGTCGATCGTGTCGGCGACGAGGTACTGCACGGCCGCCCACCCGGGGCGCTCGGCCAGCTCCGTGTAGTCGCGCATATGGGCGATGCCGAGGTTGTCGAACCAGCCGACGCAGTGCAGCACCGGCACGGGACGGGCGTCGTAGGGGTGCGGTCCGTTGTACGGGTCGAGGGGGATGCCGCCGACGATGAGGTCGAAGCCCGCCGAGCGCTTGCCGATCGCGTCGAACGCCTCCTCGTAGGCGGCGACGACGGGTCGTCCGGTGAGGTCGACGTCGAACTCGTGGATGTCGTTGTCCGTCCACACCTGCGCCTGGTACGTGGTTCCCTCCAGCCACAGGGGCTGCCGTCCGGAGCCGGAGTCGTAGGTGGCGATCCCGGGGGCGTTCGACGTGCACGTCACCCGGGGGACGATGGCGCGCAGGGCGGGGTGCTGACTGGAGACCGCGGACCACTGGGTGAATCCGTAGTAGGAGTCGCCGAACATGCCCACGACCCCGTCGGACCACGGCTGGCGGGTGATCCACTCCAGGGTGTCGTAGCCGTCGTCGACCTCTCCGGTCCAACCGAGCGTCCTGCCCTGGGAGCGGAACTTGCCGCGGACGTCCTGGACCACCACCACGTAACCGCGGGCCGTGAACCGCTTCGCGATCCTGTCGAAGAAGACGTAGCGGCTGTTCTTGTCGTACGGCAGCCGGGCCAGCACCGCCGGCGCCGGCTCCCCCGTGTCCGCGGCGTACACGTCGGTGGCCAGCAGCACTCCGTCGCGCATCCGCACCATGTGCTGGTGCGCCTGCGGCGGGACGGGCTGCGGGGTGACGCGCTGGACGGCAAGGCTCATACGGCCCTCCAGGGAAGCGAATCTTTAAGAAACGTTGTGATATAACAGCGTTACATTACATGGTGTTCTACGTCAACCCGCCTCTGAGCTAGGTTTCTTCCATGCCGATCGACGTCGACGAAGTCCAGCGCCGCAAGGCAATCGCCCAGGCGACCCTCGCGGTCGCCGCCCGTGACGGGGCGCACGCCATCACCATCCGCGCCGTCGCCAAGGAGCTCGGCGGCTCCACGGCCATGGTCACCAACTACGTGCCCACCAGGACGGCCCTGATCACCAACGCCGTCCGCGCGGCGGAGTCCCGGTGGCGGGCCGACCTGGAGTCCCACGTGGGCGACCGGACGGGTGCGGACCGGCTGCGCGCCACCGTGGAGTGGCACCTCAGCACGGAGCCCGAGGACCTGCTCCTGCGCACGATGTGGGTCGAGATGCTCTCCTCGGCGCACGTCGACCCGGCCGGGGTCGACCGGCAGGAACCTCGCGAGTCCCGCCGGGAGTTCCTCGACGCCGCCCTCGCCGCGGGAGTGCCCGACGCGGCCCTCGCCGCCGACGTCCTCTCGCTGCTGACCCGCGGTTACTACGTCTCCTCCATGGAGGAGCCCGGCTACTGGACGGCCGAGCGGGCGGCCCGCGTCGCCAAGGCCGTGGTGGACGCCCTCGTCGACGACTGAGGGCGGGCGCGTCCCGGGTGCACAAGTCACCGAACGAGTCGGCGGACTACAGTGGGAGCGTGGGCCGAGAACCCACGGGCCATCGGCAACCCCGCCGGAGAAGCACGACGGTTCGCACGATGCCGGGCCCGCCACGCGTAGGTACGAGTGGCTTTCCACCGGGCCGTCGCGACGCTCCGGCGAACATCACGACACGGACCCGACCCACCGGTCAGCGAGGCCGATCATGAGCGATCAGTTCCCGACCCCGTCCCAGGCAGAGGGCGAACGCGACGACGAGGCGGAAGCCGGCCGTCCCGACATCCCCCGGACTACTCCCTCCCAGGCGGAAGGCGAGGACACGGAGAACGAGCAGAGCACGCAGGTCGCGGAACCGGGCCATGAAGAGGGGCCCGGCCCGGTGCGCCGAGAGGACATCGGAGGCTGACGGCGGGCCGCGGCCTCCACCGGTGAGGACGGTTCACCGACCGGCCTGTTTTCGCTGCATGTCGGCGAGATCGTGCACGATGTCCCTCGTGGCGGGGTAGAGCGCGGTGTACGACGCGTACAGGCGGTCGTACGTCCCACGGGTGTGCGCCCGGGGCCGCACGGTCGTCTCGGTGACCGCCCAGTCCGTGTCCGGCGGTACGAGTCCGAGCCCGACCGCGCAGAGCAGGGCGTCGCCGTAGCAGGCTCCGATGGTCTGCGCCGGTACCTGCTGCTCCCGGCCGGTGACGTCGCTGACGATCTGCGTCCACAGTCCGCCCTTCGTGCCGCCCCCGACCGCGACGACGCGCCGGACCGGGTCGTCGGGGTCTTCCAGGAGGTCGAGGATCTGGCGGACGCCGAACGCGATGCCCTCGTAGGCGGCGCGGAAGAGGTGGCCGCGCGTGTGCCGCAGCGTGAGGCCCGCCACCACGCCTCTGGCCCGCGGGTCGAGGACCGGGGTCCGCTCACCGGCGAAGTACGGGAGCATCAGCAGGCCGTCCGAACCGGGCGGCACGGCTTCGGCCTCGGCGGCCAGGGTGTCGAAGGACTCTCCTCCGGTGACCTCCTGGAGCCACCGCGTCAGGGACCCCGAGGTGGACATGCCCGCGGCGATGGTGCGCCGGCCCGGCTCCACTCCGGCCGTGGTCCACAGTTTCGGGTGGGTCCGGTAGGCGCCCAGGATCTGGACGAAGAACAGGGTGGAGCCGTACATGAGCATGAGGTCGCCCGGGTGCCGTACGCCGGCGGAATGGGCCTCGGCCCAGGCGTCGACGGTGCCGGCGGACACGGGTGTGCCGACCGGGATCCCGGTCGCCTCCGACGCCTTGCGCGTCACCGTTCCCACGACCTCGTGGGGGTGGACGAGCCGGGGCGTCTCCAGGTGGCCCGCGATGTCCGGGAGCCAGTCCTGCGCCCAGGATCCGGCGTGGATGTCGTACAGCGGATCGCACTGGCTGGCCGTGTGGTGGTCGAGTACGTAGGCCCCGGTGAGCTTGGCGGCCACGTAGGAGTGGGAGTTGTACCACCTCGTTCCGCGCGCCCATTCCCGTGGCTCGTTGCGCCGCATCCACAGCATCTTCGGGCCGACGGCCTGCGTGCTGAGCGCCTTGCCGCAGCGCTTGAGGACGGTGTCGGCGCCGAGCCGCTCGGTGAGGTCGCGGATCTCCCGCTCGGCCCGACCGTCGATGCCGTAGAGAATGGCCGGTCGCACGGGCTCCCCGGCGCTGTCGCAGACCAGCAGGCAGGGACCGACGCCGCTGACGCAGAGTCCGGCCAGGGCCTGCGCGCCGATCCGGCCCGTCAGTTCACGGGCCACCGCGGTGAAGTCGTCCCACCAGACGGCGGTGGCGTCCACTTCCGCCCAGGACGGTCTCGGCAACGACATGGAGTGATGGCGCACGGCTGTCGCCACCACCGCCCCGTCCAGGGTGGTGAGCACGCCCTTGGTGCCGGCGGTGCCGATGTCGACGCCCAGCACGAGTTCGCTCATGTGCCTCGGCCGGGAGGCACGAGCGCGACCCACCCGGGCCGCCCTACTTGAGGAGCTCCAGCAGGCGATCGGCCAGAGTCGCCGCGGAGTGGGGGTTCTGCCCGGTGATGAGGTTGCGGTCCTCCACCATGTACGGCTCCCACATGGGGCCGCGGCTGTATTCGACGCCTATCCCTTCCTTCAGCACGTCCTCCAGCAACCACGGCGCCTTGGGCGCCAGCCCCACGGCCTCCTCCTCGTCGTTGGTGAAGCCCGTGACGCGATAGCCCTTGAAGGGCGATTCGCCGTGGATCCTGGTGGCCAGGAGCGCGGCAGGGGCGTGGCACACGATGGCCAACGGCTTGCCCGAGGCGAGCTGCGCCGTCAGCAGCCGACCGGCGTCGGCGTCGTACGCCAGGTCGGACATCGGGCCGTGACCGCCGGGCAGGTAGACCGCGTCGTAATCCTCCAGACGGACGTCCGACAGTTTCAGCGGCCGGCGCATCACCTCCGCGGAGCGGATGATCGCCTCCAGTTCCAGGGCCCCCTCCTCGCCGCCGGCCATCGCCGGGCGCAGGCTCATCATGTCGACGTTCGGGGTCACACCGCCCGGTGTCGCGACCACGACCTCGTGACCGGCTTCCGTGATCGCTCTGTAGGGCATCGCGAATTCCTCAGCCCAGTAGCCGGTGGCGTGCCGGGTGCCGTCCTTGAGCACCCAGTACGTCGCACCGCTCACGATGAAGAGCACCCTCGCCATCGTCCTCCGCCTCCTCGTCTCCCGCTCGGCCTGTCGGGACCTCGACCGCATTGCCGGTGGATCCGTCTCGCGCCGGACCCGGCGCGACGAATCGGACGCCGAGCCCGCGGACAGGGCGTCCGTGGTGACGACGAGGTGGGATGCCTGCAACACGTGAACGACGCACCCACGGCTGTCGACGCGTCCGGGGCGAGGCGTCCGAGCACCGCACCGGAGGCAGCCGGTCTTTCCAGACTATGCGCGACAGGCGCCGGGCGCATGCCGCGGACGGAGTCGCTGCGATCGGGGTCGGGCGGATCGTGGACCGTGGCGAGCCGTGGATCCCCGAAGCGTTCGACAGCCGTCTAGGAACGCTCCGGGCCCAGAGCCTCGCGGACTGCGGCCAGGATGGCCTCGGTGTCGGCACCCAGCGCGCGGGCGGCGGAGGTGAAATCGCGTGCGAGAGTGGCGAGTTGAGAGGTGTAGGGGCGGGCCGGGCCGGCCGGGGGCGCCGCGACCCGGGAGCCCGCCCCGCGACGGGTCCGGATCAGTTCGGCGGCCTCCAGCTCGCGGTAGGCGCGGGCCACGGTGCCCGGTGCGAGGCCGAGGTCCATGGCCAACTGGCGCACGGTCGGCAGCCGGTCGCCCTCGGCCAGCAGTCCGGTGACGATCAGCGCGCCGAGCTGGGCGCGGATCTGCGCGTACGGCGGTACCTGGCTGGTGGTGTCGACGCGGATGGCGGGCTCATTCATGGTCGGGAGACTCCCCCGCCGCGTCGTCGTTGACGGACCGGGGGACCACCAGGGTGGCCAGGGACCAGACAACGGTGAACAGGTTCAGCAGGGCCAGCGGGTAGAACACCCAGAAGGTGAGCGCGCCCATCGCACCGGCGCAGCCGGTCTCCGTCAGCGAGACGGAGACCATCAGTACGGCGTACAGCTGCTGGCTCGACACCAGCAGGCCCCAGGCCCCGGTCACCGCCCACGCGCGGTCGCGGCGCTGTTGCTCACCGCCCGGTCCGTGGGCGATGCGGCGCAGGGCCCACACGCAGGTGGGAGTGGCGACGGCGAGCGCGCCGAAGATCGGGAGGCTGTAGTACAGGCCGGGCCAGGGGCCCAGGGGTGCCAGCATCCCGTTGCAGGTGACGGTGACGACCTTCCCCGTGCTGAAGACGTGGCCGGCGTCGATGGAGGCCGTGGCCGCCGCGATCGCCAGCAGCACGGTGAGCGAGACCCCCTGGAGGGCGATCAGGGGGCCCATGCGCGGTGGTACGTGGTCTCTGACCAGGCGTGGGGCCAGAGTCGCGGTGCGCACCGCGTCCTGGGGGACCAGGGTCAGCGCGTCGGCGAGAAGGACGCCCGCCACCGCGCACAGGCCGAAGGCCGTGATGCAGAACACGACGCGCTGCTCGAACTCGATGTGCGTCAGTGTGGACAGCGCCTGGGCGACGACGATGCCGATGGCCAGGCCGGACCAGCGGGCGTAGTGGTCGGCGTGATCGAGTACGCGGCGCTGGAGCGGGGCGGTGTCGAGCATGGAGATCCCCTCAGATCATCTTGTACCAAGCGGCGAGTACAAGATGCCGTAGGCGGTATCTTGTGTCAAACACCCAATACAAGATGATGAGTGAGCGTCAACTCAGCACGGATCGGAGGCAGTTCCGAGGGCGACCGTCCTCGCCGCGGCCTCACGGCACGTGCCGGTCGGTGCGTTCCCGGAGCCGGGCCGGTGTCGTGGGGCGGCGGGGAATGAGCGGGGGCGGGGTGCCGGGGCGGGTGAGAGCGATCAGAGCGTCGTGGTCCGGGGACAGTGAACAGGCGGGGTCGGTACGGGCCGCGTCGCCGGTGAGGGCGAATGCCTGGCAGCGGCACCCTCCGAAGTCCTCGGTCCGGCGTTCGCAGCCGCGGCAGGGGTCCGGCATCCAGTCGGTGCCGCGGTAGGCGTTGAAGGCGGGTGACTCCTCCCAGATCCAATGCAGCGGCCGGTCGGCGGCGTTGGGCGCGTCCAGTGCGGTCAGTGCTGCCGCCGCCGGGCAGGGAAGGGTGGTCCCGTCCGGCGCGACGGTCAGGGACACCGCGCCCCAGCCTCCCATGCAGGGTTTGGGTGTGCCGGAGAAGTAGTCGGGAACCACCCAGGTGATCTCCAGGGTGCCGCGCAGGCGTTTCCGCCAGGCCTCCACCTGTCGTGCGGCGGCGGCCAGTTGCTCACGGGCGGGCATGAGAGCGGCTCGGTTGAGCAGACCCCAGCCGTAGAACTGCGTGTTGGCCAGCTCGATGCGGTCCGCCTTCCAGGCCACGGCGAGTTCGATCAGGGCGTCCAGGGCGTCGAGGTTGTGCCGGTGCAGCACGACGTTGACGCCCAGCGGCAGACCGCGTTCCTTGACGAGCGCGGCGGCCTGCCCTTTGGCGGCGAAGGCGGGGTGGCCGGCGAGTTCGTCGGACCGGCGTGGGTCGGCGTGCTGGACGGACAGCTGGACGCTGTGCAGCCCGGCGTCCACCAGGGCGTCCAGTCGTTCGGCCGACAGACCTGCTCCACTGGTGACCAACTGGGTGTACAGGCCCGCCTCGGCCGCGGAGCGGGTGATCTGCTCGAGGTCCTTGCGCAGCAGGGGTTCGCCGCCGGAGAGGTGGGTGTGCAGGACGCCCAGTTCTGTCGCCTGGCGGAAGAGGTCGGCCCACTGATCGGCTGTCAGTTCCTGGGACCGGCGGGTCAGTTCCAGGGGGTTCGAGCAGTAGGCGCAGTGCAGCGGGCAGGCGTGGGTGAGCTCGGCCAGCAGTGCCCAGGGTGGTGGGGTGGGAGCCGTCATCGCAGGCAGCCTTCTGTGTGGAGCTTGTCCAGGAACGAGACCACGTCGCCGCGGATGTCCGCGGCACGGTCCGGCGCGAGGAGAGTGACGATCTCGTCGACGGTGCGGGTGCCGTCGACGAGATCGAGTACGGCCCGGCCGCAGCCGTGCAGGACGACGACGCGTTCGGGCAGGAGCATGACGTCGGCGTCGCGCACGGTGTCATGGCGCAGGAGGGCGGCGGCCGCGAGGCGGGGGCGCCAGCCGGCTGTGTCAGGCATGGCGGTGGTCCTGACGCTCGGCGGCCCCTTGCACGCTGTCGAGCAGGCTCCACAGGACGTCGCACTTGAAGGACAGCGCGGCCAGCGCCTGTTCCTGCTGTTCGGTGGTACGGGCCCACTCGCGTACCCAGCCCAGGGCCTCGCTGCCGTCGCGGCGGCCCTGGGGGACGCGGCCCCGGAAGTAGGCCAGAGCGGTGGACTCGATCCAGGGGTAGTGGACGGGGAACGTCTCCAGGCGGGTCAGCATGATCGACGGGGCGCAGAGTTCGGTCAGGGACGAGGCGACGGATTCCAGGACGCCGGCGTTGCGGCAGAAGTTGACGTAGCCGTCCACGGCGAGCCGGACGCCGGGCAGCAGACGGCGCTGGTCGAGCAGTTCCTCGCGTCGGAGGCCGACGGCGTCGCCGAGCCGGAGCCATCTCTCGATGCCGCCGTCCCCGTCGGTGTGTCCGTCGTGGTCCTGGATGCGTCGCAGCCAGGAGCGGCGTTGCGCGGCAAGGGGCAGCTTGCTGAGGATGAGAGAACCGGCCGCCGGCCTCAACGGCGAGGAGGTGCAACAGCTCATCCGTATCGTCCGCTCCATCAGGGACAGCGGCACCACCGTGATCCTCATCGAGCACAACATGGGCCTGGTCATGTCGCTGTGCGAGAAGGTCACCGTCCTGTCCAGCGGCACGGTCATCGCGGAGGGCACCCCTCGGCAGGTGGTGACCGCACCGGAGGTCATCGAGGCCTGTCTCGGCGAATCCGACCTGGCCGGGCTCGGCATGGACACTTCCCAGGCGGCCTGCCCGCCCGACCGTGCGAGGGAGGCGACCTCGTGAAGGTCATCGCGGGCGACACCGCGGAGTGCCTGAGTGTGCGGGACCTGAGCGTGCACTACGGCGGGGTCCGGGCCGTCAGCTCCATCGGCTTCAGCGTCGAACCGGGCCAGTCCGTCGGCATCATCGGGGCCAACGGCGCCGGCAAGACCTCCACCCTCAAGGCGCTGATGGGACTGGTCCCGCGCAGCGGCGGCACCATCCGCCTCGGCGACAGGGACCTCACCCGGGTCAGGGCCCGCGACATGGTGCGTCACGGGATCGGCTACGTCCCCGAGGGCCGCCATGTCTTTCCCGGGCTGCCCGTCGAGAAGAATCTCCTGCTGGGCGCCTACTCCCGGGCCTGGGACGGCGGGACCCACCGGCAACTGGAGGAGATCTACACCCTCTTCCCCGTGCTGAAGGAGATGCGCGAGCGGCTGGCCGGGGCGCTCTCCGGCGGGCAGCAGCAGATGCTCGCCATCGGCCGCGCCCTGATGACCCGGCCGCGTCTGCTGGTGCTGGACGAACCGTCCATGGGCCTGTCGCCGAAGCTCGTCGGCACCATCCTCGACGTGCTGCTGCGGCTGCGCGAGGAAGGGCTGAGCCTGCTCCTGGTGGAGCAGAACGCCAAGCTCACCTTCGGGGTGACCAGCCACTGCATCGTCATGGAGAACGGCCGGGTCGCCATGCGCGGCACCTCCGCGCAGCTCAGCCACGACCCGCGGGTGCGGGAGGTGTACCTGGGTCTGTGAACACCACCGCGCGTCGCCCCACCGGTCCGCGTGGCCGTCGCCGGTACCCGGCGGACGCCGGGTACCGGCCCTCCGCCGGACGGTGCTCCGTCCGGCGGAGGGTGCGGTCACACGCCGTCGGTGGTGACGTTGTTGTGCCAGACCCAGTAGCCGGTGAGTGAACCGGCGCTGATGCGGAGCATGTTGCGGCCGTTGATGGTGGCGCGCTGGTCGAAGGGCGCGTTGGAGGGGTGGTCCCACTGGACGGTCTTGGTGGTGCCCACGGCGCCGTCGGTGCCGTACTTGAAGACGTCGACGGGGGTGTCGGCGGGGAAGGTGAGGGTGCGGGCGGGGATGTAGGTCTTGGTCCACCACTGGCCGCGCAGGAAGGAGGTGGTGTAGTTCTCGCCGACCCACCAGCCGGTGTAGGCGCCGGCGCCGATGCGGTAGTAGACGCCCCGGCCGTGGATGCGGCGGCGCATGGTGGCGGGGGCGGAGGTGTCGCGGGTGAAGGTGACCTGCTGGGTGGCGGTCTGGGCGTCGTCCTTGGCGGGGTCGTAGGCGCCCGTGGAGGTGGTCGCGTACTGGTAGAGGGTGTAGGTGCCGGCCGCGAAAGCGACCGTGCCGCCGTTGGGCAGGTCGTCGGAGACCAGGCCCGGGTAGGGGTAGTCGTCCAGGAGCTGGTCCATGTCGCGGGCGAAGGTGTAGTGCCCGGAGAACCACTGGAGCTGCATGAACAGGTCGAGGTGATGGTGGTGGTAGGACAGCGGGGCGAGGCGGTGGGTGTTGCAGTAGTAGGAGACCCAGCGGGTGTTGCGCAGCCGGGGGTAGTAGTTGGCGATCGTGGTCAGGCCGCCGTCCCACAGCTTCAGCGCGAGTTCGTTGTGGGTGTGCTGGTAGTAGTCCCACAGCCCGAACAGGGCGAAGATCATCCCGTTGAAGGTGTAGTCCGAGGTGCCGGGCGCGTCGATGGGGTACTCCTGGATCCAGAAGAAACCCGCGCTGTCCTTGTTGACCACCCACGGCTTGGCGTCGTCGGCGCGCAGCAGTGAGGCGAACGCTCCGTCGGCCGCCGCCAGGTACTGGGCGCGCTCCTCCTCGGTGATCTCGGTCAGCTGGGCGAGCTGGATGAACAGGGAGATCGCCTCTCCCTGGGCCATGCCGGAGTACCAGGGGGCGGTGTAGACGAGTCCGCCGTGCTCGTTGTGCGTGTAGTTGAACGGGTAGGGGAAGTACCAGGCGCCGCGCTGCTCGACGCGCCGGTCGATCTGCCGCTGGGCCTGGGCCTTGGCGCGGGTGAGGAACCACGTGTCGCCGGTGGTGCGGTAGGAGGCGAGGCAGCCCAGGCCGTACTGGATCTGCGTCACGGGGTGGTCGTAGAGCTTGCCGTCGCCGTTGATGAAGACGTCGGGGTCGTTGTAGAACATGCGGACGCCCTGGGCGTCGACGTAGGCGCCGGTGTCGCCCTTGGCGGCGGGCCGGTTGCGCCAGGGGCGCAGCCCCTCGGGCACGTCGACGATGGTGTAGCCGGTGGTGGCGAACTCGAACGGCAGCGTGGTGGGCACGTCGTCCGCGGCCGTCTGCGGGTCGACCGTCCCTACCGCGTAGGGGATCCGTCTGGACGGGGGCGTGATCGTGCCGCCGGTGAACTGCTCGGGCGCGGGGCCCAGCGTGGTGGTCGGTGCGGGGGTGCGCGGCAGGCTGAGCACCTGGGACATGGGGATGCCCGTGCCGGGAGTGGGGGTCGGGCTCGCCAGGACGTCGGCGGACGCGGCGGCCGCGCTGCCTCCCACGGCGAGGGCGCCGAGCGCGGTACCGCCGGTGAGGCGCATGAACTGACGGCGGCCGACATCGGTACGTCGTTGATCTGTCACGTGTAACTCCACTGCGAGAAGGGATGGTTGCCGATGACAAGAGGGAGCCCCGAGGCCGTGGCGACACCGGTGAACGGCGTCTGCGGCCCCGGCGGAGAACGCGGACCGGCCTATCGGTCGCAGTCGACCTGCAGACGGGTGTCGAGTGCGGTGCCGGCGTTCCCGACATCCAGCGGCGACCATGGTGACGAAGTGTCAAATGCCTTACTTGCGCGGGGAGTTACCACAGAACTGAACAACGGCAGGGCGACAGCGGGCGTCACTCTCGGCATGCTGCCGCGCAGGGTGGATCTCACCGTCGGTTACCCCCCAAGGTCCGTTCGCGCATGATCATTTACGTCGATCGGCGCCCCGCGGGCAAGCCATTAACGGTCCGCGACCGAGGCGATTGATGGCGAGATGACCCGGCATGAACGAACCGCACCCGAAGCTTTACAAAATCTTGACTTCTGATTGCGCGGAGTTGTCGGAATCCACAACTGCCGGGAAACGCACCGTCCTCGAAACAGCTCACGGCGTGATCAGGACTGCGCCCGGGGCGAGCGGCGACGACCGGCCCTCACCCGCCGTCGGACTCCACCAGCCAGCCCCAGCTGATCGTCCACACCCTGCCGTCCGCCGTCGCGCCGCGCATCCCGTCCAGCACCCCCGGACCCGCCGCGGTCACCAGACGCGAATCGCCCGCGGCCGCGAAGCCGAACGTGCGGCCCGGGTCCCAGTCGGTGCTGTGCCGCAGCCGACGGCTCATCTGGACCCAGCCGGCCGACGCCGCGGCCACCACCCAGGCGTCCGGCGCCGGACGGGTCAGCCGACGGGCCTGACGCAGCCATGAGGCGGCGTCCTCCGGCCAGTCCACCACCGCGGCGAGATGTCCGCCGCTCCCTTGCCAGGCGTCGGCGAACGCGGAGGCGGCGTCCTTCGACGCGGCGTCCCGGCCGTGCCCCAGCGCGATGCCGCCGCCGCGGAATCCGCAGTCCTCCAACAGGACCAGCAGCCGCGCGAGTTCACGGTCGGTGTGCGGCCGGGCGACGGGCCGGGGCGCGTAGTCGGCGAGGGCGGGCGACGCCAGCCGGGGAGAGGGCTCGCTCATGACGGCTCCCCCTTGCGCCACGCCCGGTGGCGCTCGGGCAGGCAGACCGCGCACGGCCGGTATCCGGCGGCGACGGCGGTCGCCTCGTCCGCGAAGAAGACCCGATGGCGCACGTAGTTCCCGCGGGCGATGTGCCGCAGGGCGGAGGGGCAGTCCAGGCGTCCGTAGATCCGTCCCCGTCGGTAGCCGCCGAACCGGCCGGCCACGGCGCTTCGGCAGGGCCGCCCGTCGCCGCCGATCAGCGTGTACCCGGCAGGCGCCGACGCCGCCGTGTCATCGACCCGTCGTCTGTCCACGAAAGCACTCTGCATCTTTCTCGGGTGGTCGTGCCAGCGGTATCCGGACGTCGACCTCACGGCCGGCTCCGGGTGACCTCGACCGGCGCTTCAGCGGCGCGCGGCAGACTTGCGTGCCGGACAGTCCCCAGCCGCCGGGGCTCGGCCCCGGCGTCCCCGCGACCCGGCCGCCGGACCCCGGGCCGCACCCCTCGCCCCCGGGTTCAAGGAGAGAGACCGTCGTGCGAATCGCCGTGACCGGCTCGATAGCCACCGACCATCTGATGTCCTTCCCCGGTCGGTTCACCGACCAACTGATCGCCGACCGGCTGGAGCAGGTGTCCCTCTCCTTCCTCGCCGACCGTCTCGACGTACGGCGCGGCGGTGTCGCCGCCAACATCGCCTTCGGACTCGCGCGGCTGGGGCTGGCACCGCGTCTGGTCGGCGCCGCGGGCGCCGACTTCGCCGAGTACGGGGCCTGGCTGCGCGCCGCCGGGGTGGACACGGACTCGGTCCGCATCAGCGAGACCCTGCACACCGCCCGCTTCGTGTGCACGACCGACGAGGCGCAGAACCAGATCGCCACCTTCTACGCCGGTGCCATGGCCGACGCCGCGAAGATCGACCTCGCCGCGGTGGCCGCCGACTGCGGCGGCTTCGACCTGGTGCTCGTCGGCGCCGACGCCCCGGAGGCGATGCTGCGGCACACCGAGACCGCCCGGCGTATCGGCGTCCGCCTGGCCGCCGATCCCTCGCAGCAGCTCGCCCGCCTGACCGGCACCCAGGCCCGGCAGCTCGTGGACCACGCGCAGCTGCTGTTCACCAACGAGTACGAGTCCGCCCTGTTGCAGGAGCGCACCGGCTGGAGCGAGCGGGACGTCCTGCAGCGCGTCGGTACGTGGATCACCACCCGGGGCGCGGAGGGCGTCTCCCTGGCGCGGTGCGGTCGGCCCCCTCTGGACGTGCCCGCCGTCGCCACCGCCAGGATCGCCGAACCGACGGGGGCGGGGGACGCGTTCCGCTCCGGATTCCTCGCCGGCCTGAGCTGGGACTGGCCCGAGGAACGGGCGGCGCAGCTCGGCTGCGCGCTGGCGTCGGTCGTGCTGGAGGCGGTCGGCACCCAGGAGTACAAGCTGCTCCCGGTGGATCTGATCGACCGGGTCGAGCGCGCGTACGGGCACGAGGCGGCCCGTGACATGGAGCCGCGTCTGGCGGCGCTGTCATGAGCGGGCTGCGCAAGGACCCGGCCGGCCTCGCCGCGGGAGGCCGGCCATGAGCTCCGTCCCCGAGGCGCTGGCGAGCGGCGTTCCCTCGTTCTCGTTCGAGTTCTTCCCTCCGAGGACCGGCCAGGGCGAGCGCACCCTGTGGAACGCCGTCCGCCGTGTCGAGTCCCTCTCCCCCACCTTCGTGTCCGTCACCTACGGCGCCGGGGGCTCGTCGCGCGAGCGGACCGTCGAGGTCACCCGGCGCATCGCCGCCGAGACCACCCTGCGGCCGGTCGCCCATCTGACGGCCGTCGGGCACTCGGTGGCCGAACTGCGGCACATCATCGGCCGGTACGCCGACGCGGGGATCAGGGACGTCCTGGTGCTGCGGGGTGATCCGCCCGGTGATCCGAACGGCCCCTGGACGCCGCATCCGGACGGTTTCACCCACGCCCGCGAACTGGTCGAACTGGTCCGCTCGCTCGGGGAGTTCACCGTCGGTGTGGCGGCCTTCCCCGAGATGCATCCACGCTCGCCGGACTGGGACAGCGACATCCGGCACTTCGTCGCCAAGTGCCGGGCGGGCGCCGACTACGCCGTCACCCAGATGTTCTTCCGGGTCGAGGACTACCTGCGGTTGCGCGACCGGGTGGCCGCGGCCGGCTGCGACATCCCGATCATCCCGGAGATCATGCCGGCCACCGACGTCCGTCAGATCCGCCGCTTCGCCGAACTGTCGCACGCGGCCTTCCCCGAGGACCTCGCCCACCGGCTCGACGGCGCCCGTGACGACGCCGCCGAGAGCCACCGGATCGGCGTGGAGCACGCCACCGCCATGGCCGCACGCCTTCTCGCCGAGGGCGCACCCGGCCTGCACTACATCACCCTCAACAAGTCGACCGCGGCTCTCGACATCCATCGCCAGGTCCTGGCGGCCCAGCTCGCAAGGAGCGCCCGGGCCCGCTGAGTTCGCCTACGCGGGATCCCCGAACCAGCACGCCAGCGCCCCGGCCAGGGCGTCCGCGTCCCCGGCGGCGCCCAGGGCCGACCAGGCGATGTATCCGTCGGGCCGTACCAGCACGGCGTCCGTGCCGATCTGCTCGGCCGCCGTCGCCGTCACCACGTTCACCCGGTGGCGCCAGGGATCGACGGCCTCGAGCAGGTCCTCCGAGCCGGTCAGCAGCAGCAACAACGGCCGTGCTCCGTGCAGGAGTTCGGCGAGGCTGGTGACCGATTCGCCGGTCTTCAGCAGCACGTCGGGGGCGAAGCGGCCGGCCAGCGGGTCGCCGGGGCCCCCGGTGTCGTACCGGACGTCGACACCGCTGATCATGCCGCCGAGGTACTGGTTGACGTCGTCGAAGTGCATCATGCGGGCGAACAGGGTGCGCAGCGAGTCCATGCGGGGGTCGGGGTCCATCAGGGCCACCTGGGCGCGCACGTTCTCCAGGACCGCCTCGGCGACGGGCGCGCGTTCGGTCTCGTAGGTGTCGAGGAGTCCGGGCGGCGCCCAGCCGTGCACCTCGGCGGCGAGTTTCCAGCCCAGGTTGACGGCGTCCTGGAGGCCGAGGTTGACGCCCTGGCCGCCGGCCGGGAAGTGGACGTGCGCCGCGTCGCCCGCCAGCAGGACCCTGCCGACCCGGTAGTGCTCGGCCTGGAGGGCGGCGTCGCCGAAGCGGCTGAGCCGGCTCGGTGAGTCCATCGGCACCGGATGGCCCGCGATCCGCTCCACCTCCGCCCGGAACTCCTCCAGGGTCACCGGCGCCTGCCGTTCCGGGTGCGGGCCGCGGAAGTCGTAGGTGCACACCCGGCTGCGCCCGAACAGGTTGAGCCACACCAGGGTCCAGCCCCGCGGGTTGCGCTGCCAGCCCTGCGGCGCCCGCGCCGGGTCCAGCAGCCGGACCTCCCCGATCAGGGCGCCGACGCGGGCGGGCGTGCCGGTGAACGGGATGCCGGTCAGCCGGCGCACGGCGCTGCGCGCGCCGTCGGCCCCGACCACCCAGGAGGCGCGCAGGGTGCCGGCCTCGGCGCCCCGGGAGTCGCGCAGGGTCAGGCGCACCGCGTCCGGTTCCTCGTGGAGGGCGACGAGTTCGCGGTCGCGCAGGACGCGCGCGCCGAGCCGTCCGGCCTCGGCCGCGAACACCTCCTGCGCGTACGCCTGCGGGCTGCCCACCATCACGGGACCCTCGGTGACGACACGGCCGAGGTCGAGGTCGAACATGCCGGAGAAGTGGAACGGTACGGGGCCGAGGCCCACCGGCGGGGCCGGTGGGCCGGGCTGCACCGCTTCGAGGAGTCCGCGCCGGTGCAGGGTCTGCGCGGTGCGGGCGTGCAGGGTCCCCGCCTTCGACTCACCGGTCGGCGCGGGCAGCTTCTCCAGGACGGTGACGCGCACCCCCAGCAGGGCCAACTCCCGGGCGAGCAGCGTGCCGACGGGCCCGCCGCCGACGACGGCGACGTCGGTGTCCACGGCTGGACTGTTCGGCATCGGGGCTCCCGCGGTGGTGGACGGCACGGTGGGCATCCGTGCGGATGCCGTACGTCAGGAGGAACACCGGCCCGCGCCGACGGGTTGCGCGTCGGTCGGCTCAGCTGCCCGGCAGCCGCACCGACTGCCGGTGCCGGAAGACGTCGCCGGGGTCGTACGCCTGCTTGACGCGCTGGAGCCGACCGTAGTTGCCCTTGTAGTACAGGTCGTGCCAGGGCGTGCCCGACCGGTTGAACTCCGGCGAACCGAGGTCGGCGTCGGGGTAGTTGACGTAGCAGCCGTCGGTGACGGCGCCGGGGACCGGAACGCCGCCGGTGTCGGCGTACATGTCGGCGTAGAACTCGCGCAGCCAGCGCACGCAGCCCGCCTCCTCGGCCGGGTCGTTCCACCAGATCATCCAGGCCAGCTTGTACGCGGCGTCCCGGTGGGCGCTGGCCGTGGCGTCCTGGGCGACGGCCGAGACCTGGCCGGCGAAGGAGCTGAGCATGACCGAGCCGGTGGGGTTGCCGAGGTCCGTGCGGGTCAGGTGGCGGTACAGCGCGGCCAGCTGGTCCGGCGGGAAACCGGCCTTCATGTAGGCCGACTTGAAGTCGCTCTTCTGGGTCGGGTCGTTGGTGGTGGGGTTGGCCGTGCCGAGGTAGCGGGCCGCCTGGAGCCAGGGCAGACGGCGCGGCACGGCCAGTTCCGGCAACGCGGTCAGCTCGCCCATCCGCGTGGTGACCGGTCCGTGCGCCACGGTGACGCCCTCACCGACCGCCGCGACGAACTCGTCGTGCAGCCGGGCCGCGCCGGGCACGCTCGCGTCGACGTGCGTGATCAGGCCCACGGCTCCGTTGGAGACGTGGTTGAGGGAGAGCAGGCTGCACACGGCGGTCGCCGGGTCGCCGGGGGCGGCATGCCGCACGTGCCAGTCCGCGTAGTTGCGCACCAGCCGGGTGAAGGACTTCTCGTCCAGGTCGGACCACTTCCAGGAGACGGCGCTGACCAGGACCTCCGGGGGCGGGGCCGGAAGCAGGCGGGCCGGGTCCGTGCCGCTCGCGCCGGGGCTGCGGAACCAGTAGCGGGTCACGACGCCGAAGTTGCCGCCGCCTCCGCCGGTGTGGGCCCACCACAGTTCCCGGTTCGGATCGTCGGCCTCGCGGGTGGCGACGACGGTGCGTACGGTGCCGTCGGCCTTCACCACCACGACCTCGGCCGCGTACAGATGGTCCACCACCAGGCCGAGCCGGCGGCACAGCAGTCCCCAGCCGCCGCCGCTGACGTGGCCGCCCGCCCCGACCTGGAAGCACATGCCTGCCGGCACGATGACGCCCCAGGTGCGGTACAGGCGCTCGTAGACGTCGAGGAGCTGGGCGCCGGGCTGCACCACGAAGGCGTTCATGGACGGGTCGAAGTCCACGTCCCGCATCGCCGACATGTCGATGACGGCCTGGACGTCGGGACTGAAGACGAAGTCCTCCCAGCAGTGACCGCCGCTGCGCACCGTGAGGCGCTTGCCCGCCCGGACCGCCTGCCGGACGGCGGTGGCGACCTGGGCGGTCGTGCGGGGCACGTAGACCGCCTCGGGCCTGCCGACGTAACGCTGGTTCCAGCCGCGCACGAGGTCCGGGTAGCGCGCGTCGCCCGGGGTGACGGTCACCAGCTCCTGCGGCTGGGCCACCGCCTGCCCTGCGGGCAGCAGCGCGCCGCCGCCGATCGCGGCGCTCGCCGCGATCACCTCCCGTCTGCTGACCCGTTGTCTGCCCTGCGTCATGGGACGTCCCCTCCCGTGGTGGCGTGCGGATCACACGCGGATGCCTCGACGCTAGGCATCCGTCGATCGTCGCCGCACTCCGCATCTTGCGGCGAGCTCGGCCGGGGAGCTCCCAGGCACCTGGCTCGATTCTTCAGAGGCCACTGCGACAGTTCAGCCCGGGACCCGCAGCGGAATCCCACCCGAGACCTGTGACCAGGAACGAGGAGGGGTGTCATGTCGAGCATGCCGCTCACCGGTAAATCGGTGCGCCTCGCGCGATTGTCCCGGCCGGGAGACGGCCGGTTCCTGTTCGTGCCGCTGGACCACTCCGTGTCCGACGGGCCGGTGGCGACCGCCGCCGGTTTCGGCGACCTGGTGCGCTCCATCGCGGACGGCGGCGCCGACGGTGTCGTCGTCCACAAGGGCAGGGCGCGCATGATCGCCCCGGCGCTGCTCACCCGGTGCTCCCTCGTGGTGCACCTGAGCGCGAGCACCGCGCACGGTCCGGACGTCAACGCCAAGGTGCTGGTGGGGGACGTGGAGGAGGCGGTGCGGCTGGGCGCGGACGCGGTCAGCGTGCACGTGAACATCGGCTCCGACACCGAGGCGGAGCAGCTCGCCGACCTCGGCGCCGTGGCGGCGGCCTGCGACCGGTTCGGCATGCCGCTCATGGCGATGATCTATCCGCGTGGTCCCCGTGTGACCGATCCGACCGACCCGTCGATCGTCGCCCATGTGGTGAACATCGCCGCGGATCTGGGCGTCGACATCGTCAAGACGGTGTTCGCCGCCCCGCCCGAGCGCATGGCGGAGGTGATCGCCTCCACGCCGCTGCCGGTGGTGGTGGCGGGCGGCGGCTCCACCGACCGCAACCTGTACGAGTTCGCGGTCACCGCCATGGACCTGGGTTGTGCCGGACTCGCCGTCGGACGACGGGTGTTCACCAGCCCGTCGCCCGAGAAGGCGGTCCGGGAACTGGCCTCAATCATTCACCGCCGCGAGCTCTCCTCCGGGCCCGCGCCGCAGACCGAGATGGCAGGTGTGTTGTGAAGTTTGCCTGGATCGACCTCCGGACCGTGCCGGCCGAACACCGTGAGGCGGTCGTCGACGCCGCGATCCACGCGCGGGTCGACGGGATCGTCGACAGCGACCCGGAGCGCCTCGCCCTGCTGCCCAACACCGTCAAGCGGATCCTCGCGCCGGGCGCGCGCGTCGGTGAGGAGGCACCGGAGGACCTGATCGTGCTGCGCGAGGTCGTCGACGTCGACAGCCTCGGCGCGCTGGAGGGCCTGCACCGCGGCGGCGACAAGGACACGGCCGCGTGGGTGAACGTCGTCGACGACCCCACCCTGAAGCTCGCCTGCGAGGCCGCCCGTGAACTGCCTTTCACCGTCGTGGAGTTCAAGGACCCGACGAAGATCCCGCTGGAGATCGTGATCGCCGCGGCGGACGCCTCGCCGGGGCAGTTGGTCTGTCAGGCCGCCGACATCGAGGAGGCGCAGATCATCGTCGACGTCCTGGAGAAGGGCTCCGAGGGCGTCCTGGTGGCTCCGCGCTCCGCCAACGACGTGTTCGCGCTGGTGGAGATGTTGCGGGTGAAGACCCCGGACCTGCAGCTCCAGACGCTCACGGTCGAGTCGATCGAGCACCTCGGTCTCGGCGACCGGGTCTGCATCGACACCTGCACGCACTTCGAGAAGGACGAGGGCATGCTGGTCGGCTCGTACGCGCACGGCTTCGTGCTGTGCGTGAGCGAGACGCACCCGCTGCCGTACATGCCGACGCGGCCGTTCCGCATCAACGCGGGCGCGCTGCACAGCTATGTGTTCGGGGCGGACAACCGCACCAACTACCTCAGCGAGCTCAAGGCCGGCAGCCCGGTGCTCGCCGTCGGCGCCGACGGCCGCACCCGCCGCATCGTGGTGGGCCGCATCAAGCTCGAGTCCCGCCCGCTGCTCGGTATCAAGGCCGTCTCCCCGGAGGGCGTCGAGGTCAGCCTGATCGTGCAGGACGACTGGCACGTGCGGGTGCTCGGTCCCGGTGCGGCGGTGCTGAACGTGACGGAGCTGAAGAAGGGCGACCAGCTGCTGGGTCATGTGGCGACCGACAAGCGCCATGTGGGCTGGCCGGTCGGCGAGTTCTGCGTCGAGAAGTAGGCGACAGGCGTCCGGGGCCGCCCTCGCCGCGGCCCCGGCGCCGAGGCGAGGGATCCGGTGGAGGCGATGACACAACGGCCTTGGTGGGGTGCCGATCTACTCGGCCGCCACGCCGACGACATGGTGTGGGCGCGGGCCGCGGACCGCGAGGTCACGTTCGGCAGACTGCGCCGCGAGGCAGCCTGGCTGGCCGATGTGCTGGAGCAGTACGGCATCCGGGCGCACAGCACGGTCGCCCTGTACGGCAACGCGAGTTTCACGCACCTGTGGACGCTGTTCGCGCTGTGGTCGCTCGGCGCCCAGGTGGTGCTGATGGAGGCACCGCCCGGACGGCGGTCACGGGAGGTCCCGTCCGTGCCGCGGCCGGTGCAGTTCTCGGTGTCCCTCGGCGAGAGCCGCGGTCGGCCCCATGACTTCGTCGACGAGTGCGAGGTCCTGGTGCGCCGCCGCGCCGGCGGAGCACCGAGGGTGAGCGGGCACTGCCTGGTGCAGTTCTCCTCGGGCACCACCGGGCGTCCCAAGGCGGTCGGCAGGAGTCCGCGGTCGCTGCTGACGGAGCTGGAGCGCCTCGCCGCCGTGGAGGATGTGGCGCGTCACGGCGAGCGGGTGGCCGTGCTGGAGCCGCTCACGCACTCCTTCGGACTGATCGGCGGGTTGCTGCACGCCCTCGCGGTGGGCGCGACCGTGGTGCTGCCGGTCGCCCGCACGGCGTCGGCCGCCGTGCGGGCGGCGGCCGACGCGCACGTGGTGCTGGGCAATCCGCACCATTTCCACGGCCTGGCGCGGGCCGAGCCGGGAGAGCTGGCGCACCTGCGGCTGGCCGTGTCGAGCGGTGACGCCCTGCCGCCCGAGATCCCCGCGGTGTTCCGCGGCCGCCACGGGGTGCGGGTCGGCCAGGCCTACGGCACGACCGAGACGGGCATCATCGCCGCCGACCTCATCGGCCGCTTCGGCCCGTCGGGCGTCGGCGTCCCGGTGCCCGGCGCGCGTACCCGGGTGGTGGGCGGCGTGCTGGAGGTGCACGTCCCCGAGTCTCCGTACCTGTACGACGACACGCCCTGGACGGGCGGCTGGATGTCCACCCGTGACCTGGTCACGCGTGATCCGCGTACCGGTGCGCTGCGGCTGCGCGGCCGGGTCCAGGGCGTCGGGGACGCCTCGGTCGACCTGCTGCGCATCGAGTCGGTGCTGCGGGCCCACCGGCACATCACGGACGCGGTGGTCCTCGGGGTCGGTCCGATCGAGGCGCACGTGGCGAGCAGCGCGGAGCTGGACGGCGACGAACTGCGGTCCTGGTGCCGCCGGTTCCTCGGCGGGGCGCCCGCGCCGGACCGCTACCACCTGCTGCGCGAGCTGCCGCGTACCGCCGGCGGCAAGGCGGTGCGGGACCGTGGCGTCCTGCGCCGTCACCGGACGCATCCGCCCGGGGCGTGCCGCTGCATCAGCTGGTGACCGGCGGGCCGGCCGAGAACCGCGGCCGGCCCTCCGAAGACCCGCGCGGGCCGCTCGCCGCCCACCGACCCGGCGGGAGACGCGGTGGTGGGAGGCACGGTGGCGGACGACCTGCCCGGCGCTCGGGGGGCGCCATGGCGGGCGCACCCGGGCGGAGTCCCGTGCGCGGGCGGCGCCGAGGCCTTCGTGCCTGGGCCTTCCTGGGCCGGCCGACGGTCGCCCGGTCCGTTGCCCGGGTCCCTCCCGGGTCCTCCCATGTCCCGCCCGGACCCCGCGCGGAGACCCCGCGCGGCGGGCGCCACGCGATCACCGCCGGCCGCCGGCCCCGTCCTGCCGGCCCTTCCCCTCGACCGGCGGCACCACCCGCCGGAATCCCATGACGAACGACCTCCCAGACGAGTGGAAGGCACGGAGCATGACGGTGACGACGACCGCCGCAACGCTGTACACCGGTGACGAGGCACGCTGGCGGGCCGTGCGCGAGCGCGACGCCCGCGCGGACGGCCACTTCTACTACGTGGTGGTCACCACCGGCGTGTACAGCCGCCCCTCGTGCACGGTGAAGCTGGCCCGGCGCGAGAACGTCCGGTTCTTCCGGGCCCCCGAGGACGCCCGGGCCGAGGGATACCGCCCGTGCCGCCGCTGTTGTCCCGACGACTCCCACCGGCACGCCGCGGCGGCCGAGGCGGTCGCCCGGGCCTGCCGGATCATCGACGAGGCTCCGCTGCCGCCGAGTCTGGACGAGCTGGCCCGGGAGGTCGGCTACAGCCGCTTCCACTTCCACCGTCTGTTCAAGTCGTTCACCGGCATCACCCCGCACGCCTACCTGGCCGCGGCCCGTGCCCGCCGGGTGCGCGAGGCGCTGCCGCTGTCCGGGACCGTCGCCGACGCCATGTACAGCTCGGGGTTCAACTCCGGCGGTCACTTCTACGCGGCGGCGACGGAGATCCTCGGCATGACGCCGAAGACGTACCGCGCGGGCGGCGACGGCACGGACATCCGGTACACGGTGTCGGGCTCGTCGCTGGGGCCGGTGCTCGTCGCGGCGACGGACAAGGGCGTGTGCGGGGTGCTGACGGGGGACGATGTCACGACTCTGCTGCACCGGCTGCGCACGATGTTCCGGCACGCCCGGCTCGTGCGCGCGGACGACGACTTCGCCGCCGCCGTCGCCGCGGCCGTGCGCGAGGCGGAACCCCCGCAGCTCGCCCGGGAACTGCCCCTGCGCATCAGGCGCTCGGCCCTCACCGTGCGGGTACGGCGGGCGGTGCCTGCGGCGCTCGCCGTACCCGCACGGCGTACCGTGCCGACGGCCCCCGTCCCGGGCGGGTAGCCCGGCAGGGACACCATCGCCGGCCGACGTGCTCATGGGCGCGGGCCCGGTCCCGCTCCAGCGCGCCGCCGAAGGGCAGGCAGCCCGGGCCGGACGCACGCGCGGACGCGTCCGGCCCGGGAGCGCGCTCAGCCCTGCGGGCGGGACTCCGCCACGGCGACGGCGGGCCGCCGTACGGCCGTAGGGCGCAGCCGCCCCGACGCCCAGGTGGCCGGCAGTGCCGCCGCGCACACCAGCAGACCGGTGAGCACCGCGTCCGCCGCACCGCCGTGCGAGACGGCCGCGCCGCCGGCCACCGCCCCGACCGCGATGCCCGCGTTGACCGCGGACGCCGGCAGCGTCGCCGCCAGGTCGCGTCCGGGGCCGGCCAGCAGCCCGACCCGGTACTGGAGCGAGGGGACCAGGCCGAACCCGACCACGCCCCACAGCACGAGGGCGCACGCCACCAGGACCCGGGAAGCGCCGGCGGTGTGCAGGACCGCCAGTGCCGCGACCAGGACGAGGTTCGCCGCGACGAGCGTGCGCGCGGCGTCCCGGTCCGCGGCCCACCCGCCCACGAACGTGCCGACGGCGGTCGCGGCCCCGTAGGCGAAGAGGAAGACGGTCAGCCAGGTGCCGGACACCCCGGTGACGTCCTCCAGGAACGGCGTGATGTAGGTGAACGCCGCGAACTGGCCTCCCAGCAGCAGGAATCCGACGCCGAGCACGGCCAGGACGCGGGGCGCCAGCGCATGCCGGGACTGCGCCCACAGGCCGCCCGCGCCCGAGCCGTCGACGGGCGGGACGCACACCGCGGTCGCCAGCAGTGCCAGCGTGCCGAGGACCACGACGGCCGTGAACGCCGCACGCCAGCCCAGGTGTTGTGCCGCCAGGGTGCCCAGCGGAACGCCGAGCGCGGTGGAGACGGCGATGCCGCCGAAGACCACGGAGATCGCTCGTCCGGTCCGCTCGGGCGGCACCAGGGCGGCCGCCACCGTGAACGCCGTCCCGAGGAACAGGCCCTGCAACGCCCCGGTGACGGCCCGGGCCGCGAGCAGCGTGCCGAAGCCCGGGGCCAGGGCGGCCAGCAGGTTGCCGGCGACGTAGCCGGCCAGGGACGTCCGCACCAGGGTGCGGCGCCGGACGCGGATGGTGAGCGCCGTCAGCAGCGGACCGCCCGCGCAGATGCCCAGCGCGTACGCGGTGACCAGGGTGCCGGCCGTGTCCACGGACACGGCGAGGTCCCCGGCGACGAGCCCGAGCAGCCCGACGACGACGAGTTCCGCGCTGCCCATGACGAAGGCCGCCAGGAAGAGTGCGGCGAGCGCCGGGCCCGGTCGCCGCCGCACCACGGGGAGGACGGAGGTCATGTCAGTGCCAGAAGTTCTTCCTGGCGCCGCGCAGGCCCTGGAACGAGTCGAGGTCGGGGACCGTCCACCCGTCGAGGTCGTACTCCTGGAGGCACTGCTCGGCGAATCCCTTGTACGCGTCCAGCTGGCCGGTCTCCAGCTGGGTCATGAAGATGTCGCTGCGCACCGACTCGTGGTTGCCGGAGTAGTTGCGCTCGTACAGCTCGTGCCGGCCGCCGAACTCGGTGCCGACCGCGTCCCACAGCAGCTTCATCAGCTTGACGCGGCTGACGGCGTCGTAGCCGTTGGAGCCGCGTACGTACTTGTCGAGATAGGGGCGCACGTCGGGGTTCTTGAAGTCCTCGGCGCTGGAGTTCACGTAGATGAGGCCGCTGGCGACGTCCTGCTCGATGATCTCCTTGATGCGCGGGTAGCCGATGGTCATGAACCAGCGGTAGGCCATGCCGTACTCCAGGCGCGGCAGCAGCGCCCCGTCCTTCCACTCCTCGGGGTTGCGGGCGGCGGCGTCGGTCAGGGCCCAGAACATGTTGCGCCAGGCGAGCACCTCGCCGACCCGGGCCTGGATGCCGCGGAAGTCCTTGGTGCCGGTCATCTCGACGGCCTTGGCGAGCAGCCCGGCGATGAAGTCGATCTTCACGGCGAGGCGGATGCAGCCGTGGAAGGTCAGGCGCGGGATGAAGCCGGACTTCGGGGCGAACCCGTTGACCTGGTCGACGTCGCCGTAGAGGAAGACGTTCTCCCAGGGGATGAGGACCTTGTCGAGGACGAAGATGGTGTCGTTCTCGTCCAGGCGGGAGGAGAGCGGGTAGTCGAAGGGGCTGCCCATGACCGCGGCCGTCGCCGCGTAGGAGGGACGGCAGATCAGCTTCAGGCCGGGCGCGCCCATCGGGATGGTCGCGACGAGCGCGAACTCCTTCTGCTTGAGCGGCAGTCCGTAGTGCGAGATGAAGTTGTAGTGCGTGATGGCCGAGCCGGTGGCCACCACCTTGGCCCCGCTGACCACGAGGCCGGCGTCGGTCTCCTTCTCCACGTGCACGAAGACGTCCTTGACCTCTTCGGACGGGCGGTGCCGGTCGACCGGCGGGTGGATGATCGCGTGGTTCCAGAACAGCACCTTCTCCTGGGACTCGCGGTACCAGCGCCGCGCGTTGTCCTGGAACGGCGCGTAGTAGTCGGAGTTGGCGCCGAGCGTGCCGAGGAAGGCCGCCTTGTAGTCGGGGCTGCGGCCCATCCATCCGTAGGTGAGGCGGGCCCACTCGGCGATCGCCTCGCGGTCCTCGACGACGTCCTGGACGCTGCGCGGGGTGCGGAAGAACTTGTGCGTGTATCCGTCGCTCCCGGTGTCGGTGGGCGCGGTCAGCACGTCACGGCGGTCCGGATCGTGCAGGGCGTCGTACAGACGGGCCGTCATCCGGGCCGGGTTGGCGAACGCCGGGTGCTTGGTGACGTCGTCGACGCGTTCGCCGTAGATGTAGATCTCGCGGTCGTCGCGCAGGCTCTCCAGGTACTCGTCGCCGGTCAGGGGGCGGGTGGCGCGGGGAGCCGGTGCGGCGGCGGAGGTCTCGCCCTGCTGCAACGTCATGGTGTGTCCTTGTCCGGTCGTGGCGGTCAGTGACCCAGCGGGATGTGGAGCGCCCCGGTTGCCGAGGACCACACGCCGTCCGCCGGTCCGTCGAGGGTGCCCGCCCACGCGTGGTGGCCGGGCGCGGTGTCCAGGTGGCGGAAGGTCCCGCCGTGGAAGACCAGCGGCTCCGCGTCCCGGACGGTGAAGTCCCGCACCTGCCCGACGTGCAGCACGTGGTCGCCTCCGTCGTGCGCGGCCCAGGGCACGCAGTCGAGGTGGGCGGCGCAGCCGGCCAGGCGCGGCCCCGCCGCGTCGGGGTCCCAGGACACGGGAGTGCCCGCGGGCAGTGGCCGGCCCGCGAAGTGCAGGGCCAGGTCCTTCTGGTGCGCGGCGAGGATGTTCACGCCGAACGACGACGCGCCCGTGAGCAGGTCGCACATCCGGCTGCGCCGGTCCAGGGACACCATCACCAGCGGCGGGTCGAGGGAGACGGAGGTGAACGAGCCCACCGTGGCGCCGTGCACGCCGCCGGCGTGTTCGACGGTGACCACCGTGACACCCGTGGCGAACCGGCCGAGGCAGTCACGAAAACGGCGTTGGCTGTCGCCCATCGACACTCCTCGAAAAGAAAATGAGCTCTCGAATTCGGCGCTCTCCGACGGGCATTGTGCCGGTGGCCGCTGAAGGATCGATGGAAGGCATCGGCGGGCATTTCTGCGCAATATCCAGGAGGCCGGAAATGATTGACACCGGTGCGCGCGGACGCCTGTAATTCCTTCTCGGATTCGATTAACCGACACGAGGTGGCCAATCATGAGACTCCAGGTCGAGTTGACCGACGCACTCCAGGACTACGTCGCCGATGTCTCCCTGCGCGAGCCCGACCTGTTGCAGAAGCTGCGCGAGGAGACCTCGCAGCTTCCCCTGCACCTGATGCAGATCTCCCCGGAGCAGGGCCAGTTCCTGCGGACCCTGCTGAAGGCGACCGGGGCCCGGCGGGCCCTGGAGGTCGGCGTGTTCACCGGCTACAGCCTGCTGTCGACGGCGCTCGCGCTGCCCGCCGACGGCCGGGTGGTGGGGCTGGACATCAACGAGGAGTGGGGCGCCATGGCGCTCGACCACTGCAGGCGGGCCGGCGTCGCGGACAAGGTCGACCTGCGCATCGGCGACGCCCGGGCCTCCCTGGAGCGGCTGGTGAAGGAGGAGAACGCGGCCGGCACGTTCGACTTCGTGTTCATCGACGCGGACAAGGAGAACTACACGACGTACTACGAGTACGCGCTCGAACTGCTGCGTCCGGGCGGCCTCGTGGTCGTGGACAACGTGCTGTGGCACGGCGCCCTGCTCGACGAGTCCGCCCAGGACTCCGAGACGCAGGCGCTGCGCGACTTCAACCCCCGGCTGCACCACGACGAGCGGGTGGAGCTGAGCGTGATCCCCTACGCGGACGGGCTGACGTTCGCCGTCAAGCGCTGAGTCCTGCGCCTACGCGTGCGAAGGCCGCCCCGGGAGTGCCGGGGCGGCCTTCACGCATGGTTCAGGGCAGGCGGACGGACTGGGCGTGGCGGAAGAAGTTCGTCGGGTCGTACGTCTTCTTCACCTGTTGCAGCCGCGGGTAGTTGCCCTTGTAGTAGAGCCCGTGCCACGGCGTCGACGACGTGTTGTACTGCGGGTCGTTGAGGTCGTTGTCCGGATAGTTGACGTAGCAGCCGTCGGTGACGCCGTTGGGCACGGGCACACCGCCGGTGTCGGCGTAGACCTCCGCGTAGCACTGCCGGTTCCAGGCGAGGTAGGCGGCGTCCTCGGCCGGGTCGTTCCACAGGGACATCCACATCAGCTTGAAGAACGACTCGCGGTGCGGATAGCCGGTGGCCGACGGCGCGACCCGGTTGACCTCGCCGCCGTAGGAGCTGAGGGTGATGGAGGCACCGGGCAGGGTGACGTCCGTGCGCGTCAGGTGCTTGTACAGCGCCGCGAGCTGGCGGTCGGGGAATGCCGCGCGCATGTACGCGGACTTGTACTCCTGCCGGTAGGTCGGGTCGGTGAGGTTGCTGTTGGTGGTGCCGAGGTAGCGGGTGGCCTCCAGCCACGGCAGCTTGCGGGGCTCGGCGTAGGCGGCCATCGGGCCGAACTCGGCGAACTGGCGGGTGACGGCCCCCGTCGGCACGTCGACGCCGTCGCCGATCGCGGCGAGGTAACCGTCGAGCAGCCGGCGGGCGTTGGGGGCGGTGGCGTCGACCTGGGTGACCATGGCGATCTGCCCGGCCGACCTGTGGGTCAGCACGAGGAAGCTGGCCAGGGCCAGTTCGGGGGCGCCCGGGGCGCTGTGCGCGGCGAACCAGCGCGCGTAGTTCTGGGCCAGCCGGGAGAACTTCGCCTGCGTCATGCTCTCCCACGGCCAGGACTGCGCCAGCAGGTAGACCTCGCGGGGCGGCTTGGGCAGGAGCTTCCTCGGGTCGGTGCCGGTGGCTCCGGGCGTGCGGAACCAGTAGCGCGTGACGACGCCGAAGTTGCCGCCGCCACCGCCCGCGTGGGCCCACCACAGCTCGCGGTCGGGGTCGTCCGCGCTGCTGGTCGCCACGACGGTGCGCACCTTGCCGTCGGCGCCGACCACGACCACCTCGACCGCTGCCAGGTAGTCGATGACCAGGCCGAGCTGACGGCACAGCAGGCCCCAGCCGCCGCCGCTGACATGACCGCCGGCCGCGACCGAGTAGCAGATGCCGCCCGGCACGGTGACGCCGTACAGCTGGTAGAGCAGGGTGTAGACGTCCAGGAGCCGGGCGCCCGTCTCGACCGCGAACGCGCGCCGCCCGGCGTCGTAGTACACCTTGTCGAGCCGTGACAGATCGAGCACCACCTGGACCTCGGGATTGAAGACGAAGTCCTCCAGGCAGTGGCCGCCGGAGCGCACGGTCAGCCGCTTGCCGGCGGTGACGGCGGCCTGCACCACGCCCGCCACCTGGGAGACGTCTCCCACCACCTGGACGGCCTCGGGGTTGCCGACGTAACGGTTGTTCATGCCGTGCACGAACTCGCCGTACTGGGCGTCCGACGGCGTCACCGTCACCAGGCCGGACGTGCCGGTCGCGCCGTCCTGCACCGCTGCCGCCGCCTGCCCGGCGAGGACTCCGCCCACGGCGGCCGTACCACCCAGCGCCGCTGCGGTCGTGAAGAACCGCCTGCGGCCTATCCCACTGTTCTCGCGCACCCTACGTCTCCCGTTCTCGCCATTTTCGGCGCACCGCTTCGCGCTCTCTCCTGGGCCGCGACAGTACGAATCAGCCATCGTGGAAAACACTCCGGATCTTGCGGTCGAATCCTTGAACGGCGGATTCCGGGATACGACCGCAAGATGGGGAGTGTCGGACGGCCCACCGATCGCCACCATCGGAGTCCAGGCTGAATTCGCCATGGTGGAAGGAGGCGGGCCGGTGACGGTCGGTGTCGGTGAGGTGTACGAGAACCCGCGGTGCAGGGAGCGGGTCGTGATCAGAACACCGTCCTCGCACACGGGCGGGGCGCGCACCGTGATGGACGTGTACTCCGAGCCCGGCGGCGCGGTGTCGGGCGAGCATCTGCACCCGGTGAGCGAGGAACGCTTCACGCTGGTGCGGGGCAAGGTCGCCTTCCTGATCGGTGGCCGCCAGGTGACCCTGGACGAGCCCGGGCAGAGCGTGCTCATCCAGCCCGGCATCAGGCACCGCTGGTGGAACTGCAGCGGCGAACAGGCCTTCCACATCTGCGAGGTGCGCAAGAACAGCGACCGTTTCGAGCAGCTGGTGCTGCGCCAGCTGTTCGGGCTCGCGCAGGACGGCAGGACCACGCCCGAGGGCATGCCCCGGCTGCTGCAACAGGCGGTGACCACGCTGGAGTTCGGTGACGTGGTGCGGTTCACCTCGCCCCCGTGGGCGCTCCAGCGCGCCCTGTTCACCGTGCTCGCCCCGGTCGCCAGGCTGCTGGGGCACAAGGGCTGCGACCCCCGGTACATGGACCGCAAGCCGTCCGAGATCGCGGAGCTGGAGGACCTCCCGGAGGAGGTCATGCGCTGGCACCGCTGACCCACGCGGGGCCGGTGGCCTCCGCGCTGCAACACCTTCGGGCACAGCGGTGTTTCCCATGACGAGAGCACATCGCACCGCGCTCCTCCCCCTCCTGCGGGCGGGGGGCCGACCATCGAGAAGGAACCTTCATGGATCTGCAGCTTTCCGGCCGGGTCGCCGTCGTGACCGGCGCCTCCAAGGGCATCGGACTGGCCGTCGTCAGCACGCTCCTCGAAGAGGGCGCCAAGGTCGTGGCCACGTCGCGCAAGAGCACCCCGGAACTGGATGCGCTGGCCGGCCCGAACCTCGTGCACGTCCCGGCCGACTTCATGGACGAGGACGCGCCGGCGCAGGTCGTCGCCCGCGCCGTGGAGCAGTTCGGCGGGCTCGACATCCTGGTGAACAACGCCGGTGGCCCGCCGCCCGGTGTGACCCTGCCGCGCGGCTCGTTCCTGCACGCCTCCGACGAGGAGTGGCGTGCCATGTTCGAGTTCAACCTGTTCTCGGCCGTGCGCGCCATCCGTGCCGCCATCCCGCACCTGCTGGAGCGCGGCGGCGGCGCGATCGTGAACATCTCCTCCGGCAACGCCCGGCAGCCCTCGCCGATCAACGTCGACTACGGCGCCGCGAAGGCCGCCCTGAGCAACGTCACCAAGGTGCTCTCGGGCGAGTTCGGCCCCCAGGGCATCCGTGTCAACACGGTCTCCCCCGGTGTGGTGCGCACGCCGTGGTGGACGGACGAGGGTGGCGTCGCCGACATGATCGCCTCGCAGGCCGGCACCGACCGGGACAGCGTCATCAACAGTGTCGTCCCGGAGATGCTGAACCTGGCCACGGGCCGCTTCGTCGAGCCGCAGGAGGTGGCCGACGCCGTGGTGCTGCTGGCGTCGCCGCGCTCCGGCAGCACCACGGGTGCCGAGTTCGTGGTGGACGGCGGGCTCCTCAAGGAGCTCTGAGCACCACCGTGCGGGAGGGCCGTCGAGACCCGGCCCCTCCGTACGTGCCCGGCCGCCGCACGGCGGCCGGGCGTCCCACGTAGCACGACCCGCCGACGGCGTGCGGTGACCGGTTCCGCCCGGGCTGCCGCCGTCGCCGGCGGCATTCTCGACGGCTGTCGCCGCCTCGGGTGACCCGCCCGGGTTCCGGCTCTTCCCGGACCCCGTTCCCTCTCTTCCCGGACCCCGGTTCCGTCTCCGCCCGGACCCCGTTCGTGAACGGCACCATCGTCCTGCCGCGGATCTCCGCACCGCCCCGCCGTCGTGGGCACCTATGCCGCGGGCCCCGCCCGCCCCCTTCCTGCCCTGCCTCCGCCGTGCCGTCGCGCGGCCCCAGGGCCACTCGTCCGGATCGCCGGGCTCGCCCGCCCCGGCACGCCCGCCGCGTCGCCGTCGGCCGCCGCACCGCGCAGGCCCTTGCCCGTACCCCGCGCCGTCTCGCACCGGGACCCGTCTCCCGATCCGCGCCGATCCACGCCGATCCGAACGGCAGGCCGCGGGCGGTCCCTTCCCGACCTCCCCGCCGCGGGGCCCGGGCGGTGGCGCCTGAGCCGACTCCCGGGAGCCGTCATGGCCTTCTCCGCCCCTGCCCGCCCGCGAGACGGCGCTGCGCCCCCGCCGGCCCGCCGGCTGCTCGCCCTGGCCGTCCTCGCACCGCTGCTCGCCAACGCCGACGCGGGCATCGTGACGCTCGCCCTCGGCGACATCCGGCGCGACCTGTCGATGTCCCTCGACACCGTGCAGTGGGTGACCAACATCTACGTGCTGCTGGTGGGCGGGCTCCAGCTGCTGGGTGGCCGGCTGGCGGACCTGGCCGGGGCCCGGCGTCTCTTCCTGCACGGCATGGGCGCCTTCGCCGTGGCGTCGGCCCTGTGCGGCGCCGCACCCAGCGGCCCGCTCCTCGTCACCGCGCGCGCCGGGCAGGCGCTGGCGGCCGCCGTGCTCGTGCCCGCCGCGATGTCGCTGCTGGTGACTGCGGCCGCACCGCGGCAGCGGGCCCGGGCCCTGGCGCTGTGGGCGGGCGCCGGCGGCGTCGGCTCGGTGGCCGGTGTGCTGTGCGGCGGCCTCGTGGTCGGCGGTCTCGACTGGCGCTGGGCGTTCTGGCTGAACGTCCCCGTGATCGCCGTCGCGCTGGCGGTGTCCCGCCGCACCCCGCTGCCCGATCCGCCCCGCACCCGCGGTGTCCGCCTCGACCTGGCCGGGGCGGCCGCGCTGACCGGCGCCCTGCTCGCGGCCGTCCACGCCCTGGTGCGGCTGGCCGCTCACGGCCCCGACCGGTACACGGCGTACACCGCGCTCGGCTCGGCCGCGCTGGCCGCCGTCTTCGCGCACCGGCAACGCCGATGTCCCCACCCGCTGCTGCCCGCGTCCCTGCTCCGGGACCGGAACCTGGTGTGCGGCGCGTCCGGCATCCTGCTCGTGTCGACGGCCACCGCGCCCATCGCCTTCCTCGGCGGCATGCGGCTGCGCGACACCTACGGGTTCGGTGCGCCGGCCGCGGGAATCGCCCTGCTGCCGCTGGTCGGGGGCATCTTCGTCGTCGGCCGGGTCTGCGGCGCGCTGCTCGCCCGGCACGGTGCCCGCCTGCCGTGCGCGCTCGGCTGTCTGCTCCTGGGGGCCGGTCTGTGCACGCTGGCCGTCCGCGCGTCCGCCCCGGGATACGTCTCGGGCATGCTGCCGGGGCTGGTCCTGGCAGGCGCGGGGCTCCCGTTGATCTGGATGTCGTGCGAGGTCGTGGCGCTGGCCCGGTTCCGGGCCGACGGCGCCGGGCTGGCGGCGGGCCTGGTGCAGTGCGCGGGGCAGTTCGGGACCGCGCTGGGTACGGTGCTCGCGGTCGCGGTCTGCGGCCGTGGCGCCGGGGTGGCGGCCGGGGCGGGGCAGGCGTTCGGGGCGGCGGCCCTGCTGATGGGGCCGGCGCTGGTGGGCGCCCTCGTCTGGCTGCCCGGCCGCCGCCCGCACGCCCCGGTCGGTCTCGCGCCGGCCGCTCTCGCCCCGGCCGCTCCCGCCCCGGCCGCGCGGACGTCAGATCCTGACCAGCCCGTCGTCGTGGACCGGGTCGCGCGGGGCGGAACCGGTGCGCTCGGCCAGCAGGTTGAGCGACTGCCGGCAGCGCGTGCTTGAGGGCGGCTCCAGCCGGGGGTGCCCGGAGAGCATGTGGGTGTGCAGGCGTTGCAGCCGCGCCGACGGCTTGGTGCCGAGTTCCTCCCGCAGCCTGGCCCGCAGCCGGTGGTAGGCCAGCAGCGCGTCGGCCTGCCGGCCCGACCGGTACAGGGCGAGCATGAGGTGTGCGACGAGGTCCTCGTGCGTGCCGTACTGGTGCACCAGCGCGGTGAGTTCGCCGAGGATCTCGTGGTGGCGCCCGAGACACAGCTCGGCGCCCAGCCGCTGGGGAACCGCGTCGAGCCGGTCGCGCTCGACGACCTCGATGGCGGCCCTGAGCAGCGGACCGGTGGGCACGTCGACGAGCATCGGCCCCGTCCACATCGTCTCGGCGGCACGCAACTGCCGGGCGGCCTCCGCGTACTCGCCCGTCTCCAGCGTGGCGCGCGCGGTCCGCACCTGCTGCTCGTAGCGGTCCAGGTCCAGTTCCCCTGCGGTCAGCTTCAGCACGTACCCCTGGTCGCGGGTCTGCAGCCGGCCGGGGCTGCGGTCCGGGCCGCGCCGGGCTCCGTCCAGGGAGCGGCGCAACTGCATGACGTACGTGTGCACCGCCGCGACCGCGCTCGACGGCGGCCGGTACTCCCAGATCTCCTCGACTATCTGCGCCACCGACACGACGTGGTTGGCGTTGAGCGCGAGGAGCGACAGCAGTTGCCGTTGTTTCGGTGCGGTCGGGGTTCTGTGGCGGCCCTCGTCGTCGCACACGCTCAGAGGGCCGAGAACGCGAAACTCCATGTGACTCCCCCATCGTCGCCCGACCGGACCAGCGAGTGGTCGTCCCTCTGGTATACCCGGCCAAACGTCCCGATCCGCGCGGATTTTACCGTCGTTCAGGCTCTGCCGGTCCCGGCACGGGGACCTGGATCGCGCTCGGCTACCACCGCCCGTGGGCGACGGCCGGTGCCGGTCCCGCCGCGGTGTCCTGCGGTCCTCCGGTGACCAGCGTCAACAGCGCGCCGGGGTCGGCGGGTTCCCGGTCGGCCCGCCAGGCCACGTGCTGGTCGGGGCGGATCAGCGCCAGATCCCGCTCGTACAGCTCGCGCGCGAGCGGATCGTCGAGCGTCAGGGTGCGCAGCGGCACGCCCCGGGCCCGGGCCGCGGCCTCGATCCGTCCGGTTCGCGGTGGACGCGGGCCGAGCCGCAGCAGCGTGAACCCGGGGCCGAACCGGTCGAACAGCGAACTGCCGTCCGTGCGGAGGTCGTCGAGCCACAGATGGGGTGCGCGGCCGCCCGGTACGGCGGAGGGCGTGTACGCGCCGAAGGAGTCGGGCACCGGCCCGGACCCGTCCCCGGCGACGAGCGGGGAGCCGTCGTAGCGGGCGCCCAGCTGCACCCCGAGGGTGTCCAGGGTGCGCATCCCGTACTCGGCGAGTTCCGCTCCGGTCCTGGCCCGCGCCGCCTCGCCGGCGGCGGAGTCCGCCTCCAGCCAGGCGGGCCGGTCGACGGCGCCGAGTCCCTGCCCGAGGGTCCGGGCCGCCGAGGTGTTGCGCAGGGCGATGGGGCGGCGCTCGATGCCGTAGGTGTCCAGGAGATCCGGGCCGGCCCAGCCCCGTACGGCCGCCGCGAGTTTCCAGGCGAGGTTGGCGGCGTCGTCGACACCGGTGTTCATGCCGAAGCCGCCGTTGGGCGTGAACAGGTGCGCGGCGTCACCGGCGAGCCGGACACGGCCCCTGCCGAACGACTCGGCGACCAGCGCCGCGCCCGCGGTCCAGGGCCGTTGGCTGAGCACTTCGACCGGCAGGGGTTCCCCCGCCGCCCGCCGCACCAGCCGCACCAGGTCGGCGTCGGTCGCCGTGTCCGGGTCGACGGAGCTGGTGAGCAGGAAGAACTCGTCCACGCCGTTGAGCGCGATCAGGTTCAGCGCGAGGTCGGCGTTGACGACCCAGTTGCTCCAGGCGCCGCTGCCGCGCAGGAAGTCCCGGTACAGCGTGGGCACCCGCAGATGGGCGGCGGTGGAACGGCGCCCGAGGATGTCCTGGTCGAGGGTGCCCTCTCCCTCGTACCGGATGCCGAGGTGGCGCCGGACCAGGCCGTGGCCGCCGTCGCAGCCCGCGACGAACGCCGCCCGGAACGTGCGCCGGGCGCCGTCGCGTTCGGCCACGACGTCGACGTGCTCCGCGCTCTCGCGCAGGTCGGTGACCGTCCAGCCGTACCGCAGGGTGATGCGCGGCCTGGTACGGGCGTGGTCGAGCAGCAGCCGCTCGACGTACATCTGGTTCGCCCGGTGCATGGGTTCGGGGGACGGGTCCGTGCGGTCGGCCGTGGCCCGTCGGCGCAGCACCTCGCCGCTGCCCGGCCAGGGCAGGAGGGCGAGTTCGTGCGCGTTGTAGCGGGTGAAGAAGGAGATACCGGCCGAGTGACCGGCGGGAAGGCCGAGCCCGCGGATCCGCTCGGCCAGTCCCAGGGTGCGGTAGTGCTCCATGGTCCGCGCGTTGTGGGTGCTGCCGCGCGGCTGATCGGGCACGTCCTGCTGGGAGTCGAGGACGACGCAGGGGACTCCCTGCCGGTCCAGCAACAGCGCGAGCGTCAATCCGACGGGACCGCCACCGACCACGGCGACCGGGGTTGTCAGCGTGTCGTCCATCCGACGCCACCTCCAGCCTTCTCTCGATCGAACCGGTGCGATCGTTGCAACCCGCGCTGAAGAACGGAGCTAGTTCGGCCACTTGGACGGCCTTCGCTCGGCCCTTTAGCAGCCGGTTGGAGACTCCGCAACGAACCTTTCCCGAACCGCTGGGGTATCACGGGCCGCGATGTCTCACCGGTGACCGAAGAATTCGGCGCATCACTGCGGAGTGTGAGGTATTCCTATGTTCCTGTTCGGCACACACAGGTCCGCCGCGCAACGCCTGCGCCTCCACGCCGACCGGGACCTGGGGGCCGGGAACTTCTTCTGGCACGCGTGGCGCGTCGCCCGTGACCGGGACCGTCCGCTGCTGTTCCACCCCGACGTGTCCTCCCCCACCTGGGCGACGGACGAGCCGCGGGCGATGTCCCTGGACGACGTGCGCGTCGCCGCGATCCGCTACGCCCACTGGTACCGCGGTCGCGGGGTGCGGCCCGGGGCGCACGTGGGTCTGCACACCCGCGACGGGCTGCTCGGCCTGATCCATCACATCGCCATCACGTCGCTCGGCGCCGCCGCCGTGCACTGCAACCCCAGGATGGCCCCGGCGACGGCCGCCGAGTACTTCCTGCGCACCCGGACCACGGTGCTGGTGGGCGACGGCGACCTGCTCAAGGGCCTCGCGGACGCCTGGGCGTCGGACGCCCCCGGGAAGGCCACACCCGTGGTCGCGGACATCGCCGCGCTCGCCGTCACCGCTCCCCTGCCGCCCCGGCCGATGCCCGGCTTCCCGCACCGGCACGCCGCCGAGGACCTGATCATGATCTCGCACTCCTCGGGGACCACCGGGCGGCCCAAAGCCCCGGTGTTCCACCACGGTTCGTTCTTCGCGGGCAAGCGGGAACGGCTGTGGTCCTTCCCCTCGCTGCGCTCCGACCGGCTGCTGACGGCACTGCCGCACAGCCACTCGGCGGGCATCAGCTACCTCAGCCTGGCGATCCTGCTCGGCATCCCGACCCTGATCCTGGACGACGTGAGCGGCGGGGCCGTGGCGCGGGCGGTCGACCTGTTCCACCCCACCACCGTGCTGGCCTTCCCGCTCACCCTGGCCGAGGTGCCCACCGAGGAGATCGGCCCCGAGGGCGCCCGGCACATCCACACCTGGCACGGCATGGGCGACGCCTCCCACGAGCGGCACATCCGCCCGCTGATCGCCCTGGGCCGGCGCACCGAGAACGGCAGGGTGCTGGACGGTTCGCGCTACCTCGACGGACTCGGGTCGTCGGAGATGGGCATGGTGCTGTTCAAGCAGGCCTACACCCCCGAGACCACCCGGTACGCACGTCACATCGGACGGCCCGCCAAGGTGGTGCGCAAGGCGGCGGTGCTCGACGAGCAGGGCCGTGAACTGCCCGACGGGCAGGCCGGCCGGCTCGGTGTGCGCACCCCCAGCATCACCGCCGGCTACCTGGACGAGCCCGCCCTGACCGAGGAGTCGACGGTCAACGGGTACTTCCTCACCGGTGACATCATGCGCCGCGACAGCGACGGCACCTGGTACCACCTCGACCGCACCCCCGACGTGATCCACACCGTCGACGGACCGGTGCACAGCCTCCCGGTGGAGGAGGTCGTCCTGCTCGCGACCCAGGCGCTGGACACGGCGGTCGTCGCGGTCGACGACCCCGACTCCCCTGGGCACTCCCGTCCCCTGGCGGTCGCCCTCTTCACCGACGGCGCCCCGCGCGACGCGGCCCGGCTGCTGAGGACGTGCAACGCGGCCCTGGCCCGCGAGGGCCTGGCGCCGCTCGGCGGACTGCTGTTGGCCGCCGAGCGCTCCGAACTCCCCGTCGGTGTCACGGGCAAGGTCCTCAAGCGTCTGCTGCGCGAGCGCCTGCGCGGCGCCCTGTCCCGCACCGGCGACCCCGCGCTCGCCGTGTCCGCCCCCGTACGGAAGGTCTGATCATGCCCGGTACCGAGACGACGGCGGCACGTCAGGTGGTGGACCTGATCACCGGCACCTGGCGGGCCCAGGCGCTGCACGCGGCGGCCGCCCTGTCCCTGCCCGACCACATCGCCGCCGGACACGGCACCGTCCCCGCGCTGGCCGAACTCACCGGCGCCAGCAAGGACGGCCTCGCGCGGCTCCTGCGGCTGCTCGCGGCACTCGGCGTGTTCACCGGCGACGAGGAGGCGGGGTACGGGCTCGGCGACGTGGGGGCGCTCCTCGTCGCCGACGGTGAACGGTCCATGCGCGACATGGTGTTGCTGTACGGGGAGGAGTTCCACCGCGCCTGGGGTGCGGTGGTGCCCGCGATCCGCACCGGAACCTCCGGCTTCGAGCACGCCTTCGGCACCTCGCTCCATGCCTACCTGCGCGAGGAGCCCGAGGCGGGGCCGCGGTTCCTGCGCGCCATGAACGCCGGCAACGTGTTCTTCCCGGAAGTCGCGGCGGCCTTCGACTTCGGGCGGGCGCACACCGTGGTCGACGTGGCGGGCGGCAGCGGCCTGTTGCTGTCGGCCGTGCTGCGGGCCCACCCGCACCTGACGGGAACCGTCTTCGACCTGCCGCACATGCTGCCGGTGGCCGAGCGGCACCTGGGCGCCGCCGTGGGCGCCGACCGCTACGAGACGGTCGCGGGCGACGTCTTCGACAAGGTCCCCGCGGGCCACGACGTGTACCTGCTGTCCCGGGTGCTCCAGGACTGGGACGACGAACGATGTGTGACGCTGCTCGCCAACATCCGCGAGGCCATGGCGGACACGGGCCGGCTGCTGGTGCTGGAGCGGGTCGTCGCCACCGACGGCACGGCACCGGTGCTGCCGCTGCTGTGGGACCTGCATCTGCTGATGGCCGCGGGCGGCCGCGAGCGCACCCTAGGCGGTTATCGCTCCGTGCTGGGCGCCGCGGGCCTGCGCCTGGAGAGCGTGCACCCGCTCGCCCTCGAGACGAGTCTGCTGGTCGCCGCACCGGTATGAGGCGGCCCCTCCGTCCCAGCCCTCTCCTGACACCCATGGAGTACACCTATGCCCAGCGATGACCTCGACCTGTGCCTCGTCGGCGCGGGACCGCGCGGTCTGTCGGTACTGGAGCGGCTGTGCGCCAACGAACGCGCCGCGTCCGCCCACCGGGCGGTCACCGTGCACGTCGTCGACCCCTACCGTCCCGGAGCCGGGCGGGTGTGGCGCACCGGACAGTCGCGGGTGCTGCTGATGAACACCGTCGCCTCACAGGTGACCGTGTTCACCGACGCCAGCGTGAAGATAGACGGTCCCGTGGAACCGGGACCCAGTCTGTACGAGTGGGCGCGCACGCTCGGTGACGGGCCCGGCGGGGCATCGCTCTACGACGAGGCCGAACTCGCCGAGGCCCGGCGGCTCGGCCCGGACGACTACCCGTCCCGGGCCTTCTACGGCCGCTATCTGGAGGACGTCTTCGCCCGGCTGGTGTCCGACGCCCCGCCGCACGTACGGATACGGGTGCACCGGGCCCGGGCCGTGGTCCTGCGGGAGCGGCCCGAGGACGGCGCGCAGCAGGTCGTCCTGTCCGACGGGGAGGTCCTCGACGGCCTCGACGCGGTCGTTCTCTCCCAGGGACATGTGCCGATCGACGTCTCCACGGCCGAGCGGCGGCTCGCGCAGCGCGCACGGGCCCACGGGCTGCTGCACGTCCTGCCGGCCAACCCGGCCGACCTGGACCTGTCGGACGTGCGGTCCGGCGAGACGGTGCTGCTGCGCGGGCTCGGCCTGAACTTCTTCGACCACACGGCGCTGCTGACCCTGGGGCGCGGTGGCCGCTTCGACCGGGTGGACGGGCGTCTCGTGTACCGCCCCTCCGGACGGGAGCCGCGCATCGTGGCGGGCTCCCGGCGCGGCATCCCGTACCACGCACGGGGCGCCAACGAGAAGGGCGCGCACGGCCGTCACGAGCCGCGGGTGCTGACCGAGGAGGTGGTCTCGGCGCTGCGCAAGCGCGCGGTGGACGGTGAGCGGGTGTACTTCGGCATCGACCTGTGGCCGCTGATCACCCGGGAGGTGGAGAGCGTCTACTACGGGGCGCTGCTCACCGCCCGCGGCCGGGAGGCCGAACGGGGGGAGTTCGTCGAGCGGTTCGTCTCGCTGCCCGAAGACCCGGCGCCGGCCGACGAGTTGCTCGACGCGTACGGCATCGCACGCGATGAGCGGTGGACCTGGGACCGGGTCTTCCGGCCGCACGGCGACCTGGAGTTCGGCGACCGGGCGGAGTTCCGCCGCTGGATGCTGGAGCATCTGCGCCAGGACGTGCGCGAGGCCCGGGCGGGCAATGTGAGCGGGCCGCTCAAGGCGGCGCTGGACGTGCTGCGCGATCTGCGCAACGAGGTGCGGCTGGCCATCGACCACGGCGGGCTGGACGGCACCTCCTACCGGGACGAGGTGGAGGACTGGTACACCCCGCTCAACGCCTTCCTGTCGATCGGACCGCCCTTCTCCCGCATCGAGGAGCTGATCGCGCTGGTCGAGGCGGGTGTCCTGGACCTGATCGGTCCGGGCATGCGGGTGCGCGTCGACGGTACGGCGGGAGCGTTCGTCGCCGAGTCGGACGGTGTGGGCGGCGCCCCCGTGCCCGCCAGGGTGCTGGTCGAGGCGCGCCTGCCGGCGCCGGACCTGCGCCGGACCTCCGATCCGCTGCTGCGCGGGCTGCTGTCCACGGGACAGTGCCGTCCGTTCCGCATCCCCGGTGCGTGCGGCACGAGTTACGAGACGGGCGGCCTCGAGGTGACCGAGCGCCCGTACCACCTGGTCGACGCCTACGGCCGCAGCCATCCCCGGCGCTTCGCCCACGGGGTGCCGACGGAGGCGGTGCACTGGGTTACCGCGGCCGGCATCAGGCCCGGGGTGAACTCGGTGACCCTGGGCGACTCCGACGCCATCGCGCGGGCCGTCCTGGCCCTGGCCCCCGCCGCCACGGACGCCTCCGGACGGCGTTCCGGCAAGACCCTGACGAAGGCACCGGCATGACGGCACACCCGGCGGCAACGGACGCCCGGCTGCGCCCCGGCCGGCCGGCGGATCCGCTCGCTCCCGCCACGTACACGGGCGCGGCCGCCTCTCCGGTGGACCCCGCCCCGGATCGTCACCGCACACCCTGAGGCACGCCTCGTCGTCCCGACACCAGGAGTTCTCATGTCTGCCCGGCTCTTCACCTCGGAATCGGTCACCGAAGGCCATCCCGACAAACTCGCCGACCGGATCAGCGACACGATCCTCGACGCCCTCATCGCCCAGGACCCCACGGCCCGTGTCGCGGTGGAGACCCTGATCACCACCGGTCAGGTCCATGTCGCGGGCGAGGTCACCACCAGCGCGTACGCCGACATCCCCGCCCTCGTGCGCGAAGCCGTCCTGGAGATCGGCTACGACTCCTCCGCCAAGGGCTTCGACGGCGCCTCCTGCGGTGTGTCCGTCTCCATCGGGGCCCAGTCCCCCGACATCGCCCAGGGCGTCGACACCGCTTACGAGCGGCGGGTCGGCGGCGCCCCGGCGGCGGAGGAGGACCGGCCGGCGCTCCAGGGCGCCGGCGACCAGGGTCTGATGTTCGGTTACGCCTGCGACGAGACGCCCAGCCTCATGCCGCTGCCCATCCATCTGGCACACCGCCTGTCGCGGCGGCTGTCGGAGGTGCGGCGCGACGGGACCGTGCCCTATCTGCGCCCGGACGGCAAGACCCAGGTCACCATCGAGTACCTGGGCAGCAAGCCCAAGCGCCTGGACACCGTCGTCGTCTCCTCGCAGCACACCAGCGACATCGACCTGGACTCCCTGCTCACCCCCGATGTGCGCGAACACGTCGTCGAGCACGTCCTGGACGAGCTGGCCCAGGAGGGCATCAAGCTGGAGACCGAGGGCTACCGCCTGCTGGTCAACCCCACCGGTCGCTTCGAGATCGGCGGCCCGATGGGCGACGCCGGCCTCACCGGCCGCAAGATCATCATCGACACCTACGGCGGCTACGCCCGCCACGGCGGCGGCGCCTTCTCCGGCAAGGACCCCTCCAAGGTCGACCGTTCCGCCGCCTACGCGATGCGCTGGGTCGCCAAGAACGTCGTCGCCGCGGGGCTCGCCTCCCGCTGCGAGGTGCAGGTCGCCTACGCGATCGGCAAGGCCGAGCCCGTCGGTCTCTTCGTCGAGACCTTCGGCACCGCCACCGTGCCTCAGGCCGCCATCGAGAAGGCCGTGACAGAGGTCTTCGACCTGCGTCCGGCCGCGATCATCCGGGACCTGGACCTGCTGCGCCCCATCTACACCCAGACCTCCGCCTACGGGCACTTCGGCCGCGAACTGCCCGACTTCACCTGGGAGCGGACCGACCGCGTCGACGCGCTGCGCCGGGCCGCCCGGAGGTAGGCCTCCGCCCGAACGCGGCCCCGGACCACCTGGTCCGGGGCCGCGTCGTCGCCTCCTGCCGGGCCCGGTCTCCCTAGGAGTTGATCACCATGCGTATAGCCGTGACCGGCGCCATCGCGACCGACCAGGTGCTGACCGTCGCGGGCCGGCTCACCGACGGCACGGCGATGGGCCGCGGGGCCGCGGCGGTGCGCGCCGAGACCCTGCACATGCGCCGTGGCGGGGCGGGCGCCAACATCGCCGTGGGACTGGGCCGTCTCGCCCTGCGCCCGCTCCTGGCCGGGGCGGTCGGCAAGGACTTCGCCGACTACGGCCGCTCCCTGCTGTCGTACGGCGTGGACCTCGAACTCGTGCACGTCAGCGAGGAACTGGACACGGCCCGGGCGGTGGAGATCAGGGACACCGAGGACGGCCGGCTCAGGCTGTCGTACGACGGCGCGCAGACGGAGGCCCGGCGCATCACCCTGCTGCCGGCCGCACGCCGTATCGGTGGGCTGGGGCTCGTGGTGGTGGCGGCGGGGGACATCGAGGCCATGGTGCGGCACACCGAGGAGTGCAGGCGGCTCGGCATCCCCTTCGCCGCCGACCCCGGCGACCGGCTGTCCCGCCTCACGGGCCGTCAGGCGCGCAGACTCGTCGACGGGGCCCGCTACGCCTTCACGGACGAGTTCGACGTACCGCTGCTGCGTGAACTCACCGGATGGGGCGACGCGGAACTGCTCGACCGGGTGGGCACCTGGATCGTCACCCGCGGGCTGCGCGGGGTGGCCGTCCTGCGGCGCGGACGCCCCGCGACCCGGGTCGAGGCGGTGCGCGCGGCGCAGGGCGGCGATCCGTCGGGAACCGCCGAGGCGTTCCGCGCCGGCTATCTGGCGGGGGCCGTCCGGGGATGGTCCGCCGAACGCGGGGCGCAACTCGGGTGCGCCCTGGCGGCGGCCGCGCTCGAATCGCCCGACGCGCAGGGTTACCCGTTGGTGCCAAAACGGCTGGCGGCCCGTGTCCGGTGCACCTACGGCCCGGACGCCGCTGATCAAATAGCCGCCGGACTGCCCTCCTGAATACCTTGAGAAAGAACCGGCCGATCAATTCGATTCACCATCGGCCGCCCTTCGGTCCGGCACCCTCGCCGCGGCTCGGCGCCGGACGTTCCGGCGGTCCCTCCTCGACCGCTCCCACCCGTCTGCAACACCCTGCCCCCAGGACGGTGTTCGTCTCAGTGATGAACGACAAGGCGGAGCGGCCGGCGAATGACCGCCGGACCGCCTCCGCCTTCCTGAATACCGAGAGGAAAAAACCGGCCGACCGACCCGGTTCAATACCGCCCACTTATCCGTTTGACACCTATACGGCCTCCCTTTAGCCTTGCTGACGAAAAATAGAATGCCAGTTCGAAGTGTGACCACATGACGGGGATAGGAACTCTTCATGAACTCAGGTGTTCTCGGCCCGCTCTTACTGTCCGATACGGAGGAAAATCTGGTCCCGAGCGCGCCGAAACCGCGCCAGCTCCTCGCATTTCTGATGCTGCACACGCCCCAGATGGTGCGGGCCAGCGACTGCATCACCGAGCTGTGGGGTTCGACTCCCCCCAAGAGCGCGATGTCCACGCTCCAGACCTACGTGCTCCACATACGGCAGGCCCTGCGCGGCCCCCGCAGGGACCGCAGCCATCTGCTCCTGACCAGGAACCAGGGCTATCAGCTCACCCTCGAGACGACCGATTTCGACCGCTTCCGGTTCACGGAGCTGACCCGGCTGGGACGGCTGGCGACCGCCGCGGGGAACCACCGGACGGCGTCGGAGATGTTCACCCTGGCGCTCGCGCAGTGGCGCGGGCCCGCACTGTCCGACGTCAGCGCGGGCCCCCTCAGCTCACCGCACCTGGCGGAACTGGCGGAGACCCGGCAAGGTGTCCTGGAACAGCGCATAGAGGCCGATCTGGCGCTCGGCAGGCATCGTGAGCTGGTCGACGAGCTCAGTGACCTGGCCGCGCGCCACCCCACCCACGAGAACGTGCACGCTCAGCTGATGGTCGCGCTCTACCGCTCCGGCGAGCGCAAACGCGCCGGTGACGTCTTCCACGGGCTGCGCCGGGCGCTCGGCGACACCCTGGGGATCGAGCCCGTCCCGCGGATGCGGCGCCTGTACCAGGCGGTCATGGTCGGCAGCCCGGCGCTGGACGCTCCGGTCGTCCACCGATGACCGCTCCCGTATGCCTGCAACACCCTGCGCCCGGACGGTGTTTGTCTCAGTGATGGACGACAAGGCAGAGCAGCTGACCGATCTCCTGGCGGCGCACCTCGAAGCCGGCTTCACCGAGCTGGTCCGGGTGCACGCCGGGGCGGTGCACGCGTTCCTGTACCGCGTCTCCGGCTCCTTCGCCGAGGCGGACGACCTGGGGCAGGACACGTTTCTGCGCGCCTACACGGCCCTCCAGGACTACTCCCCCGCACGGCGTCGTGAACTGCGTCCGCGGGCGTGGCTGATGACCATCGCGGCGAACGTGTGGCGCAACCACGTCCGTACCCGGAAACGGCGCCCGGCCACGGCCGGGCTGCCCGTGGAGGAGACCATGGACGTCTGGCCGGACCGCAGCCCCGGTCCGGAGGAGCGCGCGGCGACGACGGAGGACCGGTCACGCCTGGTCACGGCACTGTCCGCGTTACCCGAGCACCATCGCATACCGGTCGTGCTCCACCATGTCATCGGAATGAGTTATTCGGAGGTCGCCGAGGTGCAGGGCTGCGCCGTCGGCACCGCCAAGGCGCAGGTCTCCCGTGGGCTGGCCGGCCTGCGACGCCTGCTCGAATCGGAGCCCACAGCGCTGAAGGAGGTGACGATGTGAACGAAAGCAAGGACGACGCGGTCGCGCGGCGTCTGCCGGATCTCGCGCCGGCCGCACCGGAGGACTTCGCGCTGCGCGTACTGCGCCGTGTGGGCATCTCCGAGGACCACTACGACAGCTACGTGCACCTCGACACCGCCGCGGGCGGGCTGTTCGTGGCCGCGAGCCCCCAGGCCGTGACCGGTGCGTGCCTGGACTCGGCAGGCCTGACCGCGACCGCCTTCGAGGAACTGCACCGCGCGCGCACCGGCCGGTCGGCGATCCCGGGCAGCAAGCCGTTGCCCGGGCTCATCCCCGCGCTGCGCACGGGCCGGGCGCGCCGACTGGCGATCGACCTGTCCGGGCTGCCCGAGGAGCAGCGCGCGGTCCTCCAGGCCGTACGGAACATCCCCGCCGGACAGCTGCGGCCACTGAGCTGGATCGCCCATGAGGCCGGCACCGGGACTCCGCCCTCGGCCTCCGACGTCCTGCACGCGCTGGCGGCCAACCCCGTCGCCGTGCTCATACCGTGCCACCGGGTCACACACGACAACGGAGCGCCGTGCGACGCCGCGTACCTGCCGAAGACGGGCGAGGCCCTGCGCCGGGCCGAGCACATCGACATGCGCCGGGTGACGGAGCTGTCCCGGGCCGGCGCGGTCTTCCTCGGCAGCGACACCACGTTCATCTACTGCCACCCGACCTGCGCCCACGCCCGCCGCATCACTCCCGGACACCGGGTGCACTTCCGCACCGCGCACGACGCCCGCGAGGCGGGTTACCGGGCCTGCAAGAGCTGCCGGCCCCTCACCGTGTGACCCGGCACCGGCCGACCCCGCGCCGTCCGACCCGGCGCACCCGCAGAGCACCACACAGCACCGCAGAAAGGTCCATCCATGCGCACCCCACCCACCGCGGCACTCGCCTCGCACCGGACCCCGCTGGGCTCCCTGACCCTCGCGGCCACCGACGACGCGCTGGTGCTGTGCGCCTTCGACGACCGCGAGCAGGCGGTGGCCCGGATCGCCCGCGGTGGCCTCACCGCCGTGGACGCCGACGCCGCGGCCCCCGACCAGCTGCGGATCATCGAGGAGGCGGGCCGTCAGGTGGACGCGTACCTCGAAGGCCGCAGCCGCGCGTTCACCGTACCCATGGACCTTCGCCTGGCCACACCGTTCAGCCGCACGACCGTGGAACGGCTGGACAGCCTCCTCCCGTACGGGGTGACGGGCACGTACGCCGAGCTGGCCGCCGCGCTCGGGCGGCCGCGAGCCGCCCGGGCCGTGGGCACCGCGCTGGGCGCGAACCCCCTGTGCGTGGTGCTCCCCTGCCACCGGGTCGTCGGCTCGGGCGGTCGCCTGACCGGCTACGCCGGTGGTGTCGCGGCCAAGCGGTTCCTGCTCGACCTGGAGTCCGGCGGCACACCCGCGGCCTCCCTCTGAACCGGCGGGCGCCGGAGCGATCCCCCGCCTCCGGCGCCCGTCTCCTTCCACGACCGCGGAGCCGAGAGTGACCAGTTACCACACCCCACATCTGCCGGGCCTGGAGCACGGCCGCACCCCCACCGCGCCCGACGCGGGCACCGACGACACCGTCGAACTGCCCGCCGTGGACGCGCTGGACTGGTCCGCGCTGACCAAGGCGCTGGACGCCGAGGGCGTCGCCGTCACCCCGCCCCTGCTCTCGCCGAGCGCCTGCGAGGAGCTGCGCGCGCTGTTCGACCGGGACGAGGCGTTCCGCAGCACCGTCGACATGGGCCGCCACCGTTTCGGCAGCGGCCGCTACCGTTATTTCGCCGCCCCGCTGCCTCCGGTGGTGGCCGCCCTGCGCGGACAGCTGTATCCGCCGCTGGCCCGGATCGCCAACCAGTGGGCGGAGCGTCTGGACCGGCCCCGGTTCCCGCGGACCCACGCCGAACTGACGGCGGCGTGCGCCGCGGCCGGACAACTGCGGCCCACTCCCCTGCTGTTGCGCTACGGCCCGGGCGACTACAACTGCCTGCACCAGGACGTCTACGGCGAGCTGACGTTCCCGCTCCAGGTGGCGGTGATGCTGGACCGTCCCGACGTCGATTTCACGGGCGGTGAGAGCGTCTTCGTCGAGCAGCGTCCGCGCGCCCAGTCCCGTCCGGTGGTGAAGCGGCCGGGTCAGGGGCAGGGGCTGATCTTCGCGGTGCACGATCGTCCGGTCCCTTCGGCGCGGGGCTGGAGCCGTTTCATGCTGCGCCACGGGGTGAGCACGGTGCACGACGGTCAGCGGCACGTCCTCGGCGTGATCTTCCACGACGCCCCGTGACACCCGGCCCGGCGCCGGTCGGGGCCGCTTTCCGGCCATCGTCCTCGTGGACGACGCGCCGCCGACGGCGGCCGGGTTAGCGTGCGGGGGACAGGAAGATCGACAAGCGCCACGGCGACGGGGACACGCATGGACATCATCGACCTGACGGCCTACGGCGAGCGCTTCACCGCCGACCCGCACCCGTTCCTCGCCGGACTGCGCGAGCAGGGGCCGGTGCACAAGGTGCGCGATGCCGGGGGCGGGGAGTTCTGGCTGATCGTCGGCCATGAGGAGGCGCGGGCCGCGCTCGCCGACCCACGGCTGTCCAAGGACATGCGGAAGCTGGGCTGGGACGTCTACGACGCCGATCTGATCGGGCGTCACATGCTGATCTCCGATCCGCCCGAGCACACCCGGCTGCGCAGGCTCGTCAGCCGCGAGTTCACCCCGCGCCGGGTCGAGGCGCTGGCCCCGCGCGTCCAGGAGATCACCGACGAGTTGCTGGACACCATGCTGAAGCGGCCCGGCGGGCGGGCCGACCTGGTGGAATCGCTGGCCTACCCGCTGCCCATCACCGTCATCTGCGAACTGCTGGGCGTGCCCGACATGGAGCGCGCGGAGTTCCGGCGCTGGTCCAACGAGGTCGTTGCGCCCACCAGCGAGGAGGCGGCCTTCCGGGCCTTCGGTGAACTCGGCTCGTTCCTGGCGTCGTTGATCGAGAACAAGCAGCGCACTCCCGGCGACGACCTGATGAGCGCGCTGATCCGCACCACCGAGGAGGACGGCGACCGGCTGTCACCCGGCGAACTCGTCGGCATGGCCTTCCTGTTGCTGGTGGCCGGCCACGAGACCACGGTCAACCTGATCTCCAACGGGATGCGCGCCCTCCTCACCCACCCCGAACAACTCGCCGCGCTGCGGGCCGACATGAACCTGCTCGACGGCGCCATCGAGGAGATGCTGCGCTACGACGGCCCACTGGAGTCGGCGACCAACCGCTGCACCACCGAGCCCGTCGAGATCGCCGGCACCGTCATCCCCGCCCTGGAACCGGTGCTCGTCTCGCTCGCCGCCGCCCACCGCGACCCGGACCGCTACGAGAACCCCGACACCTTCGACATCCGTCGCGAGGCCCGCGGCCACCTCGGATTCGGCCACGGCATCCACTACTGCATCGGCGCGCCCCTGGCCCGCCTGGAGGGCCGGATCGCCCTGCGCTCCCTGCTGGAACGCTGTCCGGAGCTCGCTCTGGACACCCGCCCGGCCGCGCTGGAGTGGCTGCCGGGACTGCTCATCCGCGGCACCCGCACCCTGCCCGTCCGCTTCGCCTGACGCCCGGGGGCCGGTCTGCGCGACCACCCGTTCGGCGGATCGGCGAGGAGAAGACGCCGCACGCCGATCCGGGCGGGCACACCGGCACCTGAAGCGAGGCCGGGCAGGCGGCGGCCGGTGGGCGGCTGCCGTCGTGCCTCCGTCGTCGAGGACGGGTGACCCGACCGCACTCCCGGAGTCCTCCCCCGCGGCTCCGGCGGTCGTATGGTTCATGGTGATTTATGGTGACTCAAGGAGGATGCCCCTACCGGAGGTGCAATGATGCGCGCCGCGGCAGCGATCGTCTCCCTGGCTGTCAGCGGGGCGCTCATCGTCGCGACATCGGCTTGTGACCACGGCGGGTCGGCGTCCGCGAACGCCCACTACGGCGACTGCGACGTGTCAGGACATTACGGGGAGTTCCACCTGTCCCCCCGGACCGCGGGCGCCCTCACGGTCAGGACGACCCTGCCGGCGCCCGGCTGGTGGAACGGCGACACGCCGGACTCCGTCAAGAGCGGCTACGAGTACTGCATGGCCGCCAACATCGCCTACCGGTCCGGACTCGACCGGGTGAAGGTGCTGAACACCCCCTTTCCCGACATCGTGTCCGGCAAGAGCAAGGACTTCGACCTGGCCCTGGCGCAGATCACCATCACCCCCGAGCGGAGCAAGGTCGCCGAGTTCTCCGAGCCCTACCTCTCCTCGACCCTGGGGGTGCTGATCAGGGACGGTGAGAAGATCGACGAGGACAACCTCCGTGACGTCCGCATCGGAGTGGCCGAGGGCACCACGGGCGAGGAGTTCGTCAAGGACCGCCTCAAGCCGACCAAGCCCGTCACCTCCTTCGCCAACGACCCCGAGATGGTCACGGCGCTGGAGGAGGGCCGCATCGACGCGGTCATCCACGACACGACGATCCTGCTGGCGTATCCCCAGAAGCGGGAAGGCAGGGTGCGCCTCGTGGGCCAGTACCGGACCGACCAGGGCTATGGCGCCCTGTACCCGAAGGGCTCACCCAACCGGCACGACGTGGACCTCATCATCAGGCAGCTGATCGACGACGGGACGCTCACCAAGCTGTCGGCCGTCTATCTCGGGGCCGCCTTCGGGCAGGACCCGGCCAAGATCCCGTACTTCACGGTCGACAACGGCTCCTGAACGCCCCGGACCGCCGCACACCCCCGGGAGGTGCGGCGGTCCGGTTCCCGTCCCGTTTCACAGGTCCGCCATCAGCAGGCCGCTCAGGTCCCCGGGAGCTCCGGCGTCGAGCGCCTGCTCAGCCCAGATGATCTTGCCTCGGTCGGTGTACCGGGTCCCCCAGCGGCGGGACAGCTGCGCGACGAGGAACAGTCCACGGCCCCCCTCGTCGGTGAAGGCCGCTCGGCGCAGGTGCGGGGAGGTGCTGCTGCCGTCGGCGACCTCGCAGATCAGGCTGTCGCCGTCGCGCAGCAGCCGCAGACTGATGGGGCTGGCTCCGTACCGGACGGCGTTCGTCACCAGCTCGCTGAGGATCAGCTCGGTCGTGAAGGCGGCCTCGCCCAGCCCCCAGGCCTCCAGCCTGCGGATGGCCTCGGCACGTACCCGGGACACGGCCGCGGGGTCGTGGGGCACCTCCCATTCCGCGACCTGGTCCAGGTCGAGCAGCCGGGTGCGTGCGACGAGCAGGGCGACATCGTCACTGGACCTGGTGCGCAGCATCGCGTCGAGCACCATTCGGCAGGTGTCGTCCGGGGTGGCGTTGTCCGTACCGGCGAGCGCCTCCCGCAGCATCTCCAGCCCGATGTCGATGTCACGGCCGCGGGCCTCGACCAGGCCGTCGGTGTACAGGACCAGCCGGCTGTCGGCGACCAGCAGGAGTTCGGCCGTCTCGACCGGCAGGCCCGCGCCCGCGCCCAGGGGCGGGGCGACAGGGGTGTCGGGGAAGGTGACGCGGCCGTCGGGCGAGACCAGCGCCGGGCCGGGATGCCCGGCACGGGCGAGGACGCACTGCCCGGTGACCGGATCGTAGACCGCGTACAGGCAGGTGGCACCGGTGACGGCCTCGGTGTTGCCCTCGGCCGCCGCGTCCTGGTCGATCCGGGTGATCAGGTCGTCCAGATGCCCGAGGAGCTCGTCCGGAGGCAGGTCCAGGGCGGCGAAGTTGTGTACCGCGGTCCGCAGGCGGCCCATCGTCGCGGCGGCGTGCAGACCGTGTCCGACGACGTCGCCGACCACCAGGGCCACCCGGGCGCCCGGCAGCGGGATGACGTCGTACCAGTCGCCGCCCACCCCCGCCTGGGCGGGCAGGTACCGGTGCCCGACCTCCAGGGCGGACAGTTCGGGCAGCGCGCCGGGCAGCAGGCTGCGCTGGAGGGTGACGGCCGTGGTGTGCTCGCGGGTGTAGCGGCGCGCGTTGTCGATGCACACGGCCGCCCGGGCGGCGAGTTCCTCGGCCGGGGACAGGTCGTCCGACTCGAAGGCGTCCTGCTCCGAGCGCCAGAACTCCACGACCCCCAGCAACTGGCCCCGCGCCTGGAGCGGCACCGAGATCATCGAGTGGATGCCGTATTCGGTGATCAGCCGGGCCCGCTCCGGATCCTGGTCCCGCCATCCGTCGACCGTGGCGAGGTTCGACAGCAGGACCGGCCGGCCACTGGTCATACCGATGGCCACGGGGTTGCCCGGCACGTACTGCATCAGCGTCCCGACGGCGTAGAGGGGCGCGTCGTGGCGGATGCCCGCGGCCGCGATGCGGCGCATCTCCATGCTCGCCCCCGTCGGTTCACTGCCGCGCAGCACGGGCTCCGACAGCTCGATCGTGGCGAAGTCGGCGAAGCGCGGGACCGCCACCTCGGCCAGTTCCTCGGCGGTGCGGGTCATGTCGAGGGTGGTACCGATGCGCGTGCTGGCCTCGTAGAGCAGTTGCAGGCGCCCGCCCGCCACGTCCGCCCGGCCCGCGAGGGCGCGCAGCTCCGTGGTGTCGCGCAGGGTGGCCACACTGCCCCCCTTCAGGCCCACCGGCCGCAGGTTGACCGCGAGCAGGACGTCGCCGGCCAGGAAGACCTCGTCCGTGACCGCCCGGCCCGATCCCAGCAGTGCGACCAGGGCCGGACTCAGGCCGGTTTCGGTGACCGGCCTGCCCTCGGCCTCCGGCGGCAGTGCGAGCAGCCGACGCGCCTCGTCGTTGACCAGCAGCAGCTTCCCGTCACCGTCCAGAATGATCACGCCTTCACGGACCGCGTGCAGCACCGCGTCGTGGTGCTCGTACATGCGGGTCATCTCCACCGGCCCCAGGCCTCCGGTCTGGCGCCGCAGGCGCCCGCTGACCAGGGCCGACCCGCCCGCGGCCAGCAGCAGCGCGACCCCGCCCGCCGCGAAGATCACCGGGAGCTGGTCCTGCACCACACTGGTCACCTTGTCCACCGTGACCCCCACGGTGATGAGCCCGACGGCGGTCCCCTTCTCGTCGAAGACGGCCACCGTCGAGTCGACCGCCTTGCCCAGACTGCTGTCGAACGTGGTCTGGTGGGGCTCGCCCTCGAGCGCCTGGCCGTAGGAGGTGGAGACGTGCTTCCCGATCTGCTTGGGGTCCGGGTGGGTCCACCGGAAGCCGTAGGGGCTGAGCGCCACGACGTAGTCGACGCCGGTCTTCTTGCGGACCGCCTCGGCGTGCGGCTGGAGTGCCGCGGTCGGGTCGTCGCTCTTCATCGCCTCCGCGGTGCCCGGGGCGTTCGCGAACGACTCCGCCGCCACCAGTGACCGTTCGGCGGCGTCATCGATCGCGCGGTTGCGGTCCTGGAACACCAGCACCACCACGGCCGTGGCGATGAGCAGCAGGACGACCACGAGCTGCAACAGGAAGACCTGGCCGGCGACACTGCGCGGAGACAGCCACGACCGCACACGCCCGCCGGCCGATCGGCGACGGGTCTCCGGGCCGGCCTCCGACGGCACGGCCTTCGGCGGCACACGGCCGCCCCGTCGGCCCGCCGGGACGGATCGCCCAAGTTTCCCCATTTCATCAGTATCAGTGAGCGACCCGCCGGGCGCGGCTCAGAACGACCCCGGGCTGGTCCGGCCGGACCCGACACCATGGCCCGCGGGGCCATGTCCTGGCCGCCGATGTCGAGCGCCGTGCCGTACGGCCGGCCCACCTTCAAGCGGATGACCACGCACACGCAGCGCCGCACGCGGGTTGCGCCGCAGACGCCCGGCGGACTCGAGGCGGTCGCCCGGCGGCTGCCCAGCTTCACTGACACAAGATGTCAGTGAAGCTCCGGACAGTGGTGCCCATGATCCTCGGTCACCACTCCCGCCGGGCGGAACGGCTGCTCGTGCCCGCCGCCTTCGCCACCGCTCTCGGCAACAACGTCCAGCTCGTCGTCGGAGCGCTGCTCCTGATCAGGGAGCAGCAGACCATGATGGCCGTCGGCTGGCTGTTCATCGCCGTCGCCGGACCACAGGCCCTGCTCTCACCGTTCTTCGGCCGCCTGGCCGACCGTTTCGACCGGCGGACGCTGTGGATCGGCTGCGATGTCACCAGCGCGGCACTGGCCCTCGGGCTGCCGCTGTGGCTGGCCTGCGGCGGCGCCCCGGGTTCCGGGATCTACGGCGCCAATCTGGCGCTCGCCGTGATCGGTGCCCTGTTCTTTCCGGCCAGCTCCGCACTGATCAAGGAACGGATTCCCGCGGACAGGCTGCGACGGTTCAACGCCCGCTACGAGATGGGGACCCAGGCGGGGATGCTGCTGTCGGCGACGGTCGGCGGGCTGTGTGTCCAGGCGTTCGGCGCCCTGCCGCTGCTGGTGTTCAACGCCGGGACGTTCATGGTCTCGGCGCTCTGCGTCGCCGCGGTGGGACGTCGTCCGGACCGGATGTCCGCGGCCCCCGTCGACGGGGAGCGGACGCAGGCCCGGGCGGCCGCGCGGACTCCGCTGCGGATGCGTCACTTCATCCTGCTCTACGCCCAGGGAAGCGTGGTCGTCACCGTCTTCAACGCGCTGCTGCCCACCGCCGTGCTCAGTGAACTCCACCTGGGCGCCGGAATGTTCGGGGTCGTTGACGCCCTCGGGAGCCTCGGGTTCCTCGCGGCCACCGGTGCCTACCGGATCGTCAGCACACGCAGTACGGACCTTCGTATCGCCGTCGTCGGCTTTCTGCTCGTCAGTGTCGGCCTCGTACTGCAGAGCCGGTTCGGGATCGCCGGATACCTCGTCGGGGTGCCCCTGGGTGCGTTCTTCTTCGGGCAGGCCCGGATCGCCTCCCGGACCATGCTGATGGCCTCGGCCGACGACGCCTCGGTGGGCCGGGCCTTCGGGCTGGCGAACGGTGGCGGGCTGGCGGCCACGGTCGGAGTGATGTTCCTGGTCGCGACGGTCACCGACCACACCGACACGCGCTACGGCTTCGCGGTCCTCGCCGCCCTCGCGCTGTCGGCGACCGTGTCGGCCGGACTGCTGCTGAGGTCACCGGCCGCCCGGCCCGGCGGGGCCGCCGGCCGGTACCGGTCGAGCACGGCCGCGGCCGTCTCCGCGACCCTGCGGCGCAGCTCCTCGGGGGCGAGCACCTCGATGTCCGGCCCCAGCGACAGCAGTGTGGGCACCGCCAGGTCGACCGACTCCAGCGGCACGGTCGCCGTCACCCAGCCGTCACCGTCCGGCGGACCCGCCGAGGCCTCGACGGCGCGGACCAGTACCGCGTCCAAGCGGTCCGGCAGTGCGGCGAGCAGTGCCGGAGCGATGCGCACGGAGGCCTGAAGCCGCAGCCTGCGGGCGTCGTAGGCGGTGAGGTAGTCCTGCCAGTGGGCCATCAGGTCGAAGCCGTCGGGGCGTTCGAAGCCGTCCTCGCGGACGTCCAGGCGCAGGATCGACGACACCCGGTACGTCCGCACCGTGCCGTCCACCGCCGCCACGAGGTACCAGACGCCCGCCTTGAGGACCAGGCCGTAGGGGTCGAGTTCGCGCTCGACCTCCTGCGGCTCGGCCCAGCGGCGGTAGCGCACCCGGATCCGCCGCTGGTTCCACACGGCATCGGCGAGGGCCACGAGAGCCGGCGGGGAGTCCTGGTCCCGGTACCAGCCGACAGCGTCGAGGTGGAAGCGCTCACGGATCCGGCCGGCCCGGTCCCGCAGGGGCGCCGGGAGCGCCGCCGTCAGTTTCAGCTGGGCCGCCGCGAGCACCTCGCCCAGCCCCAGGTCGTCCGCCGCTCCGGGCATCCCGGCCAGGAACAGCGACTCGGCCTCGTCGGCGTGCAGTCCGGTGAGCCGGGTCCGGTAGCCGCCGAGCAGCTGGTAGCCGCCACGGTGCCCGGCGTCCCCGTAGACCGGAATGCCCGCGCTGCTCAGCGATTCCATGTCCCGGTAGACGGTCCGGGTCGAGACACCCAGCTCCCGCGCGAGCTCGTCGGCCGTCAGCCTGCCCCGGTTCTGCAACAGGAGAACGAGGGAGAGGAGCCTGGCCGCACGCATGAACCGATCATCGCAGGTCCGGGCTCCCGGTGTACGGGCCGGGCCGGCCGGGCCTCGGGTCGTCCGGGGGGACGGAGACGGCAGCCGACGCGCACGGCCGGTGCCGCCTCAGCCGCCCGTGGCGGCCCGGTCGAGCGCGGCGAGCGCGGTGGCGGCCTCGTCCTGTCGTGGGCTTCGCAGCACGGCGAGGGCGTCGTGGGCGGCGACCAGGGTCCGACGGGCTTCCGGGTGCCCCAGCGCGCCGAGCACCTGCCCCAGATCGAGCCGAGCCTGTTCGGCCCAGGCCGGCATCTCCGCGGCCTCGAAGGAGGCGAGGGCCTGCCGCAGCGGCGGCTCGGCCTCGTGCCAGCGCTCCAGGGCCGCGAGGTCGTTGCCGATCTGCTGTCGGGCGACCGCGTGGTACAGCGCGATCAGCTCGTCCGTACGGCCCGGGACACCCGCCCGGCAGATCTGTTCGCTGCGGCGGTGGATGTCCAGGGCTTCCGCCGCCCGGCCGGTCTCGCGCAGCAGGGTGCCCAGGGTGTTGAGGATGGTCAGCTCGGCCAGCCTGGCCTGCGGGGACTCCTGCGAGGCGAGGCGGCGGGCCGCCTCGTGCAGTCGCGTGCGGGCCTCTTCCGTCCGGCCCAGTCGTTGCAGGGCCCCCGCGCCGTAGCCGAGCGCCCAGCCCTCCTGGAGTCCGTCCCCGCTGTCGCGGGCGGCCACCAGGGCGGCGTCGGCGGAGACCAGGGCGGCCCTCGGGTCGTGGACGCAGAGGTTGTGGGCCCAGGCGAGGTAGTTGAGGTGGACCGCCTCCTCCCGCCTGCTGCCCAGTGCGCGGGCGGAGTCGGAGGAGCGCTGGAACACCTCCACCCACTGCTCCCAGTGCTGGTTGAGGTCGGAGAACCAGTGCATCGCCTCCGCCGTGTCCACGACCTGCCGGTGCCGGCCGGTGTCGTGGGCCCGGCGCAGCGCGGCGAGCCACTGGGCCCGCTCGGCCTCCAGCCAGGCCCGCGCCTCCTGCCGGGTGGCGGGCGCTCCGTCCGGGTCGGGGTCGCCGGAGGGCGCCGTCCGGTCGTGGTCGACGTCGAAGTGCAGCGCGGCGGCGGTGGCCCGGCACAGCATCCGGTGCGCGGTCCGGTCGAGGGCGGTGTCGCGGACCGCGGGACCGTCCTCGGCCTCGACCTGCTCGGCGGCGTAGAGCCTGAGCAGGTCGTGGAACCGGTAGCGCTCGGCGATGGGATCGCTCTGGAGCAGCCCGGCGTCGGTCAGTTCCTCGGCGCAGGCGACCGCCTCGTCGTACGGCAGCCCGGCCAGGAGCGCACCGGTCTCCGGACTGAAGTCCGCCCCGGCCGCGAGCGCGGCGCGACGCAGGAACGTCGCTGATTCCGCGGACAGTTGGCGGTACGAGAGCGCGAAGGCGGCCCGTATCCGCAGGCTTCCGGCCTGGAGGCCGTCAAGGCGCCTGCCCTCGGCCGCGAGTCGGGCGACGAGCTTGCCCAGGCGCTCGTGCGGGCGGCTGAGGAGGCGCTGTCCGGCGATCCGCACGGCGAGGGGCAGATGCCCGCACAGATCGGCGAGGTCGCGCGCGGCCTGCGGTTCGGCCCGCACCCGCTCGGCCCCGACGATCCGGGTCAGCAGTTCCACCGCCTCCTCGCGCCGCAGCAGAGCCAGATCGCAGCGGTGGACGGACGTCAGACCCGCCAGGGCCTGGCGGCTGGTGACGAGGGTCAGCGACGGGCCGGTGCCGGGCAGCAGCGGGCCGACCTGGGACTCGTCGGTGGCGTTGTCCAGCAGCAGGAGCAGTCGTCGATCGGCGGTCAGGGAGCGCCACAGGCTCGCGCGGTCGTCGGTGGCGGCCGGCAGCGCGGCGTCGGCGATCCCCATGGCGCCCAGCAGCCGGGCCAGCGCGTCACGGGGAGTGGTCGGTTCGGCATCCATGCCGTGCAGGTCCAGGGCGAGCTGCCCGTCGGGGAAGTACGGGGCGAGACGGTGCGCGGCGTGCACCGCGAACGCGGTCTTGCCCAGTCCCGGCTGGCCGGCGACCACGCTGACCGACGGCCGGTCCGGACCGGCGTCCTGCGCCAGGTCCAGCAGCCGGGCGAGTGCCGCGTCGCGGGCGGTGAAGTCCTGGATGTCGCGCGGCAGGGCCAAGGCGACGGGCACGGCCGACCCTTCGGCCGTCCGAGGGCGTGGCCGCCCCGGCGCGGCGGCCGCTTCCAGCCCCGACGTCTCGTCGCCGTCCAGTCCCAGGGCCCGGGCCAGCGCCTCGACCGTACGGCGTTGCGGCCCGCGGGTACGCCCGCGCTCCATGTCGGCCAGCGCCCTGACGCTCACCCCGGCGGCGTGCGACAGCGCCTCTTGGCTCAGTCCGGCGCGAGCCCGCAGGAAGCGCAGCCGCTGCCCGAAGTCCTCCGTGGACGGCGTGCCACCGCGCACGTCGGCGCCCCCCGATCATCCGACTCGTGCGGCTCGTCCGGACGCGAGCCCTCCGGCAGAAGTATGACGGACGGTAGTTCTGCCGGTGGAACCGCCTGGGACGCGTGCGCAGTCGGTGGTCGACTGGGGACCGGCGCGGGACGCCTCCTCCCGAACGGACAGAGTCCGGGCGGCCGATCCTCCACGGACGGTGCCGCCGGACCACGGACCCTGTACGGACCGGGAATCGGGCACCGACCACCCGCCGCCGAGCGAGAACCGAAGTCGCGCCACACACACGCGACGAACCCGAAACGGGGAGACCTCTCATGAACAGCAGCCAGGAGCAGGCCACCGGAATCTCCAGGCGGAGCGTTCTGGCGGCCGGCGCGCTGACCGCCGCCGCCGTGGCCTACCAGGCGGGCCGGGCCCCCGCGGCGTCCGCCGCCGCCAAGCCCGCCATCTTCTACGCGCCCCACCAGGACGACGACGCGATCGGCCTGGCCGGCTCGATCCTGGAGCACAAGGCGGCCGGACGGCCCGTCTACCTCGTCCTGGTGAGCAACGGCAGGAACCCCGATCTGGCCGTGCGCATGAACGGCGACCCCTGCCCCCTGACCACCTGGGCCACCCCGCATCCGTGCGCCGCGGGCGGCAGGCACAACCTGTCCTGGCCGACCGACGGAACCAGCATGATCGTCGCAGGCCGCACGGCCGAGTTCATGGCCTCCGCGAAGGCGCTGGGCGTGGACAAGGTCATCAACTTCAAGGTCGTGGACGACGGGTTCGCCAGCACGTCCGCCTACAACAGGCTCGTCGACCGGATCGACGCGAAGGTCAGGGCGCTCGCCGCGCAATACCCGGGCGCGTCGCACAAGTTCACGGCCGGCTGGCTGGAGCACACCGAGACCCACAAGGCGTGCAGCGACGTGGCCTACCGCCTGATGAACGACGGCACGATCTCCGACGTGCGCTTCAACCACGTCTACGCCTACGAACGCCCCCGGGACCAGCGCGCGAACGGCGCGGCGTACGTGCTCGACATCCCCAGCTCCCACATGACCAAGAAGCGCAACGCGATGTACGCCTACAACACGTGGGACCCCAGCCGGAACCTGTACGCCCTCGGCTATCACAGCGTCCCCGAGCTGCTGGAGGCCTCGCACGCCGATCCGCGCGAGTTCGTGTACACCCTGCCGTCCGACTACCGGCCGGGCAAGGGCAACTGAGCCCGGGCCACGGCAACCGGGAACCGCACCACACCACACCACCAGTACGACCTCGGCCGTCGGCACGAGCCACGGCCCCGCACCACACGGGGAACTCTCCATGAACATGCTGCGTCACCGCTCCCTCCTGCTCGCCACCGCGGGCACGGCCCTCGCTCTGACCCTCACCGCCTGCCAGAGCGACGACCGCACCGACTCGGCGCCCGCGGCCACCGCTTCGGCGACCGCGAAGCCGGCCGACGGCGGGCAGGCCGACGCGACGGGCTCGACCGGTGCGGCGCACTCGACGGCGTCGAAGGGCTCGACCGACCGGACCGCCGACGGCGGCTCCGCGGGCTCGACCGGCGAGCAGGCGTCCGCCACCACCCGGGTCTGCACCGCGCGGGACGTCACCGTCACCGCCGCCACCCAGGACGGCCCTCCCTACACCCACATCGTCCTCACGGCGAAGAACACCTCCGGCCGCTCCTGCCGGCTGGCGGGCGCGCCGCACGTCCAGTTCCTGGAGAGCCACAAGCAGGACGTCCCGGCCGTCGCCAAGAGCAAGCCGGCCGCACCGGTCGTGCTCACGGCGGGAGCACCCGCCTATGCCGTGGTGAAGCTGTCGGACGGCGGGGTGGACGAGGACAACGAGCCCGTGTCGGCGTTCTCCGTCGTCCTGGAGGGCGACTCCACGGTCATCGCCGTCACCGCGCCCGGCAGCGGCGGCATCGCCGTCGACCCGGCGAAGGCCCTCACCGGCTACTGGACCCCCGAACTCCGCAACGGCGCGGACGACTTCTGAGACACACCGGGGGGCCGTGACGCCGGTCCGGAGCCACCCCGCCGATCGCGGTCACCTCGTCCAGGCGCAGGCCTCGGCGAGGTGACCTCCGGCGTCCGGCGGCGGTGCGTGGCCGACGCCCGGTTCAGTCGGGATAGGGCAGGTAGCAGTCCAGGGCCGGGTGGTAGAGCACCTGCCAGGTGCGGTCCTCGATGACGCCGCTCTGCGGCAGGCCGTGGCAGATCTGGATCCATTCGATCTTCTTCAGCATGACGGTGCCGTAGACCCCGTCGAGGGCGAGTTTGGGCGGCTCGCCGCCCCACATGTTGCTGAGGCACTGTGCCTGTCTGACCGCCGCGCCCGTGTCGCCGTAGATGACTGTGGGACGCAGGTCCGACGACACATGGGAACAAGCGGTGGAACCGGGATCGGCCGCGGCGGCCTGCGGCGCCGTGAGGCCGAGTACCGAGGTCGCGCACACTGCCGCGACTGCGGTGAGCAGTCGGTTTCGTCGCATGCCCACTCCTTCGAAGGCGGTATCCGGACATGATCCCGCATCTGCGGCCGAACCCGCGAGTTCTGAGCCGCATGTCCTCGGAACGTGACGGGGCGGGCAGACCGGGACAGCGCCCCTCCCCCCGCCCCGCGGTCACGGTCCGCCCTCAGACGGACATCCCGCCGTCGACGCTCCCGACGTGCTCGCGCACGGCGATCCGGGCCAGCTTTGTCAGCATCATCCCGTTGCGGACCTTGACCACGTAGTCCACGGGCAGTCCGTGCATCCGGATGCCGGGGCCCCGCAGGGGGTGCCAGTCGAGGGTGAAGAGGGTGTGCTCGCCCCAGGGGAGCAACTGCATGGCGATACGGGCCGCGCCGAAGGGATCCGCCTTCGCTTCCAGTTCCAGGCGACGCAACGGTTCGCAGATACGTACGACGCAGGTGTCGTCGAGGGTCAGCGGCCCGGCGCCGACCCGGACCTTCAAACGGGCGCCCACCTCCGGCCAGTGCGGGTCCGCGGCGAGGACCTGCTGCGTTCCCGTCACCCACTCCCCGTAACGGCTGCCGTCGGACAGCAGGCGCCAGACCTCGGACGGCGAGTTCAGGATCAGACGGCGGTTCCGGGCCATAATCACGCTCCTGGAGGACGGTCCGCATGGCAGGCGCCTTGGGGCCGCTCCGGCCGCTCACGGGTTCGGCTTCCAGCGTCATGCCGACCGCACCGCACCCGCAGTCCGACGAGTCCGGACGGGTGAGTCGCCCTCCGCCTCGGGCGCCCGCCCCGGACGGCCTGCCGATGCGTTCAGCCTCGCTCCGACTCCACCGGGAGCCACAGCTCGGCGTCGGCCTCGGTCCGGTCCGGCGACAGGCGCATACGCAGGATCTCGGGGCCGGGCCGACTGCGGTACGGGTTCGACGGGAACCACTGCGTGAACACGTCCCGCCACAGCTCCTGGATGGCCTGCGGCGCCGGCCCGGAAGTGGTGAAGACCGCCCAGGTACCGGCCGGAACGCCCAGCACGGTCGATCCCGCGGGTGCGGCCGCAGAGGTGATCACACCCTGGTAGTAGTCGAGTTCGGTGCCCTCGGCGCGACCGGGGTCCAGGTCGTCGCAGACCGCGACGATGCCGGACGGCTCCTGGTCCGACAACTTCTCCAGGCGCTCCAGGAGTTGCGGATCGATCCCGCGGACAAAGTCCATGATCGCCTGGTTGGGCCCCGAATGCACCAGCGGCACCCGGGCCTTGAGACCGACGACGGTGAAGTCCGCCTTGTCCACGACGCGGTATCGCATACTGCTGTTCCCTTCGACGGTGAGGCGGAAGGCCATCCGGGACTGGGAGCTGAGTGCGGCGCCGGTGCGGCGGGCCTCCCCCGGTCCGATGCCGTGCATGGCACGGAACGCCCGCGCGAACGCCTCACCGGAGCCGTAGCCGTAGCGCACCGCGATCTCCAGCAAGGTCTCGCGCCCCGCGAGCACTTCGGCGCCCGCGAGGGTCAGCCGGCGGCGCCGGACGTACTCCGACAGCGGCATGCCCGCGAGCGCGGAGAACATCCGGCGAAGGTGGTACTCCGAGGTGGCCGCGATGCGCGCCAGTTCGTCCACCTCGATGGCCTGGTCGAGATGGCTCTCGATGTGCTCCATGGCCTGGTTCAGCCGCTCCAGCATGCACGGTTCCTTCCTTGACGATCACCACGCTAGGCAGCGCCCACCGTGCCGGACCCGACATTCTGTGCCCGATCGAGTCGGGTCCATGAAGATGATTCGCACAACAGCACGAGTCACGCTCACCCGCTCGGATGGATTCGTACGTCCGGTGAGTGCAACGCCGCTCGTGGTGACCGTCTGCGCGTGCTGACGCCGTAAGGCTGTCGCCCATGTTCACCCCACATGCACGACCGGCGCGGCAACGGCACAGCGGCCGCCGCCGGTCCTTCCCGGCCCGGGCCGGGACCGTCACGGCGAGCGTCCTGGCACTGGTGCTGGCCCTCCCCGGGGCCGCGGTCGCGGCCCCGGGCGGCCTGGACTCCTCCTTCAGCGGTGACGGCAAGGTACTCACCGACATCGCCGACGACGATCACGCCGCGGACGTGGCGGTACAGCCCGACGGAAAGATCGTCTCCGTCGGCTCCTCGGTCGACGAATCGGTGACGGAGAGCCGCTTCGCACTGACCCGGCACAACCCCGACGGCACGCCGGACACCGGCTTCGGCACCGGCGGCACGGTGACGACCGCCATCGACAACATGGGCCCGAACCTGCAGTGGGGCGAGGCGCACGCCGTGGCGTTGCAGGCCGACGGCAAGATCGTCGTGGTGGGCAGCAGCTGGCGGGAGTACGACGACTGCTGCTGGTTCATCGTCGCCCGCTACAACGCCGACGGAACCCTGGACAACACCTTCAGCGGCGACGGCCGGGTCTTCGCCGACTTCGGCAGCCCCACCGAGGCCCAGGACGTGGCCATCGACTCGAGCGGCAGGATCGTCGCGGCCGGCTACTACGGCGGGGACGTGGCGGTGCTGCGCCTCAGGAGCGACGGCACCCCGGACACCACGTTCGGGGGCGACGGCACGGTGACCGCCGATCCGGCGGGGCCGGTCCTGCAGGAGGGTGGTGACGGCCGCGCCCTGGCACTGCAGCCCGACGGCAAGATCCTGGTCGGCGGCGAGGTGGGCACCACCCGCTTCGACTTCGCGCTGCTGCGCTTCAACACCGACGGCAGCCTCGACACGAGCTTCGACGGCGACGGCATCGTCCGCACCGACCTGGGCGACTACGACTCCGTGGAAGGTCTCGCGGTTCAGCCGGACGGAAAGATCGTCGCCGCCGGCGGCAGCGGCTCCCGGTTCGGGCTGGCCCGTTACCTCCCCAACGGCGCCCTGGACACGAGCTTCAACCGGACCGGCACGGTGCTCACCCCGGGCGGCGCCGCGGCCGACGTCAAGGTGCAGCCGGGAGACGGCCGGATCGTCGTCGCCGGAAGCACCGGGCCCGGCGGCGACTTCGCCGTCCGGCGCTACAACCCCGACGGCAGCCAGGACACCGGGTTCGGCACCGGGGGCCTCGCGACGGCGGACTTCGGCGGCAGCGACGCCGCCAACGGTGTGGCCCTGCAGACGGACGGAAAGATCGTCGCCGCCGGCGGGGGCGGGCCCGAAGGCGACTTCGCCCTGGCACGCTTCGAGGGTGGCGGCACCGCCCCGCCGCCGCCGTCCGGCGTGGATCTGGCGGTGACGAAGTCCGGTCCCACCACGGTCGGCATCGGTGACCGGCCCACCTACACCGTGCGGGTGACCAACAACAGCACCACGGCCTCCGCCACCGACGTCTCCCTGTCGGACGCCCTCAGCGGCGTCGCCGTCTCGGTCGTCTCCGCGACCACCAGTGCGGGCACCTGCACCACCACCGCCACCTCCGCGAACTGCTCCCTCGGCACTCTCGCCCCGGGAGCGGCCGCCACGGTGACCGTCGCCGCCGAGCCGCGGACCACCGGCACACTCACGAACCGGGCCACCGTCGTCGCCGCTCAGAGCGACCCGAACTCCGGCGACAACACCGCCACGGCGACGACCACGGTCAACAACGCCCGCGGTTGCACCCGCGTCGGCACCAGCGGCAACGACACCATCACCGGCACCAGCGGCAACGACGTGATCTGCGCCCTCGGCGGCGACGACACCGTCAGCGCCGGCAGCGGCAACGACATCGTGCACGGCGGTTACGGCAACGACCGCATCGACGGCGGCGCCGGCAACGACACCCTCACCGCAGGCCCCGGCAACGACACCCTGATCGGCAACACCGGCACCGACAACCTCGACACCGTCGACAACGTCGCCGGCAACGACACCGCCAACGGCGGCCTCAACACGGACACCTGCACCACGGACGCGGGCGACATCCGCATCAGCTGCCCCTGAGCCATGTCGAAACCGCGCGAGCGTGGGCCCCGTACAACGCGCACGGGGCCCACGCGGCGTACGCGACCCGTCCGATGACCGCGGCGTCCGGAACGGCCCGGACCACAAGCCGCGCACCGACACCCGTCCCCAGCCCTCGCCGCAGACAAAAAAGAGACCCCGTCCCGAAACCCGGGACGGGGTCCTCACAGAGCGCCGGGCAGGCCTTGCACCTGCATCTCCCCACAGGAAGCGGGGCATCTTTCCTTGGACGACCAACGCATCGCAGTCCGGTGCGACCTCCACCGACCCGCTCAAGATCAACCATAGCAGAAACGTTACGTCGCCTCCAAGGGCGCCCCTTATCGACGAGCTGCCCCGCGATCCGCCCGCGAGTCGATCAGCGCGTCACCGCAGGCAAAGGCCTCGTATCACGGTGCGGCTCGCAATCTCGTTCAAGGTCTGCTTCACGAGAGCTCACGGCTCACGTCCGAGTCGCCGTGACCATTCCCGAACGCGTCGTTCACGCTCAGGGCAGGATGCCTGTGTGCATCACGTCCTGTGCGGGCTCGCCGCCAATCCTGCCCTGCCGTCCGAGCTGGTCGACCGGCTGATATCCATCGCGGACGGAGACATCGCCACGAGTCTCGCCCATCGCGCGGACCTCAGCCGCGCACAGGCGGTCGCGTTGGCCGAGCGTATCGACGAGAGCGCGGTGCAACTCGCGTACGAGGGTCGGCTGACCGCCGCGGACATCGATCCCTCGGTCCGGCCGGATGCCGCCCTCGCTCTGCTCGACCGGGGTGTCGGACGTCCTGAGTGGGCGCGCCTTCTCGCGACGGACCCGGTCCGTGAGCGTCGGGAGAAGCTCGCGGCATGTCCCGGTCTCCCGTCCGACGTGGTGGACAGGCTCGCGACGGACCCTGACGTACGCGTCGTCGCCGAACTCGCTTTGGCCGCCACCCCGGACGTGGCCGCGAGGCTTGCGGCGCATCCGCACGCCGAGGTCCGCCGCGCGGTGGCGGCCAACGAGGCGACGCCCCCGGCCGCACTGGCCGCACTGATGACCGGGGAGGGGCTCCCCGCGGCCCGACGCTGTCCGGTCTGCGACCGTGAGGAGACCCCCTTCCTGCACGATCCGCAATGCCCTCGCCTCGACTGCGATCTGCGGCCGGGCGCCTCCTGCGACGGTTCCCACGAGTCCACCCTCCACGACATCCAGGAAGCGGCACTCCGCAACCCTGCCACCCCCGTCGAAGCCCTCCTCGGCTTCGTGGACCATCCGTCCATGCTGTTGCGCTGGGCGCTCGCCGGCCGCTCGGACCTGCCCCCGCGAGCCCGCACCCGGCTCGCCTCGGACCCCGTTCCCGGCGTCCGCGCCGACCTTGCCGAAAATCCCGCGATCGACGACGCCCTGATCCGCGCGCTGGCCCAGGACCGCGACCCCCTCGTGCGCCGCGGGCTTGCGCACCATCCCCGAGTACCGCTCGACGTGCTCACCCGCTTGGCCGGAACCACCAGGATCGGCGCCACCCTCCTCCCCCGCATCGCCGCCTCCTCCCCCGCCGAGGTCGATGAGCTGGCCACGTCACCGGACCCGGCCGCCCGTATGCTCGTGGCCCAACGACGTGATCTGCCGCCCGAGATACGCGACCGGCTGGCCGACGACCCCGACGCGAAGGTGGTCAAGGCCCTCGCTCCTCACCCCGGCCTCACGGACGCGCAGTTGCGCGCCATGGTCGACCGGCACGGCGTCCGTGTCCTGGCCAAGGTGGCGACCAATCCGGACGCGCTCCCGGCGTTGCTGGAGGACCTGGTCCGTCACGAACCAGCGGTGCAGAAGGTGTTCCGTGAGGTTGCGCGACACCGCGGGGCGACGGCCTCCGCACTGCTCGTCTGCCTGGCCGACAAACGGGCCAGACCTGTGGCGGCCGGCCACCCGGCACTCCCGCCGTCGGTCGTCGTGGAGCTGCTCACCGACGCGGACCGGCAGGTGGCGGAAGCGGCAGCGGCCAACCCGTCCCTTCCGCCCGCCGTGATGCTGGAGTCGGTGGGCCGGCGGTAGACACCCCGCCCGTCGGCGGGCCGGGGCGAGGGCGGTACCAGGCCCCCGCCCGTGAAGTTCCCCGGGCCCCTCGGGTTGCTAGTCTGCGCGCATGTCAGACCTGGGACCCGTCGACTGGCCGCCTGAGCCGATCAGGACCAGGAGACTCGTGCTCCGTGAGCCCGAAGTCCGGGACCGTGCGGCGTTCGTCGAGCTGCTGGCGTCGCCGGAGGTGCACACCTACCTCGGCGGTCCGCGTCCGCGTGCCGAGCTGGAGCGCGAGTTGCCCGGGGTGCCCGAGCGGTGGCCGGGGAGTTTCGTCGTCGATCTCGACGGGGCGATGATCGGTCAGGTGCTGCTCAGGAGGGCGACGGAGCATCGTCGCCCGGCTGCCGCGGGGAAGGCCGATCTCGGCTACCTGTTCCTGCCGCGGGCGTGGGGATCCGGGTACGCCGCCGAGGCGTGCGCGGCGGCGCTCGGCTGGTTCGACGGCGTCCTTCCCGGCGAGCCGGTGGTGCTCACCACCCAGAGCGCCAACCTCGGCTCGATGCGCCTCGCGGCGAAGCTGGGGTTCACCGAGGTGGAGCGGTTCCGGGCCTGGGACGCCGAGCAGTGGCTCGGGCTGCGGTCCCCGGTCACGCCGTCCGCGTGAGCCCGACGCCGCCAGGTCGGGCAGACCCTGGAGTGAGGAACATCGGGTCGACCGACCGGACGCGCGGCGCCCCGCCGCCGGAGGTTCCGACGACGGGGCGCTGACGGGACTGACGTCGGATCAGAAGGCGCAGATGGCGTACACGCTGATGCCGACGGTGCTGTAGGCCTTCTGCCTGCCGAGACCGATCCAGCCGGAACCGTCCGGGGTGGGGAAGCTGCCGACGAGCATCGCGTCGGCGCCCTGCGCTTCGGCTCCGCCACCGATGACGTGCTTGCCGGCCGGACAGTAGACGGTACGGCGCTGGAAGTTCGGGACGTTCGCGTTGGGGAGCGTGACGATCTGATAGCCGTCGACGGCACGGGAATGTACGGGCTTGGCAGCGGGTGTGTGCTCGGGGGCTGCCTGGGCGGCCCAGCCGGTTCCGGCGGCGAGAGTGAGCGCCAGGGCGCCGGCGGTGAGGGCCGTCTTTGCTCGCATGTGTCTCCTCCATGTCGTGCGGGACGCCTGTGGGCGGCGTCCCTTCACAGGCGCAACCTTGCCGGACCTCGGAGGTGCAGACCGGGCCTTTGCTGGTCAAACGCCCTGATAGTGGGACGCGGGGGTGTGGAGGCGTGAGGGGCGCGGGAACCGGGCGCGGGGTGCGGAGAACGGCCGGTACGGCACGGGACACGGACCGATGTCCCCGATCCGGCCGCCTCCTTGGGTGTCCGCCCGCGGTACGGAGTCCAGGGGTCGAGGCGGTGGCGTCCTCCAGCCGGGCGATCGTGATCGGTCTCCTCGTCGTACGCGGGCACCGGCATCGCTCCGCTGACCTCAGCCGAAGATCGCGCCGGGGTCGCCGGTGTACCAGGTGTTGTCGATGCGCAGTCGGCGGATGACCCAGCGGTCGCCGTCGCGGACCGGGTCGACGTCATAGGGGTTCTTCAGGAGCGCGTGGGTGGTGCGGTCGCCGACGAGCAGGTGCTGTGCCTCGACCAGGGCGGTGAGCCGGGCGGTGTCACCGTCCACGGCGATCCGCGGGTTCGTGACCTGGTGGGTGGTGTCCACCCGGCCGGCGAACATGGCCAGGACGGTGGTGACGATGCTCTCGCGCCCGGCCGTCAACGGCGGCTCGGCGCCCCATCGCGCGGCGGCCGGGCGGAAGTCCGGTTCGGCGTCGGCGGCGAAGGCCGAGGCGAACAGCTCCTGGTCCTTGAGGTCCTGCCCCAGACCGAAGCGGTAGAGCGCATCGGTGATTTCCGCCCGGTCCCGGAGTTCCGCGACGGCCGCGGCCCTGTCGTGGGCGGGAGCGGTCAGGGCGCGGTCGAGGGTGACGTACATGATGCTCTCCTGTGCAGTTCGAAGGCTTTCCGCGCTTCTGATCCTGCTGTGGGGCCAGAGGGTCATCAATGCGCTTCTGCGCAACGTTCGTTGAGCCTCGGTTGACGATGGAGGGCGGCGGGGACGCTGGAGCGGCACGAGCTGGAGGCGTTCCTGACGCCCGCCGAGGAACTGCACTTCGGTCGCACGGCCGAGCGGCTGCACGTCTCCACCGCACGGGTCAGCCGGGCCATCGCCAAACTGGAGCGCCGCATCGGCGTCCCCCTGTTCGACCGCACCATCGGCAGAGACCTTCAACGAGATGCTGACGCTCGTCGGCGCCGGGGACGGCGTCTTCGCCGTCGGCGCCCACGCACGGCGCTACTTCGCCCGGCCGGACGTCGCCTATGTCCCCTTCGAGGACGCCGCGCCGGTGGAATGGGGTCTCGTCTGGCCGGCCGACGGCGCGACATCCCGTGTGCGCGCCTTCAGCGAGGCGGCACTCGGTCTGGTCCAGGAATCCGCGCCGGCGCCCTGACGCCCTCGACGGCCCGCGGGGCGGGGGTCATTCGGGGCGGCTGAAGCGGCGGGCGGCCCAGAGCAGGGCCGCGACTCCGCCCGCGAGCAGGACGGCACCCTCCAGGAGCAGGGGAGGCTGCCAGCCGTACCACTCGATGCCCCCGGCGGTCGCCCGGCCGGGTACGCGCAGCGCGATGGCGCGGCGGAGCAGGTCGACCCCGTAGGCGAGCGGGTTGGCGGCGGCCAGCGGGTGGGCCCAGCCCGGCAGGTTGCCCAGGGGGAAGAAGCCGCCGGAGAGGAACAGCAGCGGCATCATCACCAGGCCGAGCAGCATGTGGAAGATCTCGGGCCGGTCGAGGCTCACGGCCAGCAGCAGGGACAGGGCCGTGATGGTGAAGGAGGCCAGGATCATCACGGCGAGGAGCAGCGCCAGGAGCAGGGGGTCGTAGGGCAGGCCGACGGCGCCGGCCAGGCAGAGCAGCACGGCGCCCTGGACCGTGGAGACGATGGTGCCGCCGGCGCAGCTCCCGAGCAGCAGGGTGGGCCGGCTGACCGGGGCCATCAGCAGTTCGCGCAGGTAGCCGCTCTGCCGGTCGGTGATCAGGCGGACGCCGACGATGATGGCCGGCGACTGTACGGTCATCATCAGCATGCCCGGGAAGAGGTACGTCTGGTATCCGACACCCAGTGAGGAGTCCGGGATCAGGGCGGCCAGACCGCCTCCCAGGACGAAGAGGTAGAGCACCGGCTGGATCAGCATCAGGGCGCTGTGCGTGGGCTGGCCCGCCAGGCGCAGCAGATCGCGGTGGACCAGGGCGTGGACCGCGCGCAGTTCGTGGCGCAGGGGCGGCCTCGGCTCCCGGCCTCCGCTGTGGGAGGCGCCGGGGTCGGCGGGGGTGCCGGAGGCGTCCGAGGCCGGGACGGCGGGAGCGGTCATGGGGTCTCCTCGGTCGCTGCGGTGGTGGCGCCCTGAGCCGGGTCGGCCGGTGTCCGGTGCGGCCGGGGGGTGTGGATGCTGCGCCCGGTGTGGTGGAAGAAGACGTCGTCGAGGGTCGGCGGGGTGGCGGACGCGGCGTGCACGGCGATGCCGTGGGCTTCGAGTGCCGCGCACAGGCGGGGGATCCAGGCACTGCCGTTGGGCACCCGCAGGGACACTCCCTCGGTGTCCAGGGTGACGGCCCGGCCCGAGGGGGCGGTCCGACCCACCACCTGGCGCGCCGCCGCGTCGTCGCCGGTACGCAGCAGGACCCGGTCCGCCCCGATCGCGGCCTTCAGCGCCCGGGGCGTGCCCTGGGCCACGAGTCGGCCGTGGTCGAGGATGCCGAGCCGGTCGCAGTGCTCCGCCTCCTCCAGGTAGTGGGTGGTGACGAAGAGGGTGCTGCCGTGCCGGTCGCGCAGTACGCGCAGGTACTCCCAGACCTGGGCGCGGGCGTGCGGGTCGAGCCCGGTGGTCGGCTCGTCGAGGAACAGCACCTCGGGCGCGTGCAGCAGGCCACGGGCCAGTTCCAGGCGGCGGCGCATGCCTCCGGACAGGGTGCGGACCGGGAAGCGCCGACGGTCGTCCAGTCCGACCGCTTCGAGCATCTCGGTGACGCGCACGCGGGCGTGGCGGCGGCGCAGTCCGTACAGGCGTGCGTGGATGTGCAGGTTCTGTTCGGCCGTCAGGTCCGGGTCCAGGGCGCTGTGCTGGAAGAGCATCCCGACCAGCCGTCTCACCTGGTCCGGTCGGCCGATCACGTCGGCGCCCGCCACCGTGGCCTGTCCGGCGGTGGGGCGGGCCAGGGCGCACAGCAGGGCGAGGGTGGTGGACTTTCCCGCGCCGTTGGGGCCGAGGAAGGCGTAGGTCTCGCCCTGGAGGACGTCGAGGTCCAGGCCGCGGACGGCGTGGGTGGTGCTTCCGTCCGGGCCCGCATAGCTCTTGACCAGGCCGCGGGTGCTGATGGCGTACACCGGTGGGGCGGCGGCCGGTGCGGCGTCCGGGCTGGTGCGGGCGGCGGTCGGGGGTGCCGTCCGGCGCGCCGGACGGACCGCGCGCCGACGGGGAGCGGCCGCGCCGCGAAAAACCCGGGCGACTGCGGTCC
>NZ_JBVJMD010000046.1:0-75286 GCF_055584385.1 Streptomyces sp. NPDC104096
ACGTCGTCCCGGTCCACGGTCAGGTCATCGGCGAAGTGCCGGTCGCCAGTGGCGTCGGGCACGTACTTCACAGTGACAACGATCCTCAAGCTCACGCCGGCTCTCCTACTGCATCGTCTCAATTTCGGCTGCCTACTTGCAGGCAGCATAGGCGCCCCAAGCGGCCGATCCCGGTCGGGGCGGCCCGCGCTCCGACCGAGATATTACTCGTCAGTACACCCAGTTCGTTCCCGCTAAGCAAGCGCTTTGAACTGTGACCTTCGCAACGCAGCGTAATCGGAAGTCGACGACTTCGCAGAGGCAGGGTGCTGTGATCAGTCACGCAGTGCGTTGAACCGGCCCTGGTGGTAGACGAGCGGACGCCCGGGGCCCGTGGGATCGCCGACGGCGACCTCGGCCAGTACGACGCGGTGGTCGCCCGCGGGCACCCGGGTGACGACGCGGCACACCAGCCAGGCGGAGACGTCGTCCAGCAGGGGCACGCCCTCGGGGCCCTCGCGCCAGGCGGTCGGCGCGCCGAACCGGTCGGCGCCGCTGCGCGCGAAGGTGCCGGCCAGCTCCTGCTGGTGCTCGCCGAGTATGTGGACGCCCACGTGGGAGGCCGTGGAGACGGTCGGCCAACTGGAGGATCCGGTGCTGATCCCGAAGGAGAGCAGCGGAGGCTCGGCGGACACCGAGGTGAGGGAGGTGGCGGTGAAGCCGACCGGCCCCGCCGCACCACGGGCGGTGATCACGGCGACTCCCGCCGCGTGCCGCCGGAAGACGGAACGCAGCAGGTCGGCCGAGGCGAGGCGGGAGGCGTCGAGGTGGGAAGCGGCGAGGTCGGGCGTGGCCGTCATGGAGTTGTCCTTCTGCGGCAGGGGCGTGGGGGTGGGGCCGTGACTGCTCAACAGTCCGGACAGCACGCGCTCGCGGTGCGGGCGAGGTCGATGTGCACCCGCCCGAAGAGAAGGAGTTCCCTAGGCATACGGTCAGGCTGACGATAGGTGGCACGCACAGTCAAGTGCGTACCGGCATGTGGGAGATGTCTCACCGTGCCCCACCGTGCGCCCCCCGCACCGGGTGCACGGCCGTCAGACGGCCTCCCCCAGCGCCGCGATGACGTCCGCCTTGCGCGGCTGGCCGGCGGCGCGCCGCACGATCCGCCCCTCCGCGTCCAGGACGAGCACGGTCGGGGTCTTGAGGACGCCGAGTTCGCGTACGAGGTCGAGCCGGGCCTCCGCGTCGATCTCCACGTGGGCCACGCCCGGGACCAGCGCGGCCACCTCGCCGAGGACGCGCCGGGTGGCCCGGCAGGGGGCGCAGAAGGCGCTGGAGAACTGTACGAGCGTGGCCCGTTCGCCGAGTTCCCCGCCCAACCGGTCGGCCCCGAGCCGCTGTCCGTCGCCCTGCCCGCGCACCCGTGCTCCCCTGCTCCGCCGCCGACGCGGCACTCCATGGACACCCGCCCTCGCGAGCACCGCCCCGCGCACCACACCTCCGCGCACCACCCGCACCAGCGTTCGCGGGAGCGCGAAGATTCCCGGGTCCACGACACGCGGAGTTCGGGCGGGCATCGGACTCGCGACGACCGGGGCCGCGTTCGCGCCACCTTCCCGAATGGCGCGTTCGGGTGCAGCCTGCGCCACGAGTTGTACCTGCTCACCCGGCGCGTCACGGTCCGCACGGAGTAAAGGCGGGTTAAAAGCGCAGGTGGATCATGGGGCCGACGTGACGAGGATCTCGCCGCACCCGGGCACCAGGGCTGGCTCCCCGACCGTTATTCGGGCACGATCTGCGGGATGCCGTAAACCTACGGCTGCGTAAGTTTCCGGCTGGGAGATCCCTTCCCAGACAGAGTGAGGAAGGGCCCACCCCGTCCATGGCTGAACTGGTCTACCGCCCCGTCGTCGGTCTCGCGCGCACGCTGTTCAAGGTGTGGGACCTCAAGATCGACTGCAAGGGGTCGGAGAACATCCCACGCTCGGGCGGCGCCGTACTGGTGAGCAATCACATCAGCTATCTGGACTTCATCTTCGACGGTCTGGCCGCACTGCCGCAGAAACGTCTTGTTCGTTTCATGGCGAAGGAGTCCGTCTTCCGGCACAAGGTGTCCGGTCCGCTGATGCGCGGCATGAAGCACATCCCGGTGGACCGCGAGCAGGGCGACGCGGCGTACGCGCACGCCCTGGAGTCGCTGAAGTCCGGTGAGATCGTGGGGGTCTTCCCCGAGGCCACCATCTCACAGTCGTTCACGCTGAAGAGCTTCAAGTCGGGTGCCGCCCGGCTGGCCCAGGAGGCGGGCGTCCCGCTGATCCCGATGGCCGTGTGGGGTACGCAGCGACTGTGGACCAAGGGGCACCAGCGCAACTTCAAGCGCAGCCACACCCCGATCACCATTCGCGTCGGCGAGCCGGTGGAGGCCCCCCGCGACCAGTACGCGGGCGCCATCACGCGCCGACTGCGCGAGCGCGTCCAGGAGTTGCTGGAGGCCGCGCAGCGCGCCTATCCCGTACGTCCCAAGGGCGCGGACGACACCTGGTGGATGCCGGCCCACCTCGGCGGCACGGCGCCGACCCCCGAAGAGGTACGGGCCGCCGAGGCGCGCTGACGCCGCCGCGCGTCCGGGCGGGCGGGGCGCAACACGCCGGTGCGCTCGGCCCGCCCGGCAAGGCCACCGACACCGAGCGGCCGCCCCCGCCCGCCCGTCAGCCCTCGTGCCGGATCGTGATCCGTGCGCCGGGGCTGAACTTCTCCAGCAGCTCGGCGAGTTCGGTCGCGGCCGCCTCCACCTCGGACAGCGGCATCGGGGCCATGCCCTCCAGCAGGAAGATGCCCGAGGTGGTGGTCTCGGTGAGCCGGGTGCGCGGGCCCTGGCGCCAGTTCCAGCGACGGCACGTCACCCCCGCCTCGTCACGCCAGACCACCTCGCCCGCGTCGGGGTGTTCCACGCTCTCCTCGCCGCCCGAGACGGTGACGAAGTCCTCGTCACCGGTGGCGCGCACCAGGCTCATGCCGCCCTGGACGCGGTCGATGTCCTCTCCCCCGACGGGGATGAGGTGGGCGACGCTGACGGCGTTGTAGAGGTCGACGAACAGGTTGACGCGCGGCAGACCCGCGTCCGTCAGCGCCCGCCTGGCCAGCGCCTCGGCCGAGTTGCGGGTGCGCGAGGGCTTCGAGCCGAACGCGCTGTACACCTCCCGCCAGGCCGCCATGTACGGGTCCTCGTGCGGGGCACGGCCGTCCAGCCGGGCCGCGAGCCGGCGGGCCGCGTCGTCGAGGACCGCCGTACTCGCTTCCGTGCCGGGCCCGTTGACCAGGCCGTGCGCCTCGACGGCGACCCAGGTGAAGCCGGGCGCGAGGGCGCGCACGTCGTCGGACACGATCAGGGAGAGGGTCATCGTCTGCCTCAGAGTGCGGTGGGGAGCGTCTTCCAGAGGTGCGGCCGGTCGGTGGCTGCCTTGAGCGCGCTCAGCACGGCCGGGTGAGGTTCAGCGTACAGGACCGGATAGTCCAACTCACTGGACTCCGGATCGGCGACGAAGGCCAGCCGCTCGCCGTCGAGGGAGAACCGGGCGTCCACACCCGGCTTGTTGCCGCGCGGGTCCTGCCGGTGCCAGGAACCGTGGAACCGCACGGCGACCAGTCCGTGCACGACATGGCCTTGGCCGTCGTCGTCCGCCAGCCGCTGGTAGGCGAACCCGGTGGGGATGTCCTCGGCGCGCAGCAGCGCGGCCAGCGCATGGGCCTTGGCGTAGCAGATCCCGGTGCGCCGCTCCAGGACGTCGGAGGCGCGCCAGGTGACGCGCGGATCGCCGACGTCCTGGGAGTGCGGCACGGTGTCGCGGACGAACTCGTACGCCGCCTGCGCATAGGCATACGAGTCGGCCACCCCCTCGGCGAGTCGGGCGGCCGTCTCCCGCACGCGCGGATGATGGTGGTCGATGACCTCGTCAGCCGCCAGGTAGGCGGACAGATCTGGGGTGTTCTGGATCAGCTCCATGAGTGCAGAGCATAGAAATGCGATCACCCGAGAGTCAATGACTTTTCAGGTGACCGCATATCTATGCATCAGCACCGGCGCTAGTGCGCCATCTCCTCCTTGAGCGCCGCGACGAACGCGTCCACGTCGTCCTCGGTCGTGTCGAACGCGCACATCCAGCGCACGTCGCCGGCCGTCTCGTCCCAGAAGTAGAAGCGGAAGCGCTTCTGGAGGCGCTCGCTCACGTCGTGCGGCAGCCGGGCGAAGACGCCGTTGGCCTGCACCGGGTAGAGGATCTCCACCCCGTGCACGGCGCGGACGCCCTCGGCCAGCCGCCTGGCCATCTCGTTGGCGTGGCGGGCGTTGCGCAGCCACAGGTCCTTGGCGAGCAGGGCCTCCAGCTGCACCGACACGAAGCGCATCTTGGAGGCGAGCTGCATGGACAGCTTGCGCAGGTGCTTCATGCTGCGGACGGCGTCCTGGTTGATGACGACGACCGCCTCGCCGAACAGGGCGCCGTTCTTCGTGCCGCCCAGGGAGAGGATGTCGACGCCGACCGCGTTGGTGAACGCCCGCATCGGCATGTCGAGCGACGCGGCCGCGTTGGCTATCCGGGAACCGTCCAGGTGCACCTTCATGCCGTGCGCGTGGGCGTGGTCGCAGATCGCGCGGATCTCGTCCGGCGTGTAGAGGGTGCCCAGCTCGGTGCTCTGGGTGATCGAGACGACCTGCGGCATCGCCCGGTGCTCGTCGTCCCAGCCGTACGCCTGCCGGTCGATCAGCTCGGGCGTGAGCTTGCCGTCCGGCGTCGGCACGGTGAGCAGCTTGAGGCCGCCCATCCGCTCCGGGGCGCCGCCCTCGTCGACGTTGATGTGGGCGCTCTCGGCGCAGATCACCGCGCCCCACCGGTCGGTGACCGCCTGGAGCGCGACGACGTTCGCGCCGGTGCCGTTGAAGACGGGGAACGCCTCCGCCGTGGGCCCGAAGTGGCTGCGGACGATCTTCTGGAGGTTCTCCGTGTAGTCGTCCTCGCCGTACGCGACCTGGTGACCGCCGTTGGCCAGGGCCAGGGCGGCCATCACCTCCGGGTGGGCCCCGGCGTAGTTGTCGCTGGCGAATCCTCGGATCTGCGGGTCGTGGTGGCGGCGCGCGTCGGTCTTCGGAGGGTTCACGGCTTCTCGGTGAGCCACAGACGGTTTCCGTTCACTTCTGCGGCGGGCCGGTTCCAGACGTCGACGATGGCCTCGGCCAGGTCCTTGACGTCCGTGAAGCCCGCGAACTTCGCGTTGGGTCGCTCGGCGCGCATCGCGTCGTGCACCAGCGCCTTCACGACCAGGATGGCAGCCGCCGACGTGGCACCCTCGGCGCCCTCGGAGAGCCCCGCCTTGCGGAAGTAGTCGGCCATGGCCAGCGTCCACGCCTCGGCGGCGGCCTTGCCGGCGGAGTACGCGGCATTGCCCGCGGTCGGCTTGCTCGCGCCGGCCGCGCTGATCAGGACGTACCGACCGCGGTCGCTGCGCTGGAGCGCCTCGTGGAAGGCGAGGGAGGTGTGCTGCACGGTCTTGACGAGCAGCAGCTCCAGGAAGTCCCAGTCGTCGAGGCTGGTCTTGGTGAAGGTCTCGCTGCCGCGCCAGCCGCCGACGAGGTGGACGAGGCCGTCGACGCGGCCGAAGTCCTTCTCGACGTGCCGGGCCCAGTCGCGGGTCGAGTCGACGTCCAGCAGGTCGACCGTCTCCCCGACGACGGTGGCCCCGCCGTGCCCGTAACGGGCCTCGTCCACCGCCGCCGCCAGGCGCTCGGGGTCGTTGTCCGCGCCGACGACGGTCGCGCCCGCCTCGGCGAGTCGGATCATCGCCGCACGTCCGGCGGGTCCGCCCGCGCCGGCCACCGCGATCACAGCACCGCTGAGAGCACCGTTCCCCACCATGATCTTCGCCTCCTGAGCAGTGTTCTCGGTGCCGCGCCCGCTCACGCGGCGACCCGCTCGGCCCCGTCCGAAGTGATGCCCCGGGTCGACGCGATCACGTTCTTGAGCTTCTTGGACAGTGCCTCATAGAACATGCTCAGCGGAAACTCGTCCGGAAGCACGTCGTCCACGAGCCGGCGCGGCGGCTGCGTCAGGTCCAGGGCGTCCGGACCCTTGGCCCACGTGGAGCCCGGGTGCGGGGCGAGGTACCCGGAGACCAGCTCGTACCCGGCGAACCAGTGCACCAGCTTGGGGCGGTCGATCCCGTCGCGGTACAGCTGCTCGATGTCGGCGCACAGCTGGTTGGTGACCTGCGGGGCGCGCTGCCAGTCGATGTGCAGCTTGTTGTCGGTCCAGCGCACGACGTCGTGCTTGTGGAGGTAGGCGAACAGCAGCTGGCCGCCCAGACCGTCGTAGTTGCGCACCCGGTCGCCGGTGACCGGGAAGCGGAACATCCGGTCGAACAGCACCGCGTACTGCACGTCCCGGGCCTGCGGGACGCCGTCGGCCTCCAGCTTCACGGCCTCCTTGAAGGCGGTGAGGTCGCAGCGCAGCTCCTCCAGGCCGTACATCCAGAACGGCTGGCGCTGCTTGATCATGAACGGGTCGAAGGGCAGGTCGCCGTGGCTGTGGGTGCGGTCGTGGACCATGTCCCACAGGACGAAGGCCTCCTCGCAGCGCTTCTGGTCGTGGACCATGGCGGCGATGTCCTCGGGCAGCTCCAGGCCCAGGACGTCGACGGCGGCGTCGGTGACGCGACGGAAGCGGGCCGCCTCGCGGTCGCAGAAGATGCCGCCCCAGGTGAATCGTTCCGGCGCCTCGCGCACGGCGATGGTCTCCGGGAAGAGCACGGCGGAGTTGGTGTCGTAGCCGGCCGTGAAGTCCTCGAAGGTGATCCCGCAGAACAGCGGGTTGTCGTAACGGGTGCGCTCCAGTTCGGCCAGCCAGTCCGGCCAGACCATGCGCAGGACGACGGCCTCGAGGTTGCGGTCCGGGTTGCCGTTCTGGGTGTACATCGGGAAGACGACCAGGTGCTGGAGGCCGTCCTCGCGCCGCGCGGCGGGCTGGAAGGCCAGCAGCGAGTCGAGGAAGTCCGGCACCCCGAAGCCGCCGTCGGCCCAGCGGCGCAGGTCCTTGACGAGGGCCTGGTGGTACGCGACGTCGTGCGGGAGCAGCGGCGAGAGTTCCTCGACGGCGTCGGCGACACGCCCGACCGCGAGTTCGGCGTCGGTCTTGCCGGGTGCGCCTTCGGCGTCGAAGTCGATCGAACCGTCCTTCGACTGCCATGGCCGGATCCGCTCCACGGCATCCTTGAGCACGGGCCACGCCGGGTGCTCAACCACCCTGCTCACGGGAGGAACCCGCTCCTCCGAACCCACCTGCACAAGAATTTCCGGCATTTCCCATCCTCCACGGGAGAACATCACGTAAGGAGACCGTATACATACGGGGTTCCCCCCAGCAAGTGGATCCTCGGGAAAATATTCTGCGTACTCGGCATGTCGCCGCACTTTTTCCTGTGTGACACCGGAACGGCCCACGCTTCCGCTACCCGCTCGGACCCGGCGCACACCCGATACCGGGAACCGGATCCGGCCACCCCACGAAGTCCGTCCACCGGCGACCCGCCCCCCGCGGGGGCCGTCCCGGCGCCACGGACCGGCTCGGACCCGCACGCCACACCAATGCCCTGCGTACGAGCGGGTCCATCGCGCGGCCTGGCCGTTAGGCTGCGGCTCTGCCGCGTGGACAGTGCCGTCCGCTCCGTCCGCCTCTGCTCCGCGCGTGCGCCGAGCCGCCGTCGACGGAAGCGAGTTGAACCTTGAACTTCCTTACCATCGGTCATCGCGGGGTCATGGGTGTCGAGCCCGAGAACACCCTTCGTTCCTTCGTCGCGGCCCAGCACGCGGGCCTCGACGTCATCGAACTCGATCTGCATCTGAGCAAGGACGGTGCCCTCGTCGTCATGCACGACGCCGAGGTGGACCGCACGACCGACGGCTCCGGCCCGATCGCCGAGATGACCCTCGCGGAACTGCGCGGCCTGGACGCGGGCCGCGGTGAACGGATCCCGGTCTTCGAGGAGGTGCTGGACGCGGTACGCACACCGCTCCAGGCCGAGATCAAGGACGTGGCGGCGGCCCGGGCGCTGGCCGAGGTCATGACCCGGCTCGATCTGCTGGGGCGCGTGGAGGTGTCCTCGTTCCACGACGAGGCGATCACGGAGATCGCCCGACTGGTGCCCGGCGTACGGACCGCGCTCGTCGGCAGCCGGTACGACGCCGACATCGTGCAGCGGGCCGTGGACGCCGGAGCCTCGACGCTCTGCCTCGACATCCGCCGCCTCACCCTGGAGGTCGTGGAGCGGGCCCGGGGGGCGGACCTCAGGATCATCGGCTGGGTGGTGAACACCCAGGACCATCTGCGGCTCGTACGCGCCCTCCAGCTGGACGGCGCGACCACCGACTACCCGGACATCAAGCGCACGGGCCGCTTCACCGCCTGACGGCGGGAGCGGCCGGGGCGGGTGCGCTCGGGCGCGCCGGACGACACGCACCGGCCCACCGCATCAGGCGGGCTGGGCCGTCAGCTCCTTGACCAGCAGCTCGAACTCCAGGTCGTCGCGCTGCGGGATGCCGAAGCGCTCGTCGCCGTACGGGAACGGGGTCATCCGGCCCGTACGGCGGTAGCCGCGGCGCTCGTACCAGGCGATGAGGTCCTCGCGCACCGAGATGACGGTCATGTGCATCTCCGCGACGCCCCAGGTCTCGCGGGCCAGCCGCTCGGCCTCCGCGATGACCGTCTTGCCGAGGCCGCCGCCCTGCCGGGTGGGGCTGACCGCGAACATGCCGAAGTAGGCGTGGGCACCGCGGTGCTCGATCTGGCAGCAGGCCAGCAGCTCGCCGTCGCGCTCCGCCGTCAGCAGCCGGCTGTCGGGCGACGTGACGACCTCCAGCACGCCCTCCGCGTCGGTCCGCTGCCCTTCGAGGATGTCCGCCTCCGTGGTCCAGCCGGCCCGGCTGGAGTCCCCCCGGTACGCGGACTGCACCAGCGCGACCAGCGCGTCGACGTCGGCTTCGGTGGCGTCGCGGAAGGTCAGGGCGGTGGTGGTGACGGTGTCCATGGGCGGGTGTCTCCGATCTGTGGCGCGGCTCGGCAGGGACGAGGGTAGCCCGCCGGTAGGCTCCGGCTGCATGGTGCATGTACTGAGCAGCCGGACACTCCTGCGCCCCACCGACCCCGAGCGCTCGCGCGACTTCTACGGCGAGCGGCTGGGCCTCGCCGTCTACCGCGAGTTCGGCACCGGCCCGGAGCGCGGCACCGTCTACTTCCTCGGCGGCGGCTTCCTGGAGCTCTCCGGGCGCGCGGAGGCTCCGGCGTCCCCTCCCCTGCGGCTGTGGTTCCAGGTCGCGGACGTGGCCGCGGCACATACCGAGCTGCTGGCCCGCGGCGTCGAGATCGTACGTCCGCCGCGGACGGAGCCGTGGGGACTGGTCGAGATGTGGATCGCCGATCCGGACGGCACCCAGATCGTGCTGGTGGAGGTACCGGCCGAGCATCCGCTGCGCCACCGGCCGGGGATCTAGGGCACGCCTTTCGGCTCCCGGCCGCCGGGCTCCGCTGCCGGGGTGTGGCACCGAGTGCCGGATGGCCGGTGGCGGGAGGCGGGGCTAGCGTGCTGAAGGGGCCCCCATCCGGAAGGAACGCCATGAAGCTCGACAAGCCGGTGCCCGGCGGGCCCTGCTGGACCGAACTGGGGACCAGCGATCTGGAGGGCGCGAAGCGGTTCTACGCGGAGGTGTTCGGCTGGCGTCCGGAGACGGATCCGCGGCCGGAGGCAGGCGGGTACACGATCGCGCATCTGGGAGACGCGCCGGTCGCCGCGCTCTCGCCCCTGTACCAGGAGTCGCAGCCCGTCGCGTGGAACGTGTCGTTCGCCGTGACGGACGCCGACGTCGCCGCGCGGCTCCTGGCGGAGGCGGGCGGAAAGGTCCTGGTCGGGCCGATGGAGGTGTTCGACGCGGGCCGTTTCACGGTGGCCCTGGATCCGGGCGGCGCGCCCTTCCAGCTGTGGCAGGCGGGGACGTTCCCGGGCGCCGGGGTGTTCAACGCGCCCGGCTCGCTCGGCTGGGTGGAGCTGCTGACCCGTTCGCCCGAGCAGGCCGAGACCTTCTACACGACGCTGTTCGGCTGGACCGTGAACGCCTCCGAGCACTACACGCAGTGGGGCGTCCACGGGGCCGACTTCGGCGGCATGATCACGATGGACGACAAGTTCCCGCCGGAGGTGCCGCCCCATTGGCTGCCGTACTTCGCGGTGGAGGACGTGGACGCGGCGGCGGCGACCACGACGGGCGGCGACGGCAGTGTGCTCATGGAGCCCACCACCATGGCGGGAGGGCGACGGATCGCGGTGTTGCGCGATCCGCAGGGCGCGGTCTTCGGCGTCTACACGGCACCGGCCGAAGGCTGAGCCGCACGGCACCGGCGGGGGCTGAGCACGCCCGGCGACGCGAACCACCGCGCCGACACGGACGGCCCGCCTGCGCGGGGCGGCCGAAGCCGACAGCGTCCCGCGGCGACGGCGGGGCGCCTGCCGGTGGCCGGAGCGCGGGCGGCCGTCAGGCCCGCAGCGCGCCCATGTGGCCCTCCAGCCGGCTCAGCAACTCGGCGAGGAGCGCGGACAGTTCACCCTGGCTCGGCGGGTCCAGCACCTCCAGCACGGCAGACTCGTAGGCCAGTTGCTCGGGCAGGATCGCGTCGACCAGGTCGCGGCCCGCGTCCGTGAGGCGGACGTGGGCGACGCGGCGGTCCCGGGTGTCGCCGCGGCGCTCCACCAGGCCGCGCTCGGTGAGCTGCTTGAGGCGTTTGGTCACCGCGGCGCCCGAGGAGAAGGTCTCGCGGGTCAGCTCGCTGGGGGTCAGTTCGTGTCCCGTGCGGCGCAGCGCGCCGAGCAGGTCGAACTCGGGGCGGCTGAGTCCGGCCCGGCGCAGCGGGGCGTCCTCGGCCTGTTGCAGGAGTGCGGCGCAGCGGTTGACCCGGCCGATGATCTCCATGGGCCCGGTGTCGAGTTCGGGGTGCACGGCCTGCCACTGTCCCACCACGGCGGCGACCGTGTCCCCGCGCGATGTCCCGCCGGCTCCGGCCGCGCCGGCCCCTTCCGTCGGTCTTCCCTGCGTCGGCGTCATGACCGTACGTCCTCCGCTCTGCCGCTCGTGCGCCGGTCCAGGAGCAGTCCCTGGCGCCGTACCGTAGCCGCGAGCGTACGGTGTCCGCTCTGCTCGGCGAGCACGACCCGCTCCATGGGGAGCGCGCGCTGCCACCACTCACCGGCGGCCGCGTCCGCGGTGGCCCGCAGGTCGACCAGGGCACCGGCCAGCACCCGGCGGGCGGACTCCAGCGCGCCGGCGGCGACCTGCGGCTCGGCCGACAGCCGGGCGGCGCGCTCCCGGGCGCCCTCCGCGACGGTCAGCGCCTGTTCGAGGCGGTCGCCCGCGCGCCGGTTGGTGACGACGATCGCGGCGACGAGACCGACCAGCGCACCGATCAAGGTGTCCAGGATCCGTTCGGTGATCAGCTCGCCCGCGTTCTGCGTCCGGGCGAACTCGGTGATGAGCAGCGCCATCGGGGTGACGCAGATGCTGCCGAGCCAGTAGTTCCGGCTGATCAGCGCCTCCGCGCCGAAGTTCAGGGCGAGGCAGCACAGGACGAGCGCCGCCGGGTGGAGGTGGGCCAGCGGGACGAGCGCGGCGAAGACGAGCACCCCGACGAGGTTGCCGACGACGCGCTGGACGCCCCGGCTCCAGGTGAGGGTGAGGTTGGCCTGGTAGAGGGAGGCCGCGGTGACCAGGGCCCAGTAGGGGCGGCCGACCCCGAGGGCCAGGGAAGCGTATCCGGCGAGGGCGCAGCCGACGGCGGTACGGACGGCGAGGGGGGTGAGCGGGCCCAGCCTGGTCCACAACGGCCGCTTTCCGGCGCCGAGTTCGGCTTCGACGCCGAGGAGTTCGTCGGCGGTCGCGGCCAGGTCGTCGAGCTGCGGCACGGGGCCGCGGCCACGCAGGGCGCGCGCCCAGGCACGCAGTCGCTCGGGTTCCGTGTCGCCGGGGGCGGCGAGCGCGACCTCGGCCCGGATCACGAGCCGTTCGAGCGCGCGCCGGGACCCGGAGCGGGCACCGGCGGCGAGCAGGGTCTGCCAGGCGGCGTGCACGGCGGCGGCCGCCGCGGCCCGGGCCCGCGCCGGACCGGCACCCGCAGCCACCCCCGCGCCTGCGTGCGCCCCGCCGGTCGCATCCGTCCGCGCCGTGCCGCCGGCCGCGGCGGCGTACGCGGCCGCGGCCGCGGCTTCGAGGGCCTGGGCGGTGGCCCGGCGTTCCGGGCCGTGCGGGCGTACGAGCCCGGGAGCCATGCCGACGATCCAGGCCCAGGCGCCCGCCGCCAGGGCCAGGGCGAGGTGGCCGGGGACCTGGCCGAGGGACTGCGGGGCGAAGAGGGAGGCGGAGCTGATGAAGGTGAGGACCACGTTGCCGGGCGGTCCGACCCGGCTCGCGTCGCACAGCACCTTCTGCACGGCGGCCAGCAGCGCGCCGACGGTGACGAGGACGACGGCGTTCGCGGTCAGCGAAGCGGCGAGCAGCGAGACGGCGAGGCCGCCGGTCATGCCGAGCACCACCAGGGCCAGGACACGGCCGCGGGCCGCGTACGGACGGTTGTGGGCGTACAGCGCGCACAGGGAGCCGGCCATCGTGTACATGGCCAGGTCGAGGTGGCCGAGCGCCAGCAGGGCGAGGTTGGGCGGGGCGATCGCGGCGACCGCGCTGAGGGCGGGCTTGAACCAGATGTCGGAGGGCCGGCCGAGGCGCAGCACACCGGCCAGCGGGAGGCGCCGGGCGCGTGGGGTGGCGGGGGTGGGGGTCGCACTGCTCATACCTACAAGATTAGCAGGTGTTTTACTTGTAAATAATTTACCCGGGTCGCTCCGCATCTCGGGTGACCTGGCGTGCTCCGCCGAGTGCTCCCCGTGTACACCCTTGCGCTCGCTTGCGCTCCGCCCGGCCGGGGCATCCCTTGACCGACCGTCCAGGACCGCCGAGCGGGGAGGCGCGTGTGCATGGACCGGCGTCACCCGGCTGGCTGCTGGTCGCGCTCTGCGCGGCGACCGGGGCCTACTGCCTGCTGCGGATGCGCAGCAGGGTCGAGGAGCAGCGCAGGGCCGCGGGCGGCGAGGCGCTCATGGGCTTCGGCATGGCCGTGATGGCCGTTCCGGCGGCCGTGTTCACCCCGCCGTCCTGGGCCTGGCCGGCGTACGCGGTCGTGTTCGGCTCGGCGGGGGTGCGCGCCCTGTGGGCGGCGCGGGCCGACGCACACCATCTGCATCACCTGGTGGGCACGGCGGCCATGGTGTACATGGCGGTCGTGATGGCGGCCGCCCCGGACCGCCACCACGGTCACGGCGGATCCGGACTGCCTTTGGTGACAGGGGTGCTGCTGCTCTACTTCGCGGGATACGTGCTGCTGTCCGGAGTCCGGCTGCTGCCCGCCGCGGGCGGCACCGTGAGCGGAGGCTGGGGCGACCGGCCGGAGCTGGCGCGGGCGTGCCGGCTGTCGATGGGGATCGGCATGGTGGCGATGCTGCTGACGCTCTGAGCCCGCGGACCTTCCGGCAGCCGCCCGGGAACGGACCCGGGGAGCCCGGCCGACGACCTCGGGAGCGCGGCCGGCTACCTGGTGAGCCCGGCCGGGGCCCGTGGACACCCGCCGAGGTCCCCGGGACACCCGCACCGTACGAAACCGGCGCGGACGGCGCGAAGCCGCCGACGTCCGCGCCGGGCGCAATCGTTGCTTGCGTCACTTTGCCCGGGCGGCCCGTACCCCTGGGCCGCACGGCGCTCATAGGGTGCTCCCATGATGGTCCCCGCGGCACTGTTGCTGCTCGGCGCCCTGACCGCCGTCCTCGCCCCCCGGCTGCTCGCCCGCGCGGACTGGACGGACCGGGAACCGGTGGTCGCGCTGTGGGTGTGGCAGTGCGTGGTGGTGGCCGTACTGGTGTGCTGCGCGCTGTCGATGACCCTCAGCGCCGCCGCGGCCTGGCAGGCGGTGCGCGGCCGGGTCTTCGGGTCTGCGCCGCGCGCGGTGGTGGAGGCCTACGCGCTCGGCGCCGCGGGTCCCTGGACGGCGAAGTCCGCCGCGACGATCGCGGTGGCGCTCGCGTGCGGCGGGCTGTGGAGCGCCGCGATGCTGGCCCGGGAGGTCACCCGGGCACGGCTCGGGCGACGCCGTCGCCGGAGCGAACTGCTCGTACGCGCACCGCTGTTGCCCGGCGAGACCGCCCCCGGCGACCGGCTCGTGGTGCTGGAGGGCGAGCGGCCCGACACCTGGTGGCTGCCGGGGCCGGCTCCCCGGCTCGTGGTCACCACCGGTGCGCTGCGCCGTCTCAAAGGACGCCGGCTGGATGCCGTCCTCGCCCATGAGCAGGGCCACGCGCAGGCCCGGCACGACTGGCTGCTGCACTGCTCGGCCGCACTGGCCAACGGGTTTCCGCAGGTACCGGTGTTCGCGGCGTTCCGGGCCGAGATGCACCGGCTGGTCGAACTGGCCGCCGACGACATGGCCTCCCGCCGCTTCGGGCGGCTGACGACCGCCCTCGCGCTGGTCGAACTCAACGAGGACCGGGGCGTGTTCGGCCCCGTACCGGCCCCGCACGCCCACGTTCCGCAGCGCGTCGACCGCCTCCTCGCTCCCCCGCACCGGCTCACCGCCGCGCACCGTCTGCGACTGACGGCGGCGGGCGCGTCGGTGCCGCTGGTCCCGGTCCTGGTGGCGTTCGTACCGGCACTGCGGGCACTGGGCTAGGGCGTGCTCGAGCCCGGGGAGGTCAGTCGGCGAGGGCGGCGGGAACCGTCGCGCGCGGCACCCGGTGGGCCGGGTCCCCGCGGACACGCCCGGACGGCAACCCGGTAGGGTCCCGCGCATGACCGCCGTTCTGTTCGACTTCTCCGGCACTCTCTGCCGTATCGAGTCCGTCGGCTCCTGGCTGCGCGCGGTGCTCGCCGAGGCCGATCTCACGCTCCCTGAGGCCGAGTTGACCGAAACGGCCCAGGCGCTGGAACGGTCCGGAGCACTACCCGGGGGGAGCGTACCCGCACATGTCCCGCAGGAGCTCGCCGAGTTGTGGGCGACCCGGGATTCCAGTGCCGAGCGGCACCGGGCCGCGTTCACCGGCCTGGCCCGTCAGGTCCCGCTGCCGGACGCGCGGTTGTACGACGCGCTCTACGACCGGCACAGGACACCGGCCGCGTGGGCGCCGTACCCGGACGCCGTCGAGGTGCTGCGGGCGTTGCGCGAGCGCGGGATCGACGTGGGCGTGGTGAGCAACATCGGCTGGGACCTGCGTCCGGTGTTCCGGGAGCACGGCCTCGACCCGTTCGTGGACAGCTACACCCTGTCGTACGAACACGGCGTCCAGAAGCCGGATCCCCGGTTGTTCGCGGCCGCGTGCGCGGCGCTCGGCGCCGATCCGCGGGACACGCTCATGGTGGGTGACGAGCACCGCGCGGACGGCGGCGCGGCCGCTCTCGGCTGCCGGGTCCATTTCGTCGACCCGCTGCCGGTCGCCGAACGCCCGGACTCCTTGCGTCCGGTACTCGGCATGGTGGGCTGACGGCCGCGACGCTCCCGGGCAACCCGCGACCAGACACCGAAGACGCCCAGAACGCCCAAGACACAGCACACATCGCCTAAGGCAACTATCACTGCGGGAAGGACGCCCGCCTCGGACGATCCCCCGCGTCGCCCGAGGCGGACGACAGCCCGGCCGGCCCCACACAGGGGTCGGCCAGGACGCGTTGAGTATAGTTGGCTGTCGGCCAGTCAACGCAGGAGTTCCAGCATGTCCCCGCGCAGCGCCTCGGTCAATGAAGAATTGCGGCGGCGTTCCCGGGAGCGGCTGCTCCAGGCGGCGGTCGAACTGGTCCGGGAACGCGGGTACGAGGCCACGACGCTCGGCGACATAGCCGACCGCGCGGGATCCGCGCGGGGCCTGGTCTCCTACTACTTCCCCGGCAAACGCCACCTCGTGCAGTCGGCCGTGCACCGGCTGATGCACCGCACCCTGGACGAGGCGCTGGAGCGCGAGCCGCGCACCGAGGACGGGCGGGAGCGGCTGGCACGGGCCGTCGACGCGGTCCTCGGACTGGCCCGGGACCAGCCCGTGCTGATGCGCACGCACATGGCGGGCCTGCTCCAGGCCGAGGGTTTCGTGCAGTGTCCCGAGCAGCAGCGGCTGGCCGAGCTGCTGCGGGACACCGTGGTCCGGCGCGGCGCGCAGAACGTCGACGCCGACTACCCGATGCTGCGCTCCCTGCTGATGGGCGCCGTCTACGCGATGGTCCTGCCGAACGTGCCCCTGCTGATCACCCCGCTGCGCGCCGAGCTGTTCGAACGGTACGGGCTTGACTGGGAGATGGGGGTCCCGCCGGACACCGAGGCGGCCGACGGGACGGGACAGACGGACATGTCGCGGTTCTTCGCGACGGACGGCCGGCCGGTCGATCAGTCGAAGTAGTCCGGCTGGGTCTGCACGTTCAGCTCGCGCAACCGCACCCGCTTCGCCGGATCCGTGCGCCGGTCGTCGAGCTTCAGGACGTCGAAGCCCTTGGCGATGTCGTTGGAGTAGATGTAGCCGTTGTAGTAGTACGCCGACCACGAACCGCCGATGGAGAGCGTGGTGGTGGACAGCGGACCGCGCTCGAAGTAGGCGATCTCCTTGGGGGCGGTGGAGTCGGTGAAGTCCCAGACCGAGACGCCGCCCTGGTACCAGGCCTGGACCATGATGTCCTTGCCCTTGACCGGGATCAGCGATCCGTTGTGGGCCACGCAGTTCTCGGTGTCGGCCTGGTGGCGGGGGATCTTGTAGTAGGCGCGGAAGACGAGCTTGCGCCGGTCGCCCTTGCCGACGATGTCGTAGATGCCGTCGGCGCCCCGGTCGGGACCCACGGTCGCGTTGCAGGTGGCGGCGCCTCCGCCGCCGAGTTCGTCGGTGAACACGACCTTGTTCGCCTTGTGGTTGAAGGTCGCCGAGTGCCAGAACGCGAAGTTGACGTTGTCCTCGACCTGGTCGATGACCTTCGGGTGCTCGGGGTCCTTGATGGAGAACAGGATGCCGTCGCCCATGCACGCGCCCGCGGCCAGGTCCTTCTCCGGCAGCACGGTGATGTCGTGGCAGCCGGTGGTCTTGGAGACTCCGGGGTTGGTGGGCGCGCCCGGGTTGCCGCCGCCGTCCGGGCCCTCACCGGGGAACAGGACGGGGAAGCCCACCATCGCGGCCTTCTCGGGGGCGTTGCGCGGCACCTTGATCACCGAGATGCCGTCGTGCGGCGGCTGGCAGTCGGGGTAGGTGGCGCTCGGCGAGTACGAGGAGACGTAGATGTAGACGTTCCTGCGCTCGGGCACCAGGGAGTGGGTGTGTGAACCGCAGGCGGTCTCGACCGCGGCGACGTACTTCGGGTTCGCCTTGTCGCTGATGTCGAAGATCTTCATGCCCTCCCACGACGACTTCTCGGTCGCGGGCTGGGTGGTGCTGTTGCAACTGCTGTCGCTGCGCGAGGAGTCGGTGGACAGGAACAGCAGGTCGCCGGAGACGGAGACGTCGTTCTGCGAGCCGGGGCACAGCACCTGGGCGACCGTCCTGGGCGCCTTCGGGTTGCCGATGTCGAAGATCCGGAAGCCGTCGTAGTTGCCGGCGAAGGCGTATCTGCCCTGGAAGGCCAGATCCGAGTTGAGGCCGGTGAAGGCGTCCTTGGGGACGTTGGCCAGGTGCTCGATGTTGGCGGAGTGGACGATCTCGTCCTGGCCGGGTATCTCGCCGTCGGCGATCGCCCGCGCTGCCTGGGCCTCGGCCCCGGCGGAGACCTCCCGCCGCGTCGCCGGGCCGTCCCCCGGGTCGGGGGTGGCGGCCGCCGGTACCGCGGTGAGCAGTGCGGCCAGGAGTCCGGCCGCGATCGCGCCGACTCCGGTTCTTCTGTGCCGTGTTCGGGGATGGTTCGACAGGGTCACTGCATCCTCCCTCGTCGCATGCACACGGGAACGGTTCACGCTCCCCCGAAGTATCGTCTTAGTCATGCACATACCAAAAGAGGGCAACGGGACAGTCGGCGAACCGCCCGAACCATGACGCACGGGGCACCTCTCCCGCCCCGTCTCCCCTGTCCGTACCACCCTGCCCCGCTCGTGCCGTTGCTCAACCCGCCTGCCACAGGAGGTCGTTGTGCTCTCCCGCCGCTCGTCCCGTACGTCCCTCGCCCTGGCCTCCGCGGCCGCCGTGGCCGTACTCGCGCTCGGGGGCTGTGACCCGGCCCCCGGATCCGGGCCGGAGCCGGCCGGGACCGGCGGCCCCTCGGTGATCGTGCCGGGCGGGCCCGGCGAGGCGAACCGGACCCTGTCCGCCGAGGAGGCGACCCGGCAGCGCGCCGACGACGACACCCCCAACACGGCGGATCTCCGGTACGCGCGCCACATGATCGAACACCACGCCCAGGCCCTGGAGATGACCCGGCTGGCCCCCGACCGCGCGGAGTCGGCGGGCGTCAGACGGATCGCCGAGCGGATAACGGCGGCCCAGGGGCCGGAGATCACCGCGATGGAGAGCTGGCTGAAGCCCTACGCCGCGGACGGCCGCGCCGGCGGGCACGAGCACACCGCGATGCCCGGCATGGCGACCGCGGCTCAGCTCACGGAGCTGCGCGCGGCCAGGGGCAAGGCCTTCGACGAGTTGTTCCTGACCTTGATGATCGCCCACCACGAAGGGGCGATCAGCATGGCCACGGAGGTGAAGGCGCAGGGCAACAACGTCCGGATCGAGGAGATGGCCGACGACGTGATCGCCCAGCAGACGAGCGAGATCACCCGCATGCGGGGGATGCGGGAGGCGGACCGGGCGCAGGAGCCGGAGAAGCCGTAGGGCCGCGAGCCGCGCGGCGGACGAGGAGGCCGAGGCCGCCGGAGGACCCGGCCCCCGTCAGCGCCGCGCGTGGCGTGGCGCCAGGTACCCGGCGTCCCGGGCCTGCGAGATCATCCTGAGCGACCTGCGACGGCTGTGCCCGGTCGCGCACATCACCGCGAGCACGGGGTCGGCACCCTCCCGCTGGGCCGCCCGGTACTCCTGCGCGACCAGCCACCGCCCCTCGATACCGCGCGGCCAGGCGGGACGGGCACGGCGGGCGCCGGACGGCGCGGCACCCGCACCCGCACCCGCACCCGCACCCGCATCGGGATCGGGATCGGGATCGGGGACGGTCTCACCGATGCCGTACCCCGGCATCCCGGCCGAGGCCCCGGCCGGCCCCTCGCCCGCCCCCCGCTCCCCTTCGGCGACCGCCCCGCACACGCCGGACAGCGGGCCCCCGATCCAGTCCGCGAGCACCGTGAGGTCACCGAAGGACAGGGGCGGCTGCGCCCGGACGTCCTCGACGCGGACGCGGTCGCCGGACACCACGGCGAGCACGTCGACCCGGGCTCCGTCGGCGAAGGCCAGCTCGACGTCGAACCACGCGGTCACGTCCGCCCCCTCCCGCAGCTCCCACGCAGGCCAGACGGACACGACACCGTCCGAAGCGGAGCGATCAGAAAGATTGAGAAAGGATGCATCCAGCACACACGCGACGTAACCGCATGATCACATTCCATAAGAACGGACACGCGCACGCCCGAACGCCACAGCACCCTGTCAGCGCAGCCGCCGCGGTGCCATGCTGAAGTCGTCAGCGACCTCCTCCGATCCCCCGTACCCCTCGGACAAGGAGTTCCGCCGTGCTGCGTGTCGCCGTCGTCGGCTCCGGGCCGAGCGGGTGCTACACCGCCCAGAACCTCGTCGAGCTGGACTCCGGGGCGTACGTCGACGTCCTGGACCGGCTGCCGTGCCCCTACGGCCTGGTCCGCTACGGCGTGGCACCGGACCACGAGAAGATCAAGTCGCTCCAGAACAACCTGCGCACGGTCCTGGAGCACGAACGGGTGCGCTTCCTGGGCGGGGTACGGGTCGGCGCCGACGGGGTCCCGGCCGCCCGGCTCCGGGAGCTGTACCACGCGGTGGTGTACTGCGTGGGCGCGGCCACCGACCGGCACCTCGGGATCCCCGGCGAGGACCTGCCGGGGAGCTGGTCGGCGACGGAGTTCGTGTCCTGGTACAGCGCCCACCCGGACGCCGGGGACGACCGCTACGTGACCGGGGCCCGTTCGGCCGTGGTCATCGGCGTGGGGAACGTCGCCGTCGACGTGGCGCGGATGCTGGCCCGCGGCCCGGCCGAACTCAGCCCCACCGACATGCCCCAGGCCGCCCTGGCCGCGCTGGCCGCGAGCCGGGTGCGGGACATCCGGATGGTGGGCCGCCGCGGCCCGTCCCAGGCCCGCTTCACCACCAAGGAGCTGCGCGAGCTGGGCTCCCTGCCGGACACCGAGGTCACGGTGGATCCCGCCGAGCTGGCCGCGGATCCGGCGTACGGCGATCCCGGCGGCCTGCCCGCCGCGCAGCGCCGCAACATCGAGGTGCTGCGCGGCTGGGCGGCGCGACCGCCGGCGGGGTCCGCTCGCCGGATCGGGCTGCGTTTCTTCCTGCGGCCGGTGGAAGTGCTCGCCGACGACGGGCGCGTGGGCGCGGTGCGCTTCGAGCGCACGGAGCCCGACGGGCACGGCGGGGTGCGGGGCACCGGCCGGTACGAGGACGTCGAGGCGCAGTTGGTGCTGCGGTCGGTGGGCTACCGCGGGCTGCCGCTGGAGGGCCTGCCGTTCGACGCGGACCACGGCACGGTTCCGCAGCTCGCCGGACGCGTCCTGCGCGCGGGCATCGTGTCGCCGGGCGAGTACGTGGCGGGCTGGATCAAGCGGGGGCCGACCGGGGTCATCGGCACCAACCGGTCGTGCGCGAAGGAGACGGTGGCCTCGTTGCTCGCGGACGCCCCCGCGCTCGGCGCGAGGGAGCTGCCCGAGGACCCCCTCACGGCTCTGCGGGCCGAGGGGGCCGAGCCGGTCACCTGGGCGGGCTGGCTGGCGATCGAACGCGCCGAGGCCGAGCTGGGGGCCTCCCTGGGGCGGGGTGTCGTCAAGCTGCCGGACTGGGAATCGCTGCTGACCGCGGCCCGGACCCCGGTCGGACCGGGACGTCCGTAACGGCTCGCGGCCCTGCTTTTCGGCTCACCACTGCGTTCACTCCCCCGAGTGCGATCTCGCCGTGGGAGCGCTCCCGCGCCTGACCTGGAAAGCCCTCGCCGTCGCCGGGGAGCGCCGGAACATGTTCTGCGCCAGGCGTTGACTAGAAAGCGCTTGCCATCTACGTTCCGTTCAGCAGCGTGACCGACACCTCGGGCGCGAGCCGCGAAAAGGCCACGCTGACCGCACGCAGCGTTCTACATGGCGTACGTCATGCACATACATGACCACCCTGACCCCCACTGAAGGGACGCACCCGCATGCGCACTCGCCTCCCGCGTACCCACGCACGAAGTTACGCGCTGGCCGCCGGCGCCGCCGCTCTCGCCACGGCCGTCGTCCTCGTCCTCCCCCAGCCGGCCGGGGCGGCCGACACCTCCCCGGTCGGGTTCGGCGCCGGGACCACCGGCGGCGGCAGTGGCACGGCGGTCACCGTCACGACCCTGGCCGCCTTCAAGTCGGCGGTGACGGGCGACTCCGCCAAGGTCGTCAAGGTCAACGGTCTGATCTCGCTGAGCGGTCAGGTCGACATCGGGTCCAACACGACGGTCCTGGGCGTCGGTTCGGCGTCCGGCTTCACCGGCGGCGGGCTGCGGCTGAAGAAGGTGACCAACGTCGTCATCCGCAACCTCAACATCAGCAAGCCGGTGGCGCCCGCCGACGGCATCACCGTCCAGGCCTCCACGAAGGTGTGGGTCGACCACAACTCCTTCTCGTCGGACCGCGACCACGACAAGGACTACTACGACGGCCTGCTCGACATCACGCACGGCTCGGACTACGTCACGGTGTCCTGGAACACCTTCAAGGACCACTACAAGGGCTCGCTCGTCGGCCACAGCGACAACAACGCGAGCGAGGACACCGGACATCTGCGGGTGACGTACCACCACAACTGGTTCAACAACGTCAACTCGCGCATTCCCAGCCTGCGTTTCGGCACCGGGCACTTCTACGACAACTACGTGGTCGGAGCCGACACCGCGGTGCACTCGCGGATGGGCGCCCAGATGTTCGTCCAGAACAACGTGTTCCGCTCGACCACGGTCGCCGTGACGACGAGCCGCGACAGCGACGTGGACGGCTACGCCAACCTGAGCGGCAACGACCTCGGCGGCGCCGCCACCGAGATCTCCCAGGTGGGCACCTTCACCAGCCCGCCGTACAGCTACACCGCCGAACCCGCCTCGACCGTCGTCGCCTCGGTGACCGCGGGCGCGGGCGCCGGAAAGATCTGACAACCCCCATCCGGAAGCAGGTATCGGGACATGACCTCACCCGCACGGCCACCCGCCCGACGGCACGCCGTCGCCGGCTCCCTGGCCGCCCTCGGCCTCTCGATTGGCATGATCACGGCAAGCGGCGCGCTCACCCCCGCGAGCGCGGCCACCTGGCCCACCGCGAGCGGCAGCCAGGCCGTCTCCTCCACCATCTCGGTCTCCGGCACCAAGGACTACGGGATGCTGCGCCTCTACGGCACCGGCGACCTGGGCAGCGGCAGCCAGGACGAGGACCAGGGGCCGATCCTGGAACTGGCCGCCGGCACCGTCCTGAAGAACGTCATCATCGGCGCCCCGGCCGCCGACGGCATCCACTGCCTGGGCAGTTGCACGCTCCAGAACGTCTGGTGGGAGGACGTCGGCGAGGACGCGGCGACCTTCCTGGGCTCCTCCTCGTCCAACGTGTACACCGTCTCCGGCGGCGGCGCGAAGGAAGCCAGCGACAAGGTGTTCCAGTTCAACGGCGCCGGAACCCTGAACGTCTCCAACTTCGCGGTGCAGACCTTCGGCACCTTCGTCCGCTCGTGCGGCAACTGCAAGACGCAGTACAAGCGGACGATCAACCTCAACACCATCGAGGCGACGTACAAGGGCAGCAAGCTCGTCGGCATCAACACCAACTACGGCGACAGCGCGACCCTGAAGAAGATCACCATCGTCGGGGACTCCAGCAAGAAGATCGTCCCCTGTCAGAAGTACATCGGCAACAACACGGGCGCGGAGCCGAGCACGAACGGCTCGGGCCCCGACAGCACCTACTGCAAGTACGCCACCTCGGACATCACCTACAAGTGACCGTCCGCGCGGCGGCCGCACGGCACCGGGTTCACCGGGCGCCCGCGGCCGCCGCGCCTCCGTCCCCGCCACGGCCGTGCCCCGACTCCGCCTCCCCGTCCCGGCGGTCGGGTCGCGGCACCGTCCGCGCCAACTCCCCCTGGTAGTCCGTGTAAGCGGAGCGCAGCGCCGCCCCCGGCCAGTCGTCCGGCAGGAGTTCGGGGGGCAGCACGGGGTCGGCGAGCAGATGGCGTACGACTGCCGCGAAGCCGGTGAGGCGGTCGGCCGGGCGGTCGGCGCGGGCCACGTGGGCGAGCAGGGACCGGGCGGTGGCGGCCCAGCCGTCCAGCGGCCACAGGCTCGCGGCCAGCCCGGCCGAGGAGCGGACGGCCGCCGGGCCGTCGACTGCCGGGCCGTCGGCTGCCGGGCCGTCGGCTGCCGGGCCGTCGGCCGCGGTTGCGCCGGCCCCGGTCCGGTCGGCCGCGGTTCCCCCGGGGCGCGCGATGTAGTGCTGGGCCACCGCCTCCAGGTCCTCCGGCAGGGTGCGCAGCAGATTGGCGGGCCGCAGCCAGACGCCCTCGCGGAGTTCGGCCAGCCGGAGCGCGGCCAGTCGGGCCCTGAGGTCGGCGCGTTCGGCGGGGCCGCGTCCGGTCGCCGTGATCACCACCATCTCCCAGTCGCCGTGCCACGCGCGCGTGCGGGGCCGCACGGCCTCGTCCTGGCGGCGCTGGCGGGACAGCAGCCGGTCGCTGAGGCCGTAGACGGCGTCCGTACGCCGCAGGTCGCCCGCCGCCACCATCCGGCTCAGCGCCGCACGGAGCGTCGACCCGCCGACGCCGAAGGGCTCGACGGCACGGACGAGGTCGCGCACCGGGAGCTCGGGCGGGTGGGCGCCGAGCAGCAGGCTCAGCACGACCGAGCGCGCGGACAGGGGCCGCAGGTCGACCTCGCCGGGCTCGGCCGGCACGTTCATCCGCAGGGGCACGGCACGTACTTTACGTGCGCCCTGTTATTGCATCATTGCTACAGTCGCAGCGAAGGTGCAACATGGACGGCATGGTCTCGACACTCGCGCACGAGCAGCCGCCGCACGACGCCCCGCACGACGCCCCGCACGCAGCCCCGCCCGGCGTCGGCCCCGGCACCACCCGTGACGTCACCCACGACGTCACCAACCAGGCCCCTCCCCTGGCCCCGTACGACGCCTCCGCCGACCCGGCGCTGCTGGAAGGGCTGCGCCGGGAGGGTGCCGACTGGGCCGAGGACGACGTCCGGCGCCTCGGTGTGCTGGCCGGCGGCGCCGAGGCGCAGGAGTGGGCCGAGCTGGCCAACCGCCACGAGCCGGAGCTGCGCACCCACGACCGCTACGGCAACCGCGTCGACGAGGTCGACTTCCATCCGAGCTGGCACCACCTGATGCGGACCGCGGTCGCCGAGGGCCTGGCCGGCTCCCCCTGGGTGGACGAACGGCCCGGTGCCCACGTGGCCCGCACGGCCGGCGGCCTGGTGTGGGGACACACCGACGCCGGGCACGGCTGCCCCACCTCGATGACGTACGCGGCCGTCCCCGCCCTGCGCCGCCAGCCGGAGCTCGCCAAGCTCTACGAACCCCTGCTGACCAGCAGGGAGTACGAGCCGGGACTGCGGGTGCCGACCGAGAAGCGCGGGCTGCTCGCGGGCATGGGGATGACCGAGAAGCAGGGCGGCTCGGACGTCCGTACGAACACGACCGTGGCCGCGCCCACCGCCGAGCCGGGCGTGTACACCCTGCGCGGTCACAAGTGGTTCACCTCGGCGCCGATGTGCGACGTCTTCCTGGTGCTGGCCCAGGCCCCGGACGGTCTGTCCTGCTTCCTGGTCCCGCGGGTCCTGCCCGACGGCAGCCGCAACACCTTCCGCATCCAGCGGTTGAAGGAGAAGCTCGGCAACCGGTCCAACGCCTCCTCCGAGCCGGAGTTCGACGGGACGGTGGCGTGGCTGGTGGGGCCCGAGGGGCAGGGCGTCAAGACCATCATCGAGATGGTCAACTGCACGCGACTGGACTGCGTGATGATGTCGGCGGCGCTGATGCGCAAGACGCTCGTGGAGGCGGGGCACCATGTGCGCCACCGCAGCGCGTTCGGCGCGCGGCTGCTGGACCAGCCGTTGATGCGCAACGTCCTGGCCGACCTCGCGCTGGAGTCGGAGGCCGCGACGACGCTCACCCTGCGGCTGGCGGGCGCGGCGGACCGGGCGGTGCGCGGGGACGCCGGTGAGCGGACGTTCCGCCGGATCGCCACCGCCGTCGGCAAGTACTGGGTCACCAAGCGCGGCCCCGCCTTCACGGCGGAGGCGCTGGAGTGCCTGGGCGGCAACGGCTACGTGGAGGAGTCGGGCATGCCCCGGCACTACCGCGAGGCGCCCCTGCTGTCGATCTGGGAGGGCTCGGGGAACGTCAACGCCCTCGACGTGCTCAGGGCGCTGGGGCGCGAGCCCGGTGCCGCGGACGCCCTGTTCGCCGAACTCGACCTGGCCCGGGGTGCGGACGCCCGCCTGGACGCGACGGTGTCCCGGCTCAGGAGCGGCCTGGCCGGCGCGTCACCGTCCGGCGCCCGTCGGCTGGTGGAGCTGATGGCCCTCGCCCTCCAGGCCTCCCTGCTGGTGCGGTACGCCCCGCCCGCGGTCGCCGACGCCTTCTGCGCGACCCGGCTCGGCGGCGACTGGGGGTACGCCTTCGGCACGCTGCCCGACTCCGCGGACCTCGACGCGATCCTCGGCCGGGCACTGCCGGGCGGGGAGTGAGCCTCGGAGCCCTCAGCCCGTCCGGTGCCCCCAGAGCGGGTCGAACCGCGCCCAGTCGATGTCCCACTGGTCCATGCGGCGGCGTTCCATACGGGCGCGGACGGCGCGGCCGACGATGAAGGGGACGGCGGCGGTGCTCACGCCGGCCAGGCCGCCGATCAGGGAGGCCCGCAGTCGGGCCTCGTAGGGGGTGGCGGGCCTGCTCACCAGGGCGCCCCGGCGGTCCGTCCAGACCACGACCGGGGTGCCCGCGGCGCTGCCGGGCCGGACCCGGACGAGTCCGGAGTGCACGGTTCCGTCGACCGCGGTCCAGGCCGCCCTGCCCCACACCCGGTCTCCGCTGGCGGTGCCGGTGTGTGCGGTGGCGGTGCCGGGCGCGCGCTCGGAGAGGTGGGCGACGGCGGGGCGCCAGTCCTCGCGCTCGCGGGCCAGTTCGTCCTCGACGGACCGGGTCGCCGTCAGCCCGGCGAGCACCCCGGCGAGCACGGTGAGCACCCCGGCTCCGAGCAGGACCCAGCCCTCCATCGCGTCGGCACGGCGTCTGAGCGGATTGCGCCGCCAGCGCCACAGCCACACCTTCGGACCACGGAACGCCATCGAAGGCTTCCTCCTCGTGAGCGCACGAACATCCCCGACCGCCCTCCCATACGGGAGAGGCGGCCGCGATGCTCAGGGCGAGTCCTCCGGCTCGACGTTCCCACGGGTCCTTCGACCCGCGCAGGCGTCTGTCCGAAAGTGCCCGGAACCTGTTCGTCCAACAACGCGAACTGACGTCGCGCGACCGACACCGCGCCCTGTGACCTGCGTGGACGCCGGTTGCGGGGTGACTGTCAGAGGCGGGGTGCAGACTGGCCGTTGTCCGGGAGGAATCCGTCGCGGAGGTGATCGGGATGACCGAGGTACTGCTCGCCGTGGGCACGCGCAAAGGCCTGTTCATCGGGCGTCGACGCGGTGGCTCGTGGGAGTTCGACGAGAGTCCCTGTTTCAACGCCCAGGCCGTGTACTCGGTGGCCGTCGACACCAGGGGCGACACCCCTCGGCTGCTGGCCGGCGGCGACAGCGCCCACTGGGGCCCGTCCGTGTTCCACTCCGACGACCTGGGGCGGACCTGGACCGAACCGGCCCGCCCCGCCGTCAAGTTCCCGAAGGACACCGGGACTTCGCTGGAGCGGGTGTGGCAGCTGCACCCGGCGGCGGCCGAGCCGGAGGTGGTGTACGCGGGCACGGAGCCCGCCGCGCTGTACCGCTCCGAGGACCGCGGCGAGAGCTTCGAACTCGTCCGGCCGCTCTGGGAACACCCCACGCGCTCGCGCTGGGTGCCGGGCGGCGGTGGTGAGGGCCTGCACACCGTGATCACCGACCGGCGGGACCCCGAGGCCGTGACGGTGGCCGTCTCCACAGCGGGGGTGTTCCGCACGACCGACGGCGGCGCGAGCTGGTCGCCGTCCAACTCCGGTGTCTCGGCGGTGTTCCTGCCGGATCCGAACCCCGAGTTCGGCCAGTGCGTGCACAAGATCGCCCAGGACGCGGCGACCCCGGACCGTCTGTACCTCCAGAACCACTGGGGGGTGTACCGCAGCGACGACGCGGGCGCCCACTGGACCGACATCGGCGAGGGGCTGCCGTCCACGTTCGGGTTCGCCGCCGCCGCACATCCCCACCGGGGCGACACGGCGTACGTGTACCCGATCAACGCCGACGCGGACCGGGTGCCCGCCGACCGGCGGTGCCGGCTCTTCCGTACGGCGGACGCGGGCCGCAGCTGGGAGCCGTTGTCGGCGGGCCTGCCCCAGGAGGACCACTACGGCACGGTGCTGCGCGACGCGCTCTGCACCGACGACGCCGACCCCGCGGGTGTGTACTTCGGCAACCGCAACGGCGAGGTGTACGCGTCGGCCGACGACGGCGACAGCTGGCGGCAACTGGTGTCCCATCTGCCGGACGTGCTGTGCGTCCGGGCGGCGGTCGTCGCCTGACGGAGGAGAGGCCCGGCAGCGGAAGACCCCGCGGAGGAAAGCCCCGGCAGAGGATCGCCCCGACAGAAGAACCCCTCGACAGAAGAACGCCTCGGCAGAGGAAAGAAGGAGACAGAAGCACCTGATGGAACCGACGCACCTGATGATGAGGCCTGTTGGGCCGCCCTTGCCCGGCCTCGGCCACCGGTTGATCGCCGTCGCCCGCACGGCAGTAGGGTGACGCCCGTGGCACCACGACCCTTGCACGAGATCGTCGAACCCGGCTGGGCACAGGCCCTCGCACCCGTCGCCGGGAAGATCGCCGAAATGGGCGACTTCCTGCGCGCGGAGATCGCCGCCGGACGCACCTATCTCCCGGCGGGACCGAACGTCCTGCGAGCCTTCCAGCAGCCCTTCGACGAGGTGCGCGTCCTCATCGTCGGTCAGGACCCCTATCCCACCCCGGGACACGCCGTGGGCTTGTCGTTCTCGGTAGCGCCCGAGGTACGACCGCTGCCGGGCAGCCTGATCAACATCTACCGCGAGCTGACCGCCGATCTGGGGGTGCCCCCGCCCACCAACGGCGATCTGACGCCGTGGACCCAGCAGGGCGTGCTGCTGCTCAACAGGGCGCTCACCACCGCTCCGCGCTCGCCGGCCGCGCACCGGGGCAAGGGCTGGGAGGAGGTCACCGAGCAGGCGATACGGGCCCTCGCCGCCCGCGGCAAGCCCCTGGTGTCCATCCTCTGGGGCCGTGACGCCCGCAACCTGCGCCCGCTCCTCGGGCAGCTGCCGGCGGTGGAGTCGGCCCATCCCTCCCCGATGTCGGCCGACCGTGGATTCTTCGGCTCGCGGCCCTTCAGCCGGGCCAACGACCTGCTGATCGGCCAGGGCGGTCAGCCCGTGGACTGGCGCCTGCCGTGACGGACCGGGGCGCCCCGGCCGGTCTGCTCGCCGTGGACTCCGGAGGCTCCGGACTGCGTGCGGCCCTCGCCGTCGTGGACCGGGGCGTCCTGGGCCGGCGGGCGTCCACCGTGCCGGTGCGCACCGGCGCGCGGGGCATCGACCCGGGGCACCTCATGGAACAACTGGTGCCCATGGTCCGGGCGTTGACCGCCGAGACCGGAGTGCGCGAGCTGACCGCGGCCGTCGTCGGCGCGGCCGGGCTGAGCACCCTGGGCGACGCGCTGCGCGCCGAACTACCGGACGCGCTGGCCCGGGAGTTCGGGGTGACGAAGGTCGCCCTGGCGGCGGACGCCGTCACCGCGTACGTCGGCGCCCTCGGGCCGAGCCCGGGGGCCGTGATCGCCGCCGGGACCGGGCTGATCGCGATCGGCACGGACCTCACGCACTGGCGTCGCGCGGACGGATGGGGACATCTGCTGGGCGACTGCGGCGGCGGTGCGTGGATCGGACGGGCCGGCCTGGAGGCCGCGCTGCGCGCGCACGACGGACGGCCCGGCGGATCGGCCCGGCTGCGGACCCGTGCCGAGGCCGAGTTCGGGCCGCTTCCCACGTTGCCCGGCCGGCTCTACCCACGGGCCGACCGGGCCGCCGTCCTGGCCTCCTTCGCACCCGGCGTGGCCGACTGCGCGCACCGGGGCGACCCCGTCGCCCTGGACATCCTGGGCGCGGCCGCACGGCAGATGGCCGAGTCCGCGGCCGCCGTCTGCCCGGTCTCGGGCGAACCCCGGATCGCCCTCACCGGTGGCCTGTTCAGGATGGGCGAACCCCTGCTGCTCCCACTGGAGATCGAACTGGCGCAAAAGCTACCCCACGCGCAACAGGTGCCGGCCGACGGCGATCCCCTGCACGGATCGGTCCGCATGGCCGCTGACCTGGCAACTGACGCTCTCATCCTGCCGAGTGACGGAACAATGCTGCACGTGGCCCCCAAAAAGGGAATTGCCCCCATGGGGGACAATTCGCCCGGAAGTCACGCCGATCACTTCTGATCCGCACGTAACTCATCAGACAAAACCGGACGGATACCGCTCACCTGCACCCTCCCCGAACAGGGGAACCCGGTAAGCCAGTAACATGCGGCGCCATGAGCTCCCCCACTGGGCCCGCGTCCGGCCTGCCTGTACGAATGCCGCGCCCCCGCCAGCCTGGGCGGCACCGGCGACCCGAGCCCCTGGCGGCTCCCGAAGGCGCGCCCGCGCTTGTCCTGGCCGTGCCGGGCACCCCCGGTACCGCCACCCGTGGACTCGCCGAGGAGGTCGTGAGCATCGCCCGCTCCGAGCTCCCCGGCCTCGACGCGCGCATCGGTTACCTCGACGGGGACGACGCGGAGTTCCCGACCCTTCAGTCCGTGCTCACGCACGCCGCCGAAGAGCGCACCGCCCGCTACGAGCAGGCCCTCGCCGCCGGCCTCGAGGTCAAGGAGCCGGACGGCCCCGTCGCCGTCGTCGTGCCCCTGCTGGCCGGTCCGGACGGCGCCCTGCTGCGCCAGGTCCGCCAGGCCGTGATGGAGAGCCGGATCGCCGCCGACCTGACCGACGTCCTCGGCCCGCACCCGCTGCTGGCGGAGGCGCTGCACGTGCGTCTGTCCGAGGCGGGTCTGGCCCGCGCGGACCGCGCCCGCCTGTTCACCGTGGCCACCGCCGCGGACGGCATCATCCTGGCCTCGGTCGGTGGCGAGGAGGCCGTGCAGGCCGCCGGGATCACCGGCATGCTGCTCGCCGCGCGCCTGGCCGTGCCGGTGATCGCCGCGGCCCTCGACCAGGAGGGCTCGATCGCCTCCGTCGCCGAGCAGCTGCGCGCCTCGGGCTCGCAGCAGCTGGCGCTGGCGCCCTACCTGATCGGCCCGGAGATCGACGCGGCCCTGGTGGCGGACGCGGCCGAGGAGGCGGGTTGCTCCGCCGCCGAGGCGCTCGGCCCCTACCCGGCCATCGGCAAGCTGGCCCTGGCCCAGTACACCTCGGCGCTGGGCATCGCCCCGCAGCAGCCGCAGGGCACGCCGGCCCGCTGACCCGGGCACCCGATCGCGACCCACCGGAAGGGCCCGCTCCGTACGCCGGAGCGGGCCCTTCCGCTTTGCCGGTCCCGGCTGCCCGGTCCGCCGGGAAGGGGGCTCCAGGCGGACCGGACACAGGGCCCCGCCCTGAGCCCGGGATGGCGCCACCGTGCCGTCCCGACGCTCAGATGTCCTGCCACCCGACAGAGCCCCTCCGGGTCCCTGATCCGCCCCCGATGCGCCCCAGGCACGTCCCTGGTGCGCTCGGGCCGGTCCCAGGCACCGTCCCGCCGGTCCTCGCCGTCCCGCCGGTCCTCGGCCACCCCGGCGGCACGCAGGGGTCGCCGCCGGCCCTCAGCCGAAGATCACGCAGGAGGCCGCCGGTACCTCGACGCCGCCGCCGTGCCGCGGCAGGCCGGTCTCCGGGTCGACGAAGAACCAGGTGACGTCACCGGACCGCTCGTTCGCGACGTACAGGAATCCGTCCGACTCGGCGAGCGCGCGGGGCCAGTGCCCGCCGCAGGGGACCGTGCCGACCAGCCGCAGCCCCTCGCCCTCGACGGCGAGCGCGGACAGCACGTCCTCGCCGCGGGTGGCGGTCCACACGAAGCGCCCGTCGGGCGAGACGGCGATGCCGGAGGGGTAGGCGTCGCCCGCGGGGGCACCGGACAGCACCGGGGTCTCGGCCAGCGGTCTCAGCGAGCCGTGCGCGGCGTCCCAGCGGCAGACGGTGACGGTCGGCGTGAGTTCGTTCAGCACGTAGGCGTACGAGCCGTCGGGATGGAAGGCGAGGTGGCGCGGGCCGGAGCCGGGCCGCAGGGCGCTCTCCCGGTGCAGTACGGGCATGCCGTCGGCCAGTGTGCACACCCGTACGGAATCCGTTCCGAGGTCGACGCTCACGGCCCACCGGCCGCTCGGGTCGGGCTGCACCTGATGGGCGTGCGGCCCCTGCTGGCGGCGTGTGTGCGGACCGGAACCGGTGTGCTCCAGGATCCCGGACGCGGCGGCGGCAAGGGTCCCGTCGGGGCGGACGGGCACGGCGCTGACGCTGCCCGAGCCGTAGTTGGCGGTCAGGACGTGTCCGTCGAAGACGCTGAGGTGGGTGGGCCCGCTGCCGCCGACCAGGACCGGCGGCCCCGCCTGCACGACCTTGTCGCCGTCCACGCGATACGCGGCCACCGCGCCCTCGGTCGTCTCGCTCACCGCGTACAGGGTGCCCCCGTCGGGCGACAGGGCCAGGTAGGAGGGGTCGGGGAGGCCGTCCACGCTGTTCAGGACCGTCAGCGCGCCGTCGGCCGCGTCCACGGCCGCCGTCACCAGCCCGGGCCCCCCGGCCGCCGTGAACGACCCGATGAACGCCCGCTGCCGCCGCCTGCCGCCGTCTGTCACCGCTGGTCCCCTCTCGTCCGCATCTGTCGGACGCGACGGTAGCAGTCGATCGTCAGCGGTCTAGACCAAATCTCCGGTCCGCCGTCGTGCCCGGCGCGGGCCGGCGGGCCGGGCGCGCCCCACCGCACGACCACCCGCGGACGACTCCGGGCAGGCCGCCAGGACCGGGGCCCGCGGAGTGTCGGGCGAGCTCGCCGGGCGAACCGTCCGGACAGTCCTGACCAGGCGCGTCGGGCCGGATCGAGCGGTCGCCCCGGGCGCCGTCCGCGCGGTGGGTGCGAGGCCGCCCCGCGAGTCGCGCGCAGGAGCCGGTACGGATCATTGCGCCTGGCGGCCGAGCGGTCGGGCCCTCTCCTGGCGACTCACGAGGTGGCTCCGAGGACGGCTTCGACCCGCCACGACCCGCACCGCGTACGACCGTTTGGAGCATCGAAGCGGGTCGCGCCCGAGCCGGTCCCCGCAAGCCGCCGCGACCCGGGGGCGCCCCGACCCGAGGGCCGCCCCGATCCGCAGACCGCTCTACCCAGGGGGCCCCACCCCGGGTCGCCCCACCCCGGGGGCCGCTCCGACCCGCAGGCCGTCGCGCCCCCTCGCGGGGCGTTCCGTCCTCTCAGGCGCCGACCAGCGGTGACCCGGACGGCGTGCGCAGGGGCGCGGCGAGTTCCGCGAGGGCCCGTTCCAGGCCGTGGAGGTGGGCCAGCGCGGGCTCGGCCGGCGGCTGGGCGATGGCGGACGGCGGCCGCGCGCCGTCGTCGCCGCGCTCGGTGAGCGCCTCCACCGCGGCCTCCACGCGCCAGCACGCGGCGGCCAGCCGGGCGTCGTGCGAGGCCTCCGGGTCGGCGGCCACGGCGACCAGTCCGCGGATCTCGCGGGCGCAGTCGTCGAGCAGCGCGAGCACCTGGCGGGCGCGCCGCTTGCGGCCGAGCATCGGGTTCAGCGGATGCACCAGCGGGGCGACGGAGAGCCGTACCCGGCCGAGGAGCTGCTCCAGTTCACCGACGCGGCGGGCCGGGTCGACGTGGTCCGCTCCGGAGAGGCGGGCGGCGGCCTCCGCGGTGCACAGGTGGACGCAGCGCAGCGCGCGCTGGATCCACGCGTCGGTGACGGCGTGCGTGGTGACGGGCAGCACGAAGAGCACGGCGAGTCCGGCACCGAGCGCCCCGACACCGGTCTCCGTCAGCCGCAGCGCGAGGAGGCCGGGGCTGAGCACGCCGAGCAGCCCGTACAGCAGCCCTGCCATGAGCGTCACCCAGAGCATCATCCAGGTGTAGGAGACGGCGGCGGTGTAGAAGATGCCGAAGACGCAGACGGCGAGGAGCACGGCCGTGGGCACCGCCGCCCCGTGCACCGGGAGGGCGACGAGCAGGCCGAGGCCGATGCCGATCACCGTGCCGAGGACGCGCCGGAAGCCGCGTACCAGCGTCTCCCCGCGCGAGGCGGTGTTGACGAAGATCCACCAGGTGGCGCCCACGGCCCAGTACCAGCGCTGCCCGGACACCAGCTGTCCCACGACCAGCGCGAAGCCCGCGCCCGCGGTCGCCTGGACCGCCTGGCGGGTGGTCACGCGGGCCAGCCCGGTGGCACCGGGCGGGGCGGGCACCGCGGCCGGGGACAGGCGTCGCTCGTAGCACCACAGTCCGAAGCGCACCGCGGCCGCGGTGAGGACGGACAGGAGCACGGCGGCGTAGAGCCGGGGCAGCTGTGCGGCGGTCGCGTGCAGGAACTGCGCGACGAAGAAGGTCATGAAGGCGAACACGCCCAGGCTGTGGCCGCGCGGCCCCCAGCGGCGCGCGTACACGCCCGCGCCGACCACGGCGAGGAAGGCGAGGTCGCGGGCGACCGGATGCTCGTGCAGGGCCGCCGCGACGGTGAGGACGGGCAGGCCGACGGCGGGCAGCAGCGCGGTGGTGACCGCCTGGCCGCGGACCGTGGCGTCGGTGACGGTGAACAGGGCGAGGAGTGCGGCGAGGCCGCCGGTGACGGTGCCCGCGAGGGGGTTCCCGGCCAGTTGGCAGCCGAGGACCGCGAGTCCGATGCCGAGGACCGCCCGCGCGGCGAAACGCAGCCGCACGCGCCCCGGGTCCGGAGCCATGAACACCCTCTTCAGCACTTGCTTGTCGCCCCCTCGGAAACGGCATGAAAAAGGCGCCGCGGGATCCGCAGCGCCATCGACGTGTCCATGAGAGCATCCCCGCCGCCACTGGCTCAAGTGACGTCCGTCCCACTGTGCCATTGGCGCAGTACGGGCGGGCGCGACCGATCCACGGCGAGACCAACGGACCATGTCGTCCGGTCCACCCCGTATGCGGCTTCGTGTGCCATTGGTACAGTCGTAGATGATCATCGAATGCCGACGAGGAGGCCGGGCACCATGGCAGTGGACGAGCTCGACACCCGCATCCTGCGGCTGCTGCTCGAACAGCCGCGCACCAGCGTGCGCGAGTACGCCCGGGTCCTGGGAGTCGCGCGCGGCACGCTCCAGGCCCGTCTGGACCGGCTGGAACGCGACGGCGTGATCACCGGCACGGGGCCGGCGCTGTCCCCCGCCGCGCTCGGTCATCCGGTCCTGGCGTTCGTGCACATCGAGGTCACCCAGGGCCACCTCGACGACATCGGCGAGGAGCTGGCCGGCGTACCGGAGATCGTCGAGGCGTTCTCGATCACTGGTGGCGGGGATCTGATGACCCGGGTGGTGGCGCGCGACAACGCCCACCTGGAGGACGTGATCCAGAAGCTGATCAGCCTGCCGGGCGTGGTCCGTACCCGCACGGAGGTCGCGCTGCGCGAGCGGGTGCCGCACCGGCTGCTGCCGCTGGTGGAGTCGATCGGCCGCGCGGCGGGGAAGTAGCCCCGGCCGGGCGGGTGCCAGGATCGGCCGCCGGGCCGGCGCCCGGAGCCCCGGCCGGGCAGGCGCTAGGAGCGGCGGGGCAGGCGCTAGGAGCGGCGGGGCAGGCGCTAGGAGCGGCGGCGGGGCCGGCCTCGCTTGGCGCCACCGCTGCCGCCGCTCTTCGGGCTGCCGGAGCGGCCGCCGCGCGCGGTGCCGCCGGCCTTCTTCGCGGCGCCGCCCGTGGACCTGCCGCCGGACCTGCCCGTCGCCCCGGCCGCCGTCCGGCCGGCCGACTTGCCCTCGTTCGGCTTGCGGCGCGCGTCGGCCGTCGCACCGCGCTCGCTCTTCGGATCCCGCGAGGAGGAGGCGCGGCCACGGGTGCTGTTGACCGTCCGGCCGCGCACGATGCCGATGAAGTCCTCGACGAGGTCGGTGGTGGCCTCCTCCGGCCAGGACAGGACGACGCTCGACTGCGGGGCGTCGGCGACCTGCCGGTAGGTGAGGTCCCTGCGGTGGTGCAGGCGGGCCAGCGACTGCGGGACGACCAGGACGCCCACTCCCGCGGCCACCAGCTCGACGGCGTCCTCCGTGGTCGCCGGACGCTCGAAGGCCGGCTGCCCCGGCGGCCGCTCCCAGCCGAGGACGTCGTCGAGGGGATGGAAGACGACCTCGTCGGCGAGGTCCTCCAGGGTCACCTCGTCCGCCGCGGTCAGGAGGTGGTCCTTGGGGACCACGACCACCGTGGTCTCCGTGTAGAGGGGGATCGCGCTGAACACCGTACGGTCGACCGGCAGGCGCAGGACGCCCGCGTCGGCGTCGCCGCCGCGCAACACATCGGATGCCTGGGCGGCCGGTACCTGGAGGAGGGTCAGCGGGACGTCGGGCAGGCGCTCGTTCCAGATCCGCACCCACTTGGCGGGTGTCACCCCGGGGACGTACGCGAGCCGGAACGAGGGGGATTCTTCCGAGCCTGTCACCCCGCCAGGCTACCGGCTGTGGTCGGACGTCTCGCCCCGGGCCGATAGTCTGGACTGCATGAAGTCGCACCAGACCACCCAGACGATGAAGCCCGCCACGGCGGCGAAGAAGCTGGGTGTGTACCTCCCCGCCACGCCCGCCGCGTTTCAGGAGGGTGTCGTCACGCGCGCCGAACTGAACGAGCTCCAGGTGAACCCGCCCGAGTGGCTTCAGGAGCTGCGCCGCAACGGCCCGCACCCCCGTCCGGTGGTCGCGGCGAAGCTGGGCGTCTCCATCGCGGGTCTGGCGCGCGGCGGGGTCACGGAGGCCCTCACCACCGAGCAGATCTCGGCGCTCAAGGACAGCCGGCCCGAGTGGCTGGAGAAGGAGCGCTCCACGCAGGCCGAGGTGCGCAAGGAGACGGCCCGTATCAAGAAGCGGGACGCCGAGCGCACCGAGCGGGAGACGCGTTCCTGACGTCCGCGGACCGGTGACGACCGGGCGCCACCGTGAGTCCCGCGCGGGGATCCGGAGGACTTCCGTGCCCCGGCTCCCGCGCGCCCGCGCCCTGGCTCCCGTGCCCGGTTCGCCCGGTCCGGCTCCCGTGACCCCGATTCACTCGACTGTGAAATAATCCCTTATGCCCGATGAAGGGTGACTTTCATGGTCAAGGGAACGTACGCGACCGACTACGGGCTGATCCGGATCGACCGCACCGGTCAGGCCGAGGCCTTCGACGCGATCGGCAGCCGCTACGACGAGGCGTTCCGGCAGAAGGACGGCCAGCTGTCCGCCGGTGCCTGGCTGATCGCCTCCCTGCCCGCGGGTTCGCGTGTGCTCGATCTGGGCTGCGGCACCGGCCTGCCGACCACGCGCCAGCTGGCGGACGCCGGTCTGGAGGCCGTCGGCGTCGACCTCTCCCCCGGGATGCTGCGGCTCGCCCGGGCGAACGTCCCCGGTGCCGCCTTCCATCGGCTGGACCTCGCCGACCTCAGGCCGGGCGGTCCCCGCGACCTGGGCCGCTTCGCCGCCGTCGCGGCCTTCTTCTCCCTGTTGATGCTGTCGCGCGCCGAGATCCCCCTGGCGCTGCGCACGGTCCGGCACCTGCTGGTGCCGGGCGGTCTGTTCGTCCTGTCGATGGTGGAGGCCGACGTGGACGACTTCGCCATCCCGTTCCTCGGAAACACGATCAGGGTCTCCGGCTACCTGCGGGAGGAACTGTACGAGGTCATCGAGGCCGGGGGCTTCGAGATCCTGAGGGAATCGTCCTACACCTACGCCCCGGCGGTCGCCGACGTACCGCCCGAGGAGCAGGTGTTCCTCTGCTGCCGACGCCGTGACTGACCAGACACGAGGCGGCACCGCGGACCGCGGCACCCCCTGAACGGGACGAAACGTGTGACGAAGCAACGCACTTCTCATCAAGGCCCCGCCCAGGCCGGCCGGGCCTCCGGCGACCTGCTGGACGGGACGAGGGAGCGCGCCGTGGCGGAACACACCCTGGACCCGCTGCCGGTCGGGGCCGGACCGCAGACCGACCGGCTGCGGTACCTCGACGTGGCGACCCGGCGCATCGCCGGCGGGATGGACCTGGACGAGACGCTCCGGGAACTGCGCCGGGCGGCCGTGCCCGCGTTCGCGGACGTCATCCTGATCCATCTGCACGATCCCCTGCCGGTCGGGGACGAGAAGATGCCCGCGCCCGGCGTGCTGAAACTGCACAGCATCGACCGGACGCCGGACCCGCCGAGGGCCGGCCGGTCCGCGCCCTCCCCGACCGACGAGCTCCCCCGGCGCTCGGACCTCACCGAGCGGGTGCACCTCACCGTCTCCGGCCGGCTCGCGCGGCTGCTGCTGTCCGGGCGGCCGGCGTTCGGCGACACGCCGGGGATCGCCCCGGCGGTGACCGAGCTGCTCGGGCCCGTGGCCGGCGCGCCGGGGGCCCTGCCGTCCGGCCGACGGCTGATCATCGCCCCGCTGCACGGCCGCCACCACATCATGGGCAGCGTCGTACTGCTGCGCGGCTCCGGCCGGCCCGAGTTCACCGGCGACGACCAGCTCGTCGCCTCGCAGCTCGCGACCCACACCGCCCTCGGCGTCCAGAAGGCGGTGATGTACGGGCACGAGGCCTCCGTGGCGGACACGCTCCAGCACACGATGCTCCCCCCGTCGCTGCCCGAGCCCACCGGTGTCCGGCTGGCCAGCAGGTACCTGCCCGCCTCGAAGACCGCGCAGGTCGGCGGCGACTGGTACGACGCGATCCCGCTGCCCGGCAACCGGATCGCCCTGGTCGTCGGCGATGTCATGGGCCACTCCATGACGTCGGCCGCGATCATGGGCCAGCTGCGCACCATCGTGCAGACCCTCGCCGGGCTCGACCTGCCCCCGGACGAGGTCCTGCACCACCTCGACGAACAGGCCCAGCGCCTGGGCAGCGACCACATCGCCACCTGCCTCTACGTGATCTACGACCCGATCTCCCAGCGGATGCTGATGGCGAACGCCGGCCACCCGCCCGCGCTGCTGCTCCAGCCGGACGGCCGGGTGGAGGTGCTGCGGGTCCCGCCGGGCGCCCCGCTCGGCGTCGGCGGTGTCTGCTTCGAGTGCGTGGAGCTGCCCGCGCCCAGGGGAGCGACGCTGCTCCAGTACACCGACGGTCTCGTCGAGTCCCGCGACCAGGACGTGGGCTCGGGCGTCGAGGCGCTGCGCGCCCATCTCCAGGCGCCGCCCCGGGCCAGGGGGCAAGGGATCGCCGTGCCCTCGTTGGAAACGCTGTGCGACCAGGTGCTGGGCACCCTGGGCCCGCGCACCCGGGACGACGACATCGCGCTGCTCGCCACCCGCTTCGAGGGATTCCCCGAGGACAGCGTCAGGTACTGGTTCCTGGAACCGCACCCGCGCACCGCCGGGCAGGCGCGTCGGCTGACCCATCGCACCCTGCGGCGCTGGGGGCTCGAATCCCTGCTGGAACCGACGGAACTCATGGTCAGCGAGGTCGTCACGAACGCCGTGCGCTGCGCCTCCCGTCCCATCTCGCTACGGCTGCTGCGCACCGACGTGCTGCGCTGCGAAGTCACCGACGACTCCCCCCAGGCGCCCAGGATGCGGTGCGCCGACCTCGACGACGAGGGCGGGCGCGGTCTGTTCCTGGTCAACCAGATCGCCCGGCGCTGGGGCTCGACCAGGCTCAGCGTGGGCAAGGTGGTCTGGTTCGAGCAGCCGATCCCCGACAGCTGATCCGGGCAGCCGAACCCCGACCCGTGATTCGAGCGGCCGGCTCCGACCCATGATCCGGGCAGCCGAGCCCCGCCCCGTGGAAGGCCCGGCGTTCCTCGACGGCCCGGCCCGACCGCGCGACGGCACCGCCGGGAGTCGTCCCTCAGTGGGTGAGCGCATCGCGCAGGCCGGGCTTCGAGGCGTCGGCCCAGGCGGCCGGCAGCTCCTCTTCGCACCGTTGCGCCGCGGCCTGCTCCTGGCCGTACAACAGGCCCCAGGCGAAGGCGGACTCTCCCGCCGCGTGCGCCGCCAGGGCCAGGTTCCGCAGTGCCTCGCGCGCGACGACGCTGTCCTGGTGCTCGCCGAGCAGCCGCTGCACGGCCTTGACGCGCTTGCCGAACCGTCGGGCGGGCTTGCCGAGCGAGCCGCGCGCCGGTTCGGTGGCGTACCGGGTCTTCTTGGCCGCCTTGCGGGCCTGGTGCAGGGCCGCGTCGCGGTCCGGGCCCGGGGAGAGTTCCAGCGCGTGTGCCACCCGGCGGGCCAGTCGCGCGTACTCCTTGAGCACTGCCTTGGCCATCACCTTCTCCGGCCTGCGAGCGGCCTTGCTCCGCAGGGGCGGCTGCCGCGTGAGGTCGGCCAGCGCATCGAGCAGGGCCAGGTAACGGGGTGAGAGCAGGGTGTCGAGGGTGCGCTGCCGGGCCGCCGAGGCGCGGGCGACGTGCCACGCCCGCAACCGGGCGTCGACCGGCCCGAGGACCAGCTCGGTCGGCGAGGCCTCGACGCGCGCGCCGAGCCGTTCCATGAGGACCTCCTGGTCGCGTTCCGCGCCCAGTTCCCCGCCGAGCCATTTGAGCTCGTCGCGGATCGGATCGGTGCGCTCACGGGCCAGCACCGACCGGTAGGACCGCAGAGTGCTGCGCAGTCGCCGGCAGGTGACGCGCATCTGGTGCACGGAGTCGGGCAGGCCTCGGCGTACCGCGGGATCGGCGTCGACCAGGGCGGTCACCTGCTCGTCCAGGTACGTGAGGAGTGCGTCCGCGGCCGAGCCCGCCTCGACGCCCTCGGCCCGCCCGTGCGGCCGGGGCGGCGCTCCCGTTCCGGTGCCCTCCAGTGCCCGGGCCAGTTTGGACGCGTGGCCGGCGCGGTCGATGCCGTTCTTGCGGAGCGTCTCCTCGACGAGGTCGAGCAGCCCGGGATCGGTGTCCTCGGCGAGCTCGACCTCCAGCTCGGTCCACGCGACCGGTGCGGTCGTGGCGGTCCGGGACTCGGCGTGCACCCGGTCGAGGGTCAGTTCGGCGAGGACCGTGCCCTCGGCGTCGACCAGGTGGCGTGTGCTCCGGGTGGTCCGGATCCGGACCACCGGCCCGGGTTCCGCCCCTCGGGTGCGGGAGAGGGCCAGGTCGTGCAGGGTCTCCGGGACCGTGTCGGACAGCGGGGCCTGCACCTCCTCCCGGCTGTCCCCGGACAGGGGCAGTTTGAGGTGCCAGCCCGCGTCGGCTCCGCCGGTCCTTCGCCGGAGTGTCGCCGAGGCCCCGGCCAGGCGCAGGTCGGCCGTGTCCCAGTACACGGCGTCCAGTTCGTCGACGCCCTTGTCCACGACCGACGCGACGCCGTCGACGCCGGTGAGGTCCGGCAGCCAGGAGGGGTCCTCGGTCGGCGGGGCTTCGTATTTTCGCTCTGTCTCTCGCTTCGAACGGGTCATACCGGGCGCGTGCACACGACAGCGCGGTTCAAACGTCCGTGAGGGACGCCCGGGCCGTCGGGGTCACCCTCCCCCTCCTTCCCGCTGAGGTGTGACGGTGTACTTCGGGTCCTCGGCGGAGGCGATGCCCGCCGCGAAGATCCCGAAGCGGGTGCAGACCGACCCCGCGAGCAGGGCCAGCCCCGCGGCCGCGGCGACCGGCCGACTGCGGCCGCCGGCCAGTACCGCGGCCGCGCCGCCCGCCAGGGTCAGGGCCCGCGCGGCGCGCATGAGCGTCCCCGCACGGCCTTCGCGCCAGGTCTCGGCGACCATGCCCAGGCGTCGCTCCGCGGCCCGGGACGCCACGGTCTCGGCCACGCAGGCCAGCGCCGCCGCGCAGCGGGCGGGACCGCTCTCGCGCGGTGGCGCGACGATCAGCGCCATTCCCGAGGCGGCGGCCGTCGCGGACGCCGTGAACACGTAGGGAAGTTCCCGGTGGGCGCCGTGCCAGGCGGGGACGGCGGTGTCGGCGGCCAGCACGGCGGTGTACGAGGCCAGCATGGGTCCGAGCAGCGCGGCGGCGCCGGTCGCGGCGCCGCCGGCCCTGGGCAGCCGCCCGGTGACCGCGCTGAGCGCGGCCGCGCCGGCGGCGGGGCCGTACGCGCTGAGCAGCCAGGAGCCCATGCTCATCGGTGAGGTGGGCTTGAACACCCGCAGCATGTTGGCGAACCGGGAGGGTCGGCCCAGGTCGTGGACGAGGGCGGCGGCGGACAGCGAGACGGCGGCGAGCGAGGAGACCTTCATCGCGGTGGCGGTACGGGGGCGTCCGGTCAGCTGGGCCCCGGCGGCGAGCACCGATCCCGCCCCGGCGAGCCCGCCGAGGAAGAAGTATCCGGCGATGTCGCGGGCCTCCCAGGACGGGGCGTGGACGATCGGACGGCCGTAGTAGGAGTCGAAGTCCGCGGGCGGAACCATGAGCTGTTCGCCCCGGCGCTGCCGGGTCCTGGTCATCGTGCCCCCTCGGTCCGTCCGGCCAGCGCGAAGGCGAGTGCGATGCCGCCGGCCAGGGACAGCGCGGCGGCGCCCGCGTGCTTCCACATGGCGGGCAGGTCGCGGGTGGTCACCACGGGGTCGGGCGGCAGTCCGTACACCTCCGGCTTGTCGAGGAGCAGGAAGAACGCTCCGTCGCCCCCGACTCCGTCGTGCGGATCGTGTCCGTAGAGGTGCGCCTCCTCGACGCCCTGCTCGTGCAGTTGGTCCACCCGCAGGGCGGCCCGTTCGCGCAGCTCGTCCAGGGGGCCGAACTGGATGGACTGGGTGGGGCAGGCCTTCGCGCAGGCGGGTTCCTGTCCCGCGCCGAGCCGGTCGTAGCACATGGTGCACTTGAAGGCCCGGCCGTCGTCCTGGCGTTGCTCGATCACCCCGTACGGGCAGGCGGGCACGCAGTAGCCGCAGCCGTTGCAGATGTCCTCCTGGACGACGACGGTGCCGAACTCCGTGCGGAACAGGGAGCCGGTGGGGCAGACGTCCAGACAGGCCGCGTGGGTGCAGTGCTTGCAGACGTCCGAGGACATCAGCCAGCGCATGTCGTCCGGTGTCCCCGGGGGTGCGGAGGTCGTCGGCGCCCCGTCGAGCAGGGTGAGTTCGGTGCGTCCCTCCGGCGCGGGCACCTTCTGCTCGATGAAGGCGACATGGCGCCAGGTGGAGGCGCCGAGCCCCCGTGTGTTGTCGTAGCTCATGCCGCTCAGCGGCAGTCCGTCGTCCGGGATCGCGTTCCACTCCTTGCAGGCCACCTCGCACGCCTTGCAGCCGATGCAGACGGAGGTGTCGGTGAAGAAGCCGACCCGTTCGGGGGGTCGGGGGTGCCCGGCGTCACGGGCGAGGTCCGGCTCGGGGCCGCTCAGCAGGTGCCACTCGCTCATTTCCGGACCTCCGTGCCGGTCGTCCCGGTGATTCCCGCGCGCCGCCGGTACTCGGCGACCAGTTTCGGCAGCTCGGGTCCGCGAGGACGGCGGCCCGGGCGGATGTCGGCCGTGAGCGCCTTGTCCTCCTGGATGTGGGCGTTGGGGTCGAGCGTGATGGCCATGAGTTCGTTGGCCGCGTCTCCGGTGGCGATCCCGTTGGGTCCCCAGTGGAAGGGCAGTCCGATCTGATGGCAGGTCCTGCCGTGCACCGTCAGGGGCTTGAGCCGCTCGGTGACCAGGACGCGTGCCTCGACGGCGTTGCGGGCGGTGATGATCGTCGCCCAGCCGCCGTGCTCCAGGCCGCGCTCGGCGGCCAGTGCCGGGGAGAGCTCGCAGAAGAACTCGGGCTGGAGCTCCGCGAGGTAGGGGGACCAGCGGCTCATGCCGCCGGCGGTGAAGTGCTCGGTGAGCCGGTGGGTGGTGACGATGTACGGGTACACCTCGGTGCCCGGCTCGTCGCCGCTGGGGTGGTAGCGGTTGCCCTCACGCGGCATCAGCTCCCGCACGGGTGAGCGCGGGGTCGACGGATAGAGGGCGTTGTGGAAGGGCGAGTCCTGCGGCTCGTAGTGGGTGGGCAGCGGGCCGTCCTCCAGCCCGGCCGGCGCGTACAGCCAGCCCTTGCCGTCGGCCTGCATGATGAACGGGTCGTCGCCACGCAGTGCGTCGGGCCCGGTGGCGTCCTCCGGCGGTACGTGGCCGGGTGCGCGGTCGGGCACGAAGTCGGGGACGTCGCGGCCGGTCCACCTGCCTTCCGTGCCGTTCCACCACACGTACGCCTTGCGCTCGCTCCAGGGTGTGCCGTCGGGGGCGGCCGAGGCCCGGTTGTAGAGGATGCGGCGGTTGGCGGGCCACGCCCAGGCCCAGTCGGCGGCCACGTAGTCCTGTTCCGTGTGCGGGGTACGGCGGGCGGCGTGGTTGACGCCGTCGGCGTACACCCCGCAGTAGATCCAGCAGCCGCAGCGGGTGGAGCCGTCGTCCTTCAGCTCGGTGTACGCGGAGAGCGGGGCGCCGTCCGGACCGTGGCCGTTGATCTCGGCGAGGACCGCGTCGGCGGCCGGCTCGCGCAGCGGTCCTTCGAGGGGATAGTCCCAGGTGAGGTCCTGGACGGGCCGGTTCATGGGGTCGGTCGAGCCGGCCAGCCGCTCCTTGATGCGACGGCCCAGGTGGTAGGTGAACCACAGGTCGCTGCGGGCGTCCCCGTCCGGTTCCACGGCCGCGTGGTGCCATTGCAGCCATCGGTTGGTGTTGGTGAACGAGCCGGACTTCTCGGTGTGCGCGGCCGCCGGGAAGAAGAAGACCTCGGTGGGGATCGACGCGGTGGTCAGTTCGCCCGTCTCGATCTCCGGTCCGTCCTGCCACCAGGTCGCGGACTCGATCAGGGAGAAGTCCCGGACGACCAGCCACTCAAGGTTGGCCATGCCCAGCCGTTGCAGCCGGGTGTTGGCGGAGCCGACTGCCGGGTTCTCGCCCATCAGGAAGTAGCCCTTGCAGTCGCCGTCGAGCTGCGCCATGACCGTGTCGTAGGTGGCGTGCGAGCCGGTGAGCCGCGGCAGGTGGTCGAAGCAGAAGTCGTTGTCCTCGGTTGCGGCGTCGCCGTAGTACGCCTTGAGGAGGCTGACGCAGTACGCCCGCATGTTGCCCCAGAAGCCCTTGACGGTGCGGCTGGCCTCGACGAACGCGTCCAGGTCCTCGTGCGCGTGGGCGTGCGGCATCGGCAGGTAGCCGGGCAGCAGGTTGTAGAGGGTCGGGATGTCGCTGGAACCCTGGATGGAGGCATGGCCGCGCAGGGCCTGGATGCCGCCGCCGGGCCTGCCGATGTTGCCGAGGAGGAGCTGGAGGACGCTGGCGGCCCGGATGTACTGGGTCCCGTTGGAGTGCTGGGTCCAGCCCACCGCGTACACGAAGGCGCTGGTGCGGTCGCGGCCGCTGTTGGCGGTCAGGGCGTCGCAGACCTTCAGGAAGGTCGCGCGCGGAATTCCGCAGGTCTCCTCGACGAGTTCGGGGGTGTAACGCGCGTAGTGGCGTTTGAGGATCTGGTAGACGCAGCGCGGGTGCCGAAGGGTCTCGTCGCGGGGCGGGCGGCCGCCTGTCCTGGCCCCGCCCGAGCCGTGGCTCTCGGCGCGGCCCGAGCCCTTCGTCTTCTCCTCGTACAGTTCGTCGACGTCGCCGGAGGGCGCCTGGACCTCCACGCCCTCGTACTGCCAGCTCCGCAGGTCGTACCGCCGGCTCTCCGCGTCGAGTCCCGAGAAGACCCCGTCCAGGTCCTCGGTGTCCTGGAAGTCCTCGCCGACGATCGAGGCGGCGTTGGTGTAGGCGAGGACGTACTCCCGGAAGTCCTTCTCCTCGGTGAGCACGTGGTTGATCACCGCGCCGAGGAAGGCGATGTCGCTGCCGGCCCGGATCGGGACGTGCAGGTCGGCCAGGGCGCTGGTGCGCGTGAAGCGCGGGTCGACGTGGATGACGCGGGCGCCGCGCTCCTTGGCCTCCATGACCCACTGGAAGCCGACCGGGTGCGCCTCGGCGAAGTTGGAGCCCTGGATGACGATGCAGTCGGCGTGCTGGAGATCCTGCATGAAGGTGGTGGCGCCGCCCCGGCCGAACGAGGTGCCGAGGCCCGCGACGGTGGAGCTGTGGCAGACCCGTGCCTGGTTCTCCACCTGTACGACGCCGAGCCCGGTGAAGAGCTTCTTGATCAGGTAGTTCTCCTCGTTGTCGAGCGTCGCGCCGCCGAGGCTGGCGATGCCGAGCGTGCGGGCGGTGCGCAGTCCGTCCTTCTCCCACTCCCAGGTGCGGCGGCGCGTCTCGACCACCCGGTCGGCGACCATGTCCATGGCCGTCTCCAGATCGAGCGGCTCCCAGTCGGTCGCGTACGGCCGCCGGTGGAGGACCTGGTGCCGGCGGGCCGATCCTGTCGTCAGCTGGAGGGTGGCCGATCCCTTGGGGCACAGACGGCCCCGGCTGATGGGCGAGGCGGGATCGCCCTCGATCTGGACCACCTTGTCGTCCTTGACGTAGATCTGCTGGCCGCAGCCCACCGCGCAGTAGGGGCAGATGGAGGGAACCACCCGGTCGGCGGTGTCGGTGCGCGGCTCGAGCCGCCGCGTGGGTGCGGACATGGCCGCCCGGCCGCGCCCCAGCCGGTCCGATCCGGTCAGCTGTCGGTATACGGGCCAGTCGCTGACCCAGGTGCGTACGCCCATGACGTGTCCTCTCGGGCAGCCGGACTCCTGCTCTTCACCTCGGACGTGCCACCCGGCGCCGCCGTACGGAACTCCCTCCGCGACCGGGGCGCGGCACCGGCGGTCCGTCGGAGGGCGCTCGCTCACGGGTGATCCCACCTCTGGGCTCAGGGTTGGCGTGAGACCCAGGTACCCCGGCGGGCGTCGGTGAAGCCGACGACCGGAATCCGCCTCGCGCGGCAGGTCAGCCCAGGAAACTCAGCCGTACCCGGCGGTCGGGGTTGTCCCGGTTCGTGTCCACCAGGCACACCGACTGCCAGGTGCCCAGTTCCAGCCGTCCGCCCAGCACCGGCAGGGTCGCGTGGGGCGGGACGATGGCGGGCAGGACGTGGTCGCGGCCGTGGCCGGGGCTGCCGTGGCGGTGCTGCCAGCGGTCGTCGGCGGGCAGCAGGGTGTGCAGGGCGGCGAGGAGGTCGTCGTCGCTGCCCGCGCCGGTCTCGATGACCGCGATTCCGGCGGTGGCGTGCGGGACGAAGATGTTCAGGAGACCGTCGCGGCCGGCGGCCGCCTCCCGCAGGAACGCCTCGCAGTCACGGGTGAGGTCGACGACCCGCTCCGTGGAGCCGGAGGCGACGCGCAGGACTCGGGTGGTGAAGCCGTCTGACATGTCTCCATCCTCGCCCAGGGGAAGATCCGCGACCACACACCCGTTGGTGGAAGCGTGAACAACACACGCGAGGTCGAGGTCGCCGTCGTCGGCGCGGGCCAGGCGGGGCTGTCCAGTGCCTATCACCTGCGGCGCGCCGGTTTCCGTCCCGATCACGACTTCGTGGTCCTCGACCACTCCCCCGGCCCGGGCGGGGCCTGGCAGTTCCGGTGGCCCTCGCTGACGTACGGCAAGGTGCACGGCATGCACGCGCTGCCGGGGATGGAACTGACGGACGCCGACTCCGCGCGCCCCTCCTCCGAGGTGATCAGCGCGTACTTCGACCGCTACGAGCAGGCCTTCGACCTGCGGGTCCGACGTCCGGTGGAGGTGCGGGCGGTGCGCGAGGGCCACGGCGGCCGGCTGCTCGTGGAGACGTCCGACGGGGTGTGGTCGACGCGCGCGCTGATCAACGCGACCGGCACCTGGGACCGGCCGTTCCGGCCGCGCCTTCCCGGTCAGGAGACCTTTCTCGGACGGCAGCTGCACACCGCGCGCTACCCCGGGCCCGAGGCTTTCGCGGGGCTGCGGGTGGTCGTGGTGGGCGGCGGGGCGTCCGGCACCCAGCATCTGCTGGAGCTCGCCCCGTACGCGGCGGCCACCACCTGGGTCACCAGGCGGCCGCCCGTCTTCCGCGAGGGCCCCTTCGACGAGGAGGCGGGCCGCGCGGCGGTCGCGCTCGTGGAGGAGCGGGTGCGGCGCGGGCTGCCGCCGAGGAGCGTCGTCTCCGTCACCGGGCTGCCCCTGAACGACGCGATCCGGCGGGGTCTGGCGGACGGCGTCCTGGACCGGCTGCCGATGTTCGACCGGATCACCCCGGACGGCGTGGAGTGGAAGGACGGACGGCACGTGGCCGCCGACGTCATCCTGTGGGCGACCGGCTTCCGGCCCGCCGTCGGCCATCTGGCACCGTTGCGGCTGCGCGAGCCGGGCGGCGGAATCCGGTTGGACGGGACCCGCGCGGTCGCCGACCCGCGCGTCCATCTGGTCGGCTACGGCCCGTCGGCGAGCACCATCGGCGCCAACCGGGCCGGACGGGCGGCGGTACGGGACATCAGGCGTCTGCTCGCCGGCGAGGCCCTCGCCGCCTGACGTCCCGACCGCTCATTTCGTGGTCGTGGGCGCCGGACTCGCGCTCTTCTGCTGCGCGGTGTTGAACTCGGCGACGTTGCGCAGGTGCTGCTGGTAGTCGGCCGTGAACCGGGTGTCACCCGGCTTGACGGTCACGAAGTACAGCCAGTCGCCCGGCGGCGGGTTGATCGCGGCCTTCATCGCCTCCTCGCCGGGGTTGTCGATCGGCGTCGGCGGCAGACCCATCCGCTGGTACGAGTTGTAGGGGCTGTCGATCCGGGTGTCGTCGGCCGTCGTACGCAGGGTGGAGCGGTTGAGCGCGTAGTTGATCGTGGAGTCCATCTGGAGCGGCATCCCGCGCTCCAGCCGGTTGAAGACGACCCGGGCCACCTTTCCCATGTCGGACCTCGTCGCGGACTCGGCCTGGACGATGCTGGCGATGGTGACCGCCTGGTAGAGGTTCATCGCGTTGTGCTGCGCACCGGCGGCGATGGGCGCCTTGTTGAACGTGCGGTTCGCGTTGTCGACCATGGCCGCCAGCACCATCTGCGGCGTGGCCTTCCCGGTCAGCGCGTACGTCGCCGGGAACAGGTATCCCTCGGGGTTGCCCTCGGCGTCGCCGGGCAGCTTGAGGTGGGCCTTCGTCAGGGACTGCCGGGTGGTGCCGGCGGACAGGGCGAGGGCCTTGTCCACCGCGTCGTAGACCTGGCCGGCCCGCCAGCCCTCCGGGATCACCAGCGAGGCGGGCCGGGCGGGCCCGGCGGGCGTGTCGTGACCCAGCTTCAGCAGCGGCACCGCCACGGCGATGCCGGCCACGACGGCCCCGGTCGCGACGAGGGTGATCCGGCCCCGGCGCGTCAGTCGAATCGATCTCCGTGGCGGAGTGTTCATCTGCATGGGGGCACGGTAACCCGCAAAACCCAGCGAACCTGGCATATCGTCAGCTTGTCGGCTCCAGTTGGGCGTCCCGGCGCACGAGCGCGGCATACCGCCCGTCCCGCGCCAACAACTCCTCGTGCGTGCCTCGTTCGACGACGCGCCCGCGGTCCAGGACCGCGATCTGGTCGGCGCTCCGGACGGTGGACAGCCGGTGCGCGATCGTGAGGGTCGTGCGGTCGGCGGACAGCGCGTCGATGGCTTCCTGGACGGCGTGTTCGGTGCGGGTGTCCAGGGCGCTGGTCGCCTCGTCGAGGATGAGCACCGGCGGATCCCGCAGGATGGTCCGGGCGATGGCCAGGCGCTGCTTCTCGCCGCCCGAGAAGCGGTGGCCGCGTTCGCCGACGACGGTGTCGTAGCCGTCCGGCAGGGACACGATGTGGTCGTGGATCTGGGCCGCCCGGGCCGCCGCGTACAACTCCTCGTCGGTGGCCTCCGGCTTGGCGAAGCGCAGGTTCTCGGCCACCGAGGCGTGGAAGAGGTACGTCTCCTGCGAGACGACGCCGACCGCGCGGGCCAGGGTGTCGAAGTCGAGGTCACGGACGTCGACGCCGTCGAGGGTGACCCGGCCGCCCGTGACGTCGTACAGGCGCGGCACCAGGTAGCCGAGCGTGGACTTGCCGGCTCCGGTGGCGCCGACGAGCGCGAGGCCGCTGCCCGCGGGGACGGTGATGTCGATGCCGTCGAGGACCGGGCCGCCCTTGCCGTCGTAGCCGAAGGTGACGTCCTCGAAGCGGACCTCGCCCTTGACGCGGTCGAGGTGTACGGGCTCCGCGCGCTCGGTGATGTCGACGGGCAGGTCGAGGTACTCGAAGATGCGCTGGAACAGGGCGAGCGAGGTCTGGATCTGGACGCCGGTCGCCAGCAGGCTCACGGCCGGGCGGAACAGGCCCTGCTGGAGCGAGACGAAGGCGACGAGGGTACCGATCGAGACGCCGGGTCCGCCCGTCTGGAGGGCGAGGCCCGCGGTCCAGTAGATGACGGCCGGCATGGCGGCCATCACGATCGTGATCACGGCCATCCGCCAGCGGCCCGCCATGCTCGCGCGCACCTCGAGGTCGACCAGCTGCTCGGACTCCTCGGCGAACGACCGGGTGAGCGAGTCGGAGCGGCCCATGGTGCGGCCGAGCAGGATGCCGCTGACGGAGAGCGACTCGGTGACGGTCGCCGCCATCGCCGCCATCTGCTTCTGGCGCTGGGTGGTGATCTTCTTGCGCTCGTTGCCCACGCGGCGACTGATCCAGACGAAGACCGGCAGCAGGAGCAGCGAGACGACGGTCAGGCGCCAGTCGAGGGCGATCATCGCGACGATCGTGGCGACCACGCTGGTGAGGTTGGAGACCAGGGAGGTCGCGGTGGAGGTGACGGTGGCCTGCATGCCGCCGATGTCGTTGGCGATGCGGGACTGCACCTCGCCGGTGCGGGTCCGGGTGAAGAAGGCCAGCGACATGCGCTGGAGCCGGCCGTAGACGGCGGTGCGCAGATCGTGCATGACGCGCTGGCCGACGGTCGTGGAGATCAGCGTCTGGAGTACGCCGAAGACGCTGTTCAGGACGGCGCTGAGGATCATGCCGAGGGCCAGGAGGCTCAGCAGACCGGTGCGCCCCTGGGGGATCGCGACGTCCAGCGTCTCCTTCAGCAGGAACGGGGTGGCCACGGACACCAGGGACGAGGCGCCGACCAGCAGGCCGACGACCGCGAGCCGGGCGCGGTAGGGCTTGAACAGGGAGAGGATGCGGCGCACCTGGCGGGGCTGGTCCGTCGAGGTGCCGGGAGAGGGGGTCCATTCGATGTGATCGCGGGGCATGGCTCCTACGGAGGGTGAGATGGTGAGGATTCAGGGAGCATAGCTCATTGTTACCTATACTCACAATGAACCTGGTCCTGATATTGTTCCCCCATGACCAGCCCCGATCCCGACGGCCTGCTCGCCGAGCAACTCCTGCGGCTCACGCGCCGGGTGCACCGCATCCAGAAGCACCACCTCCAGCAGCGCGGCCTGGGCGTGACACCGGCCCAGGCCCGGCTGCTGCGCACCCTGGCGCACTGCGACACCTCGCCCCGGATGGCCGACCTGGCCGAACGGCTGGAGGTGGTGCCCCGGGCCGTGACGACCCTGGTCGACGGACTGGAGGCGAGCGGCAAGGTGCGCCGGGTCCCCGACCCGACCAACCGCCGCGTGATCCGCGTCGAACTCACCGACGACGGCCAGGAGGCGCTGCGCGAACTGCGCGGGGCGCGCGTGTCCGCCGCGCAGGAGATCCTCGCGCCGCTGACGGGCGCCCAGCGCGAGGCGCTCGGGAGCCTGCTGGACACACTGGTGGACGGGCCGCCGGCGCGGGAGCGCGACTGCTGAACGGCGGGTCCCGGTGCCGCGTCAGCCGAGGTGCGCCCTGTCGCCCATCACCACCACGGGGTGCCCCTCCGGGGCGAGCGTGCGCAGCAGGTACTCCATCGCCGCTCCGGACAGGCCGACACAGGCCGACGTACCGCTGCCGTGGTCCAGGTGCAGCCAGATACCGCCTCCCCTGGAACCGCCCTCGGGGCGGGTCGGGTCGTTCGGCGGGGTGCCCTTGACGCGGTTGTAGTCGATGGCGATGACGTAGTCGAAGTCGTGCCAGTGCGACCTGGCCCACCAGCGCGGAGCCGCGAAGCCCGCGGATCTCGTGTACGGGAGCCGGGTACCGGGGTCGGCGAGGACACCGCCGGCGTCGGTGAGCGTGAACACGCCCACGGGGCTGCGCCCGTCCCCCTCGTGGTGGTCGGTGGTCCAGCCCTTCTTCCCGTTGTGCGCGGGCCAGTCGCGGATGCGCTCCCAGACGGAGCCGCGCCGGGTGTACAGCACGACCGTGGCACCGGCCGAGTCCCTGCCGTCCCCGTAGACGACCACCACCTGGCGGGAGTCGGCGGGGATCCGCCGCCGAAGACGCTCACCGACGCCCGGGATACGGGTCGGATCCACGGGCCTCGCACGGGGGCGCTCCGGGCGGGTGCGGCCCGGACGGGCGGGGTCCGGGTCCGGGTGGGTGCGGCCCGGGTCTGCGGGGGTGCGGTCCGCGCCCGCGGCGGATCCCGCGCCCCCGCCGCTCCCCCGATCCGGGCCGTCGCATCCGGACAGGGTCAGCAGGCCCGTGAGGGTCGCGAGCACCGGCAGGACCGACAGGGTCGACAGGGCCGTGCGGGTCACCCGGGCCGTGCCGGTCCTCACGGCCGTCGAGGGGAGCGCGGGTCGCCGTCGCGGTTCCCGCGCGTCGTGCGCCGCCACTCCCGCATCACCCCACCCTCGTAGAACTTTCCGGACATTCAACCAGAGTTGGTGACATCCAGATGATGTCGGACCACTCCGGATCGCGCGGACCGGGCAGCCTGAACCGTTCGGCGCCCCGGAAAAACAGGTTGATTTTGACCACGCTCCGACGCGAACCTTTCACGGTTTGTTGCCGCGTCTCGCGGCTCCGCCCTTCCCTGCCCTCCGTCCCCTCTCCCCGCCCGCCCCCTGACACGAGCCACTTGGACGTCATGCAGATTCAAGACCTTCCGTATCCCGACCCGGGCGTGCCCGACGTACGTTCGGGCCCCCGGTTCCTGTGGTGGCTCGGCCGGAACCAGCTGGGCGGTCAGATCCGGTCGCTGGCCTGGGGCCTGCTGCACTTCACGGCCGTCTCCGCCCAGCCCTTCTGCGTCGGCTACGCCGTCCAGGCCGTCGTCGACCGCTCCGGCACCCGACTGGCCCTCTCCGGCGGCCTGATGGCCCTGTGCTGCGTGGGCATCGCCGTCGGCGACACCTTCCTGCACCGGGCCGCGGTCACCAACTGGATCACGGCGGCGGCCCGCGTGCAGCAGCTGCTGGCCCGCAGGGCCGCGCAGTTGGGTTCCGCGCTGACCCGCCGGGTCGCCGCCGGCGAGGTGGTGGCGGTCTCCACGGGCGACGTCGAGAAGATCGGCTGGTTCGTGGAGGCCGTCTCCCGCTTCACCGCCGCCGCGCTGACCGTCGTCCTGGTCTGCGTGGGGCTGGTCGTCTACCAGCCCGCGCTCGGCCTGGTCGTCGCCGTGGGACTGCCCGTACTGGCCCTCGCCGCGCTGCCGTTGCTGCCGCGCGCGACCAGACGGGCCGACCTCCAGCGCCAGAAGGCCGGACGCGCCACCGAGCTGGCCTCGGACACCGTCGCCGGTCTGCGCGTGCTGCGCGGCATCGGCGGCGAGGACCTGTTCCTCGACCGCTACCGCCGCGCCTCCCAGGAGGTCCGGCACGCCGCCGTGCGCAGCGCCCGGATGTGGTCCCTGATCTCGGCGATCCAGGTCCTGCTGCCCGGCCTGCTGCTGATCGCGGTCGTCTGGTACGGCGTCCACCTGGCCCGCGAGGGCCGGATCTCCGTCGGCGAACTCGTCACGGTCTACAGCTCGGTCATGGTGCTCACCTACCCTCTGCGTCACTTCGAGGAGATCGCCATGGCGTACTCCTTCTCGCGGCCCTCGGCCCGGCGGGCCGCGGGCGTGCTGTCGCTGGAGCGCTCCACCGACACCGGGGGCTCGCGCCCGGCCGACGTCCCGTCAGGAGACCTGTACGACCCGGACACCGGACTGTTCGCCCCCGTCGGCAGGCTCACCGCGGTGGTCTGCGGCGACCCGGACGCGGCGGGACGGCTCGCCGATCGGCTAGGCGGTCATCCGGCGGAAGCCGGCAACACCTCCGTGCTGCTCGGCGGCGTACCGCTGGACGAACTGCCCCTCGACACGGCGCGGACGGCCGTCCTCGTCCAGGACAAGGACCCCGTGCTGCTCTCCGGCACGCTGCGCGAACTGCTCGACGTCCCCGCCTCCGGTGACGTCGATCCGCGGGCGGCCCTGGCGGCCGCACAGTGCGGGGACGTCCTGGAGGCGCTCGTGCAGGGCTCGCTCGACGCCGAGGACCCGCTGGACGCCCGCGTCACCGAGCGCGGACGTTCCCTCTCGGGCGGCCAGCGCCAGCGGCTCGCGCTGGCCCGGTCGCTGATCACGGACCCGGAGGTGCTCGTCCTGGACGAGCCGACCTCCGCCGTCGACTCGCACACCGAGGCGCGGATCGCGGAGGGCGTCAGCCGGCTGCGAGCGGGCCGCACGACGGTGGTCCTGACCTCCTCACCGCTGCTCCTGGACCGCGCCGACCGGGTCGTCCTGGTGCACGAGGGCGAAGTCGCCGCGGTCGGCGAGCACCGGGAGCTGGTGCTCACGGAGCCCCGGTACCGGGCTGTGGTCACACGGGAGACACACGACGAGCCCGTCTTCGCCACCGGTCCGGAGACGCCCTCGGAGACCCCACCGTCCGGACCGGCCGCACCGACCGTGCCGGCCGCGCCGACCACACCGGCCGGGACCGCCGGGACCGATGACGACGGCGCCTTCCGGGGCGCCCTGGAAGAGATCGAGGAGACCGCATGATCGGCGTGGCGCCACCGGCCTACGACCCGGCGGCCCCGACGACGGCGAGCACCCTGCCCGTCGGCGCCCCGGCGACCGTACGCGCCTACGTGGCCGAACTGTTCCGCCGCCACCGCCCTGCCTTCCTGATGCTCATCGCGGTCAACACGGTCGCGGTGATCACCTCGATGGTCGGTCCCTGGCTGCTGGGCGGCCTGGTCGAGCGCGTGTCGGACCACGCGCGGGAACTCCATCTGGAGCGCACCGCCGCCCTGTTCGTGATCGCCCTGGTCGTCCAGGCCGTGTTCGTGCGGCAGGTTCGGCTGCGGGGCGCGGTGCTCGGCGAACGGATGCTGGCAGACCTGCGCGAGGACTTCCTCGTGCGGTCGGTGGGCCTGCCGCCGGGCGTCCTGGAGCGGGCGGGCACGGGCGATCTGCTCTCCCGGATCACCACGGACATCGACCGGCTGGGCAACGCCATGCGCGAGGCGGTGCCGCAGCTCGCGATCGGCGTGATGTGGACGGTGCTGCTGCTCGGCGGACTCGTCGTCACCGCGCCGCCGCTGGCCCCGGCCGTGCTGCTCGCCGCGCCGGTGCTGATCGTCGGCTGCCGCTGGTACTTCCGACGAGCACCCTCCGGATACCGTTCCGAGGCCGCCGGATACGCCGCCGTCGCCGCCGCTCTCGCCGAGACCGTGGACGCCGGGCGCACCGTCGAGGCGCACCGGCTCGGCGCCCGCCGCGTCGAGCAGTCGGACCAACGCATCAGTTCGTGGACACAATGGGAGCGCTACACGCTCTGGCTGCGGTCCGTGCTCTTCCCGGTCGTCAACGTCACGCACGCGACCGTGATCGCCTCCGTCGTGCTGATCGGCGGGGTGTTCGTCCTCCAGGGCTGGATCGGGATCGGCCAGATGACCACGAGCGCCTTGATCGCGCAGATGCTGGTCGACCCGGTCAACCTGATCCTGCGCTGGTACGACGAGTTGCAGGTGGCCCAGGTGTCGCTCGCGCGGCTGGTCGGAGTACGGGACATCGAGCCCGACGCCGCGGACGAGTCGGTGTCCCCCGACGGGCGCGACGTCCACGCGGACCGGGTGCACTTCGGCTACCGCGCGGGGGTGGACGTCCTGCGCGAGGTCTCGCTCGCGGTCGCGCCCGGCACCCGGCTGGCGCTGGTCGGCCCCTCCGGCGCGGGCAAGTCCACCCTGGGCAGGCTGCTCGCCGGCATCTACGCGCCCCGGGCGGGCCGCATCGCCCTCGGGGGCGCCGAGCTGTCCCGGATGCCTGCCGAGCGGGTCCGCTCGCACGTGGCCCTGGTCAACCAGGAACACCATGTGTTCGTGGGCTCCCTGCGTGACAACCTGCTGCTCGCCCGGACCCACGCGGTGGACGCCGAGCTGTGGGCCGCGCTCGGCGCCGTCGACGCGGACGGCTGGGCGCGCGCCCTCGCCGACGGTCTGGACACCGAGGTCGGCTCGGGCGGCCTCGCGCTCACCCCGGCCCAGGCCCAGCAGATCGCGCTGGCCCGGCTGGTGCTGGCCGACCCGCACACCCTGGTCCTGGACGAGGCGACCTCGCTGCTCGACCCGCGGGCGGCACGTCACCTGGAGCGCTCCCTGGCCCGCGTGCTCGACGGCCGTACGGTGATCGCCATCGCCCACCGTCTGCACACCGCCCACGACGCGGATGTCATCGCGGTCGTGGAGAACGGTCGCATCAGTGAGCTGGGCAGCCATGACGAGCTGGTCGCGGCGGACGGCGCGTACGCGGCCCTGTGGCGGTCCTGGCACGGCTGAGGGAGCCGCCGGCGCCGGACGGGCACGGCTGTGTCGGCGCGCCGCGGAGCTGCCCCGGCCTCGGCTTCGGGGCCGCCGGGCGGGTCCGGCAGGGCCGGCCTCGGCGGCCGCGGGGCTTGTCCCCCGCGCGCGGGAAGGCGGGACCCCGTAGGGCGGCCGGGCTCCCGGGGACTCCCGCAGGGGCGTCGGCGAGGGCGCTCGGGGCGGTCCGGGAGGGCCGCGCGCGTGCCGACGGTGGGCGGCTCCTCGCGCTCTGGCGTTGCGCAGTCCCGAACCCGGGTGGAACGCTGGAAAGCGGCACAGGTTCCGGAAGCACCCGGGAATCCTTCGGTGCGTGCCGCGCGCAGCCTGCGCCCCGTGCGGCGGCGGCCGATCGCCGACCGCGGTACGAGCGGGCCCGTTCCCACGACCTGGAGGTACCCGTGAACAGCGCCGACGGATGGGGAGACGACGTCTACCAGCCCGACGGATCCGATGTCCAGGCCGACACGGGGCTCCTCGACGTGGAAGACACCCTGGAGAACGACGGCGTCGGTGATCCTCTCGACCGGGGCTGGTCCCCTCCCGAGCGGCCGTGGGCGGTGGAGCGCTCCGACGTCACCGCCGCGGAGCGGCACCGCGGCGAGACGCTGGACCAGCGCCTGGCGGAGGAGATGCCGGATCTCGACGTCCCCGACAGCGACGGCATCGGCGACTGCGAGGGCACCGACGGCGAAGTCCTCGACAACGAGGTGGGCGCCCTGCGCTCCGGCAGGCTCGTGGCCCCCGACGAGGGGACGCACGAGGACGAGGAGAGCGCCCTGGTCGCCACGGACGTCGGCATCGACGGTGCGGCGGCCTCCGCGGAGGAGGCCGCGATGCACATCGTCGACGAGGACAGCCTGTCCGGCTGAGTCCGCCGCCCCCGGCCCGCCGGGTCCGGTACGCCGGCAGGAGGAACATCCATGCAGCAGGCAGAGCAGCCCGAGTACCGCCCTGTGGTCTTCCGCGACCGCGCCGCCGGGTACGCGTTCCTCACCCGGTCGACCGCGAGGAGCGACCAGACCGTGGAGTGGGACGACGGGAAGACCTACCCGGTCGTGGACGTGGAGATCTCCTCGGAGAGCCACCCGTTCTACACCGGCAAGGCCCGCACGGTGGACGCCGAGGGCCGCGTCGCCCGGTTCGAGCGTCGCTACGGCGGTGAGGACGGTGAGGACGGGCAGGGTGCCGACGGAGGCGGGGCGGCCTGAGCCGCCACCGGCGCGGGCCGACACCGCCCGACGGGCGCGACCCCCCGGACGGACGTGCCGCCCGGGGCGTACGTGCCGCCTCAGATGTAGTTGAGCGCCGCCGCGCCGCACACCCCGCCGAGCACCATGAACACGGGCATCAGCACCTTGAGCTCGACCCAGCTGCCGGCCCGGAAGCGCATCGCCTTCGGGGTACCGAGGGGGTACCAGCGCTTGCGGCCCAGCGGGATCGGCCAGAGTATCGGGCAGCCCGAGACGGTCAGGGCGTCCCCGATGTCGTGCACCAGGGCGCCGAGGACGATCGGCAGGCCCAGCCACAGATACTCCTGGCCGGGTGCCGTGAACAGCCAGTCCGAGCCGTTGCCGGGCTTGTCCAGCACCCCGGCGATGATCCACGCGGTGGTCGCCGCCAGCAGCCACACCAGGACGTCGCTGCTGGAGCCGCGGGCGGCCCGCCACAGCAGGCCCTCGATGGCCAGCACCATGTGCACGAAGAGGATCGCCAGCACCGCCCAGCGGCCGCCGGCGATCGCCACCGCCGAGGTGCCCGCGCCGATCATGACCGCCCACAGCCAGGTATGGGTGAGCGTGCGGTGTCCGCCGGAGCGGCGCGGGTCGCCCGGCTTCCTGGTGGACTTGTAGGCGGCGTACGAGAGCCTGTCGACGATCTCGCAGAGCCAGCGCGAGACCGGGCCGAAGGCGCGGGAGATGGTGGCGGCCTTGTGGTCGAGGTCCGGAGCGAGAGCGGCACCGGCGCAGATCAGAGCACCGGCCACCACGACGGGCCAGGGCATGGGATGCCCGGCCGCGGCGGTCGCCGCCCCTACGCCGAGCCAGGCGGCGGCGCCCGACAGTGAGTGTGCTGGTCCCATCATGGCCGTTGCCCGCCCTATTCCTCGTGTGCCGCTGTCCAGTTGACCGGGTGCGTTGACGCTCCGTCGGCGACACAGCGTAGCGGTCATGATCTTCGGCCTGGTATCCGATTCCCGCATCGGGCCCGAGGCCAGGCAATATGGGTGCGTGACCCTCATCGATCAGCTGCCGCCGACCGCAGACCCCGACGCCCTCTACGAAGCCTTCGAGTCGTGGGCCCAGGAGCGCGGTCTGACGCTCTACCCCCACCAGGAGGAGGCGCTGATCGAGGTGGTCTCCGGTGCCAACGTGATCGTGTCGACGCCCACCGGCTCGGGCAAGAGCATGATCGCGGCGGGCGCGCACTTCGCGGCGCTCGCCCGGGACGAGGTCACGTTCTACACCGCCCCGATCAAGGCGCTGGTCTCGGAGAAGTTCTTCGAACTGTGCAAGATCTTCGGCACCGAGAACGTCGGCATGCTCACCGGTGACGCATCCGTCAACGCGGACGCACCGGTGATCTGCTGCACCGCCGAGGTGCTCGCGTCGATCGCGCTGCGCGACGGCAAGGACGCCGACGTCGGCCAGGTCGTCATGGACGAGTTCCACTTCTACGCGGAAGGGGACCGCGGCTGGGCCTGGCAGATCCCCCTGCTGGAACTGCCGCAGGCACAGTTCGTCCTGATGTCGGCGACGCTCGGCGACGTCTCCTTCTTCGAGAAGGACCTGACCCGGCGCACCGGCCGCCCCACCTCGGTGGTCCGCTCGGCCAACCGCCCGGTGCCGCTCTCCTACGAGTACCGGTACACCCCGCTCACGGAGACGCTCACCGACCTGCTGGACACCAGGCAGGCGCCGGTCTACATCGTGCACTTCACCCAGGCGCAGGCCGTGGAGCGCGCGCAGGCGCTGATGAGCATCAACATGTGCTCGAAGGACGAGAAGGAGCGGATCGCCGAGCTGATCGGCAACTTCCGTTTCACCACCAAGTTCGGCCGCAACCTCTCCCGTTACGTGCGGCACGGCATCGGCGTCCACCACGCCGGCATGCTGCCGAAGTACCGGCGCCTGGTGGAGAAGCTCGCGCAGGCCGGTCTGTTGAAGGTCATCTGCGGCACGGACACGCTCGGCGTCGGTGTCAACGTGCCCATCCGCACCGTGCTGTTCACGGCTCTGACCAAGTACGACGGCAATCGGGTGCGTACCCTGCGGGCCCGGGAGTTCCACCAGATCGCGGGCCGGGCCGGGCGGGCCGGCTTCGACACGGCGGGCTTCGTGGTCGCGCAGGCGCCCGAGCACGTCATCGAGAACGAGAAGGCGCTCGCCAAGGCGGGTGACGACCCCAAGAAGCGCCGGAAGGTGGTCCGCAAGAAGGCGCCCGAGGGCTTCGTCGCCTGGACCGAGACCACGTTCGACAAGCTCATCACCTCCGAGCCGGAGCCGCTGACCTCCCGTTTCCGGGTGACGCACACGATGCTGCTGTCGGTGATCGCCCGGCCCGGCAACGCCTTCGAGGCGATGCGCCGGCTCCTGGAGGACAACCACGAGCCGCGCAAGCAGCAGCTCCGGCACATCCGGCGCGCGATCGCGATCTACCGTTCCCTGCTGGACGGCGGCATCGTGGAGAAGCTCGACACGCCGGACGCCACGGGCCGCATCGTGCGTCTGACGGTCGACCTCCAGCAGGACTTCGCCCTCAACCAGCCGCTCTCCACCTTCGCGCTGGCCGCGTTCGAACTCCTGGACCCGGAGTCGCCGTCCTACGCGCTGGACATGGTGTCGGTCGTGGAGTCCACCCTGGACGACCCGCGGCAGATCCTCGCCGCCCAGCAGAACAAGGCGCGCGGCGAGGCCGTCGCCGCGATGAAGGCGGACGGCGTCGAGTACGAGGAGCGCATGGAGCGGCTCCAGGACATCGGCTACCCGAAGCCGCTGGAGGAGCTGCTCTTCCACGCCTACGACACCTACCGCAAGAGCCACCCGTGGGTGGGCGACCATCCGCTGTCCCCGAAGTCCGTCATCCGTGACATGTACGAGCGGGCGATGTCCTTCACGGAGTTGGTCTCCCACTACGAGCTGGCCCGCACCGAGGGCATCGTGCTGCGCTACCTGGCCGGCGCGTACAAGACCCTCGAGCACAACATCCCGGACGATCTGAAGTCCGAGGATCTGGAGGACCTGATCGCCTGGCTGGGCGAGATGGTGCGCCAGGTCGACTCCAGCCTGCTGGACGAGTGGGAGCAGCTGGCCAACCCGGAGGAAATGACGGCCGAGGAGGCCCAGGAGAAGGCCGACCAGGTCAAGCCGGTCACCGCCAACGCGCGCGCCTTCCGTGTCCTGGTCCGCAACGCCATGTTCCGCCGCGTCGAGCTCGCCGCTCTCGACCAGGTCGGGGAGCTGGGCGAGATGGACGCCGAGGCCGGCTGGGACGCCGACGCCTGGGGCGAGGCGATGGACAAGTACTGGGACGAGTACGACGAACTCGGCACCGGCCCGGACGCCCGCGGTCCCAAGCTGCTCCTGATCGAGGAGGAGCCGCAGCACGGCCTGTGGCGGGTCCGGCAGATCTTCGACGACCCGCGCGGCGATCACGACTGGGGCGTCAGCGCCGAGATCGACCTCGCGGCCTCGGACGCCGAGGGCCGCGCCGTCGTCCGTGTCACCGACGTCGGCCAGCTGTGAGCCGAGGAGAGTCCCGCCCATGACGAATCCGGCCGAGAGGCTCGTCGACCTGCTGGACCTGGAGCAGATCGAGGTCAACATCTTCCGTGGCCGCAGCCCGCAGGAGTCCCTGCAAAGGGTCTTCGGCGGCCAGGTGGCGGGCCAGGCGCTGGTCGCCGCCGGGCGCACCACCGACGGCGAGCGCCCGGTGCACTCGCTGCACGCGTACTTCCTGCGCCCCGGCCGTCCGGGTGTGCCGATCGTGTACCAGGTCGAGCGGGTCCGGGACGGGCGGTCGTTCACCACCCGCCGGGTCACCGCCGTGCAGCAGGGCCGTACGATCTTCAATCTCACCGCCTCCTTTCACAGGCCTGAGGAAGGTCCCTTCGAGCACCAGTTGCCGCCGGCCCGCAAGGTGCCGGCCCCGGAGTCCCTGCCGACGGTCGCGGAGGAGATCCGGGAGCATCTGGGAACACTGCCGGAGCAGTTGGAGCGGATGGCGCGCCGTCAGCCCTTCGACATCCGGTACGTGGACCGGCTGCGCTGGAACGCCGAGGACGTCGAGGGCGCCGAACCGCGCAGCGCGGTGTGGATGCGCGCGGTCGGGCCGCTCGGGGACGATCCGCTGGTGCACACGTGCGCGTTGACGTACGCGAGCGACATGACCCTGCTGGACGCCGTCCGCATCCCGGTCGAACCCCTGTGGGGTGGGCGGAACTTCGACATGGCGTCGCTGGACCATGCCATGTGGTTCCACCGGCCGTTCCGCGCGGACGAGTGGTTCCTCTACGACCAGGAGTCGCCGATCGCCACGGGCGGACGGGGCCTGGCCCGCGGACGGATCTACGACCTGGAGGGACGCCTGCTGGTGTCCGTCGTCCAGGAGGGTCTGTTCCGGGCCCTGTAGGTCACGGGCTTCTGCGGCACGGCCGGCTCAGGAGGCCGCGCGTCCGCTCGGGCCGGTCCGGCACGTGTGTCGCGGCGCTTCGGGCTTCGCGCCCCGGGGTCCGGCGCTCCGCGTTCGCGGTCCTGTGGGGTGCGGGGCGTGGCCCGGGCCGGTCCCGGCGCGCCTGTTCGACGGCGTGCGCCAGATCGGCCCTGAGCCGGCCGATCCCGTCCGGGTCGGCCGCCGTGGCGATCGTCTCGGCGATCCGCGCGGACGGTGAGCCGGGAGCGCCCTGGGCGGGCGGGTCCGGCCGCAACCGGTCGGCCCTGGCACGATCGTGGGGATCCGGGACGGTCGCGGCGATCCGGTCGGGGTGAGCAGAGCGGCCAGGGCGCCCGCGCGCTGCCAGGGGTCGTCGGCCTGCCGCAGCAGGAATTCCAGGTGCCGTCCCCGCCAGGTGCGGGGACGCAGGTCCACTCCCGCGCGCAGTCGGTCCCGCAGCGCTTCGGGGGTACGCCCGCTCGGCGGTCCGCGGTGTTCCCCGGCGGCGAACTCGCCCCGCCCGGGTCCCGGTTCCCGGGCGGCGCGGCCGGTCGCGATGGTGGGGGCGTGCGGTGTCGTGAGCGTGTGGACGGACATGGTCGGTCTCCCCCGTGACGTCGGTGACTCGCGCCGTGCGCGCTTGCCGTGAGAAAAACCGTAGCCGCGTGGGCGGTTCTCGTGGCGAGCCTGTGGATAACTCGACGGAGGATGAGAACCGCAGGTCAGAGGTCTATGACCGGGGCTCGTTCGGGCTGGCGGGCGTCCAGTCCCAGGTGTTCGCCGACTCGGTTGACGAGGAGTGTCATCTCGTAGGCGATCTGGCCGATGTCGGCCTGCGCGCCGGTGAGGACGCTCAGGCAGCTGCCGGTGCCCGCGGCGGTGACGAACAGGACGGCGTCGTCGAACTCGACCATCGTCTGACGCACCTGTCCCGCGCCGAAGTGGCGTCCCGAGCCCTTGGCCAGGCTGTGCAGTCCGGACGACACGGCGGCCAGATGCTCCGAGTCCTCCCGTCGTAGTCCTGTGCTCGCGGCTGTCACCAGTCCGTCGTTGGACAACACCAAGGCGTGCCGTACGTGTTCGACACGCTCGGTCAGGTCGTCCAGCAGCCAGCCGAGTCCCTGGTTCTGCGCCATGATCCGGTCTCCCCGTGCGACGTCTCCCCCTGACCGGAGGATCTCCCCCGCCAGCCTTCCCCACCTCCGGGCGCCCGGCAAGGAGGATGTGGACATGGCACAGAAGATGACCGATGACGAGTGGCGGGCGTTCGTCTCGTACGGGACGCGCACGGGGAAGCTGTCCACTGTCCGGGCCGACGGGAGCCCGCACGTGGCGCCGATCTGGTTCCTGCTGGACGGGGACGAGATCGTGTTCAACACCGGCAAGGGCACTGTGAAGGGACGCAATCTGGCCAGGGACGGCCGGGTCGCCCTGTGCGTGGACGACGACCGGCCGCCGTTCGACTTCGTGGTGCTGCACGGACGTGCGGTGCTCTCGGAGGAGTTGGACGACGTTCGGCACTGGGCCACTCGTATCGCCGCCCGGTACATGGGCGAGGACCGGGCCGAGGAGATCGGCGCCCGCAACGGCGTCCCGGGTGAACTCCTCGTCCGGGTCGCGGTCGAGAAGGTCCTGGCGGAGAAGGGCGTCGCCGACTGACGGTGCCGCCGGTCCGAGGACCGACCGTCAGCCCACCGAGTCGAGCAGCCGGGCGGTGTGCATCCGCCCGGCGTACTCGACGAGCCGGATCAGGACTTCCTTCCCCGAGTCGCGGTCACGGGCGTCGCACAGCACGACGGGCGTTCCCTGGTCGAGGTCGAGGGCCGAGGAGACCTCGCGGGCGTCGTAGGTCCGGGCGCGCGGGAAGCAGTTGACGGCCACCACGAACGGGATGTGGCGGTGCTCGAAGTAGTCCACGGCGGGAAAGCAGGCCTCCAGCCGCCGGGTGTCGGCGAGGACCACGGCCCCGAGGGCTCCCTGCGACAGCTCGTCCCACAGGAACCAGAAGCGGTCCTGGCCGGGAGTGCCGAACAGGTACAGGGAGAGGCCGGAGCGGATGGTGATGCGCCCGAAGTCCATCGCGACGGTCGTCGTGACCTTCTGGTCGACGCCGTCGGTGTCGTCCACCAGTTGGCCGGCCTCGCTGAGCAGTTCCTCGGTGCGCAGCGGCCTGATCTCGCTGACCGCGCCCACGAGGGTGGTCTTGCCGACGCCGAACCCGCCGGCGACCAGGATCTTCAACGCCAGGGCGGTCGTGTCGCCGTCCATGTCTTCGGAGTGCTCGGAGACCATCGATCACTTCTCTCGGGAGTCGGGCCACGGCCGACGTCCGTTCGGGTGCGGCACGCCCCGGCGGACGGTCCGCCCGTGGCTCCGGGGCGGGTTCACGAAGTCAGCATCATGACAACTGCGCCCCTTTCATGGGACGTTCGACCGTTTGTGGAATGTCTGGACCGATCTGCGCGCGTTCGCTGAACATCGGGCCGCCGAAGTGGACGGTGTGCACGTCCTTTCGGGTCCGGACGGGGGTGAACGTCCGCCTACAGCGCACGCAGCCCTTCGATCACTTCGCGCAGGATCCGTTCGTCGGGCAGTTGTGCGGGAGGCACCGGCCGGCTGACGGTGACGCAGCCCAGTTCCAGCAGGTCGCCGAGGAGAACCCGGACGACGCCGACGGGCAGGTCGGCGCCTGCCGCGAGTTCGGCGACGGACTGGGTCTCCGGACGGCACAGATCGACGAGGCAGCGGTGCTCCGGGCCGAGACCGACGTCGTCGGCTCCGGGCGCGGCCGGGTCGAGGGTGACGAGCGCGATCAGGTCGAAGCGCAGTCCGGCGGGGCCGGACCTGGTCCGTCCTCCCGTCATGGCGTACGGGCGCACCAGGGGCCCGGCCTCGTTGTCGTACCACTGGCTGCCCCGCTCGTGCGGGGCCTCGCGCCTGTCTTCGGTCATCTTCGCCGGCCGTTCCCTCGCCTCATCCACCGGCCGGCGGGCGCGCGGTGGCGCGCGGCGCGCTGCGCAGGTGTTCGCCGACGCGCTTGACCAGGCGTGCCATCTCGTACGCCACCAGGCCGATGTCGGCGGTCACGGCGGTCAGCAGGGCGAGGCAGGAGCCGTCGCCCGCGGCGGCCACGAACAGGAAGCCGTCGTCCATCTCCACCATCGTCTGGCGTACCCCACCGGCGCCGAAGTGCCTGCCCGCGCCCTTGGCCAGGCTGTGGAAGCCGGAGGCGACCGCGGCCAGGTGTTCGGCGTCCTCCCTGCTCAGGTCGGTCGACGCGCCCACGGCGAGGCCGTCGTTGGACAGCACCACGGCGTGCCTGACTTCGCGCACGCGCGTCACCAGGTCGTCCAGCAGCCAGTCGAGTTCGCCGGACCGCCCGGCCGCCCTCGTGCTCGGGTCCTGGATCATGCGGGGTCTCCTTCGCCTCGGTCGCTGAGCGGTGCGGGGCCCGGGGTGGCCCCGCGGCCGGGTTGTCTGCCTCCGCCGCGTGTCCAGCCCGCGCGAAAGGCCGTCATGCGGTCCCTTACGAGTTCCGGTGTGCGTCCGTCGTCACTGCCCGGGTCGGCCGGCTGCTCCGGCTCCTCGGCGGCCCGCTCACGCAGTTGGGGGGCGAGGCTCGCCTGCCGTACCCGGCGCGGGAGGCCGTCGGATCCCGTGGCGTCGTCCGTGGGGCGGTGCAGGCGCAAGGTGGCGACTCCGGGGGGTGGGTCCTGGGTGCCGCCGGCCGCCGCGGTCTGCGCGGGGGCGGACAGCGCGGGCCGGTCGGCGGGCGGCGGAACGGCTTCCTGGTGCGCGGTGGCGACCGCCACGCGCGCGTAGGCACGTGGTTCCACGGTGCGCTCCGTTTCCCCGGCCGCACGGGGAGGGCGTTCCGGCGCACCGCTGTGCAACAGGGCTGTGGGCAGCAGGACGACCGCGGTGGTGCCGCCGTAGGGCGAGGTCCGCAGCTGCACCTTGATGTCGTGGCGCGCCGCGAGCCGGCTGACCACGAACAGGCCGAGCCGGTCGCTGTCGAAGAGATCCAGGGCCGCGGACTGCGCGATGCGCCGGTTGGCCTCGGTGAGCGTCTCCTTGCCCATGCCGAGTCCGCGGTCCTCGACCTCGATCACGTAACCGTTGCCGACGGGTTCGCCGGTGATGCGCACGTGCGTGTGGGGCGGTGAGAACTGGGCCGCGTTCTCGACGATCTCGGCCAGCAGGTGGGTGAGGTCGGCCACCGCGGTGCCGATGACGGACGCCTCGGGGAGTTGTCGTACCTCCACGCGTGCGTAGTCCTCGATCTCCGAGACGGCGGCGCGGACCACGTTCGTCAGGGAGACCGGCATGCGCCACGCCCGGCCGGGGGCCGCGCCGGAGAGGATGATCAGGCTCTCCGCGTGGCGCCGCATCCGGGTGGTGAGGTGGTCGAGGCGGAAGAGGTCGCCGAGTTCGTCGGGGTCGTCCGACCGGCGTTCCATGCTGTCGAGGAGGCTGAGCTGGCGGTGGACGAGGACCTGGCTGCGGCGCGCCAGGTTGACGAACACGCCGGAGATGCCGCTGGCCAGTTCCGCACGCTCCACGGCGGCGTGCAGCGCGGCCCGGTGCACGATGCCGAGGGCCTCGGCGACCTGGCCGGTCTCGTCCTCCGCGGGTGGTCCGGGCGGTGCCTCGGCCCGGACGTCGATCTCCTCGCCCGCGTGCAGCCTGCGCATGGTCTCGGGCAGTTTGCGCCGGGCGATGTCCAGAGCGCTGTTGCGCAGGCCGACCAGTTCGACGACCAGGCCGCGTCCGATGCGGACCGAGATCACCAGCGACGCGGCGACGGCGACGAGCCCGAACAGCACGGCGGCGCCGGCCGGGGTGAACAGGCCGCGGGTGAACGGGTCGGCCCGGTCGGCGACGCCGCGCGCGGCGTCCTGCTCGATGGCGCGCATGCCGCCCTGCACGCGCGTGTGCGCGTCGTCCCACGTGGCGCCGGATGCCGCGTCGATCGCGCGCGGGCCGGAGCCGCTCGCGAGGACCCGGTCCTCGACGGCCTCCACGGCGGCGTAGGCGCCGCTTTCGGAGAGGCTCCGCCAGGCGGCGCGCTCGGAGCCGCGCAGGTCCACGACGGCCGATTCGGTCAGTGCGCGACGGGTGTCGACGGCCCCGGTGAACAGCCTCAGCCGCTCCCCGTCGAGGGTGCCGGCGAGGCGGGCGCCGGCGAGCACCGTGTCCTCCTGGGCCAGCGCCTCCCCCGCTCGGGAGAATTCGAGCAGTACGCGCGCGTCCGAGCCGAGGTCGGCGTCCTGGATGCCGGTCAGCGCTCCGTCGACGCGGAAGGCGGCGGTGATGCTGTCCGTGTAGCGCCGGTACGCCTCCTCCCATCCGGCGCGGCCGGCGAGCACGTCGGCGCGCAGGGTGCGCAGTTCCTCGGTTCCCATGACGAAGGCCGCCAGCCGCCGGGCCACCCCGGCGGGCATCTCCTGGCCGTCGGCGACGGTGTTGCGGTCGCCCAGGCGCAGCTTCGCGACGGCCCGGTCGGTGCGCCGACTCAGCTCGCGGTAGTCGCCGCCGGAGGCGAGGGCGGGATCGGTCGCGTACCGCACGGCCGTGGCGCGCTCGGCCTGGAGGGCGGCGACCGCGGCCGCGACGGGGGCCCGGACCTGGGCGTCCACCCGCTGCAACTCCCGCAGCCTGGAGACGTCCTGAGCGGTGCTGACCGTGGCGGACGCCCACAGCGCCAGCAGTGACACGACCGGCACCATCAGCAGGCAGACGATCTTGGCCCGGACGGTGCGGGGCCGCATCCGCCGACGGCCCGCGCGCCCGTGCGGGCCGTCCGTCGGCGCGGCCGAGGAGTCGTCGGGGCCCTCGTCGGCGGGTGGTCCGGCGTGTGCGCGGCGACCGCGTGCCGGGGACGGAGGCGGCGTCTCGGCGCCGGCCGGGGCGATCCTGCGGGGTGTACGCATGGCCTCCTCGCTCGGAAGTGGTTCGTGGGGCCCGCGCGCGGATCCACCGGCGCGGCAGGCCCGCTAGCGGGCGACGCTCTCGGCCGTGCGCTGGGCCGAGGCGGATGCCTCGCGCTCCCCCGTCGTCGGCGACAGCGCGACGAAGGCCGAGGTCAGGAAGAGGTAGGACCCGAGGCCCACGGCGAGGGGGAAGATGAACTGCATCGCCGAGGCCCCGGGCAGGGCCGCGCCGGAGGGCGTGACGCGCACGCTCACGGCGAACATCCCGGTGTAGTGCATGCTGCTGACGGCGACTCCCATGACGAGGGAGGCGACGGTGACCGCGACCGGCGACTTGATGTTGAGGGCCGCCCACAGCGCCGCGGTCGCCGCGACGACGGCGATCAGGACGGAGAGCCCGACGAGCGGCGGGTCGTAGCCGACGCGGCCGTGCAGGCGCATCGCGGCCATACCGAGGTAGTGCATGCTCGCGACGCCCAGCCCGGTGGTGAGACCGCCGAGGAGCAGCGCGCGGGTGCGGTGGCGGCCGTAGCCGACGGCGAAGACCCCGGCGGACACGACGATCATGGCGACCACGAGGCTGAGGACGGTGAGCGGCACGTCGTAGCGGATGTCCGTGCCGCCGACGTCGAAGCCGAGCATGGCCACGAAGTGCATCGTCCAGATGCCGGTACCGATCGCCGAGGCCGCGGTGAGCAGCCAGTTGCGGCGCGAGCGCCCGGTGGCGCCGAGGGCGCGGACCGTGCAGCGGAGTCCCAGCGCGGCCCCTGTGCACGCCATCACGTACGACAGCGCGGGGGTGAGCCAGCCGAAGCCGGCGTGGTCCAGGTGTCCCATGGCCCGTGGACGCTAGTCGGGGCACGGGAGCACGGAGGGGGCGCATTTCGAAATCTGCTGGAATATGGCGCATATACGTGTCGGAGCGATCGCCCGAAGCTCGAACATGTGCGCCGAGACGTCTCCGGTGTCGGTGCGGGATCATGCGGAACATGAGCGACCATCACACGCACGTCCAGGAGTTCTTCACCGCCCGGGCGGCCGGCTGGGACACCCGGTTCCCCGACGACGGCCCCGCCTACGCGGCCGCCGTCGCCGCCCTGGGCCTGCGCGAGGGGGACCGCGTGCTCGACGCGGGCTGCGGCACCGGACGCGCCCTGGGGCCGCTGCGGGCCGCCGTGGGTGCCTCGGGCGTGGTCGTCGGAGCCGATCTGACCCCGGCCATGCTGGAGGCGGCGGCACGGGCCGGACAGGACCGGAACGGGCGGCTGTTGCTCGCCGACGTCACCGCGCTCCCGTTGCGCTCGGAGTCGCTGGACACGGTGTTCGCGGCGGGGCTCGTCTCCCATCTGCCCCGTCCCGCCGAGAACCTCCGGGAGTTGGCCCGCGTGGTGCGTCCCGGCGGCACGCTGGCACTGTTCCACCCGATCGGCAGAAGGGCGCTGGCCGCACGCCAGGGCCGCGGGATCGGCCCGGAGGACCTGCGCGCGGAACCCCGCCTGCGTCCGCTGCTGGCCGCCTCGGGATGGCGCATGACGTCGTACGTCGACGAGGACGCGCGGTTCCTGGCCCTGGCGGTCCGGGCGGGCTGAGGCACTCGGCCGCGACCGGCCGGGAGACTCAGCCCAGGTCGCTTCCCGCGACCGCCGCGACGAACGCGTCGGGGTTGTCGAACATGACGTTGTGGCCGGCGCCGGCCGCGGTCACCACCCGCACCCCGGCGGCCTCCAGGGCCGCCCTGCCCTCGAGTTCGCCGCTCCGCTCACCCTGCACGTACACGCGCTCGATCGTCAGTTCTTCGAGGAGGGTGCGCATCACCGGATCCGAACCCTTCCTGAGCCCCACGGCGGAACGGTGCAGGGCGCGCGGGTCCGCCAGCCGCATGGTCGCCGCCCACAGCGGTCCGACCCGCTCCAGCACGCGCGCGTGGCCGCCGTCGACGAAGGCGTCCTCCTCGTAGGAGGCGATACCGCTGCTCCCCGCCGTGACCGGCGGAAAGGCGTCGAGGTTGGCCTCGGTGAGGACCAGCCGGGACACGAGGTCGGGCCGCCGCCGGGCGAGCACGATGGCGACGGAGCCGCCCATGCTGTGCCCGACGAGTTCGGCGCCCGTCACACCGGCGGCGTCCAGCGCCGCGGCCAGGGCGTCCGCGTGGTCCGCGAGCGTGTAGCCGAAGTCCGCGGGCCGGTCGCTGGTGCCGTGCCCGGGGAGGTCCACGAACAGACCGCGCCGCCCCGCGAGTTCGGGACGGGCGGCGACATGGGCGTGGTACACGGCCGAGGTCGCGCCGAGGCCGTGCACGTACACCCGCGCGGGTTCCGTTCCCGGCGTCTCCGTCCAACGGACGCAGTTGCCCTTGCCGTCGAACTCGGCCTGCTTCATCCCGGCTCCCCCACTCGTCACTCGCCATCGAACCTGACACCGACTCCGCCCTTCGGCGCCCGGCCGACTATACATCGAGGTCGATGTATAGCGGAGACGATGCATGAGGAGGAGGATGCGCGGGGAGGGACGCACGGGAGAGGGACGCACTCCGCGAGACGCGCCGCGCCGGTGGGCGAGAATGCGGGCATGCTCGAGCTCGCCATCCTCGGATTCCTGTACGAAGCCCCGTTGCACGGCTATGAGCTGCGCAAACGCATCAACGCCCTCACGGGACACGTGCGGCCGGTGGCCGAGAGCACGCTGTATCCCGCGATCAAGCGCATGGAGCAGGCCGGGCTGCTCGCCCGCGCCACCCGGCCGGGCGCGGTGGCGGCACCACGGCACGTCCTGACGCTCACCGACGAGGGCAGGCGCGAACTGCGCCACCGGCTCGCCGAACCCGTCCAGCGCGACATCACCGACGAGAACCGCTGGTTCACGGTGCTCGCCTTCCTCCGCCATCTGGACGACCCCGGCGCCCAGTCGGCCGTGCTGCGGCGCAGACTGGCGTTCCTGGAGGAACCGGCGAGCTTCTTCTACGCCGGCGACCGCCCGCTGCGCGCCGAGGAGGTGGACGATCCCTTCAGGCGCGGCATCCTGACCATCGCGCGCGCCACCTCCCGCACCGAACTCGCCTGGCTGCGAAGCACCCTGGACACGCTGGAGTCTCCGGCCGGCTGACACGTCCGGGTACCGTCCCGGCAGGGATCGCCCGGATGCCGACCCGGCAGGGATCCGGCCGCCGCATCCGTACGATCCGCCCGAACCGCTTCACCGCGGCGTCCCTCTTCTGCCGCCGGGGCTTCAACTCTACGTTGGGAACGAGGGGATGACCGATCCCCGGGCGACCGCACAGGGGAGGATGGTCAGCGTGTCCGACAGAGTGCGCGTGTTCGACCGGATCCGCAGGATGTGCACGGGAGTCCTCGGCTCGGGAGGGCCCGAGGCCGGGACCGACCGCAAGCGGCGTACGCACAACCTGTTCGAGGCGGCCGCCGTGTACGTCGCGGCCCGCGCGGAGGACGATCAGGAACGGATCGCCGAGGCCGAGGGCTGGGTGTCGCCGGAGGCGCTCTCGTTCGGGGTGAGCGAACTGGCGTGCCGCGCCGTCATCGCGCTCGCCCGGGAGCGCGACGTGTCGCCGGACGCGGTGGCGCGCGACCTTCTCGGGCTCCCGACGGCCTGAGGGACCCTGGCCACGGGTGGCCGATTCGTCCCGTCCCGACGGAAAACCGCAGTTCCGCATGTGCCTGGGAGCCGTGACAAGCGGCTTTCGGGCACACTAGGGTGCGCGCCGATGGACGAACCTATGGGGAGGCTGAGATGGCCGGGACGGACGAGGACACCGTCGCCGCCGCGGACGACGCGCTCTACGTGCTCACGGCGCTGCTGCTGACGCCGGCGAAATTCCCGAGCGTGCTGGGCGACGACTACCCGGAAGCCTGCGCGGCCCTCGGTCTCGCCCCTCTCGTCGACGGCTACGGCCTCGTGCTGGGGCAGGACGGCGGCGGGGCGCGCTGGACGGTCGCGATCGACGACGTGTCGCTGGTCGCCGTCGCGATCGCGACCTGGGACTGCGGCCTGGAGTACGACCTGTCGCCCGAGGAGCGGACCGTCGTGGCCGCCCTGCCCGGCTGGCCCCTCGCGGTGGCGGTCGCGGCGCCCGGCGTGCCGGCACCGCACGATCCGGCCCCGGAGGACGGGGACGGCCCGCCCCTGTGCCCGCCGGACACGAGTGCCTGGGGCCCGGCCCAGCGGCGACTGGGCGCGGACGAGATCGCCATGCAGTGGGCACGGTGGCGGGAGCAGCTCGACGACGACGCCTTCAGCCCCTCCTCGAAGGATCCCGGGGCGGCCGAGGGCCCGGACGGCGCCGCCACGGCGGCAGAGGGCGCCGGTGGCGCCGAGGGAGCCCCCGCGGGCGCCGGCGAGGACTCCGGGGCGTCGTCCGGGGCCGAGGCCGAGGACAAGGCCGAGAAGCCCGGGAGGACGGCTCCCAAGGAGCCCCGCCACCAGGGGATCCGGCGCGTCCTCGCGGAGGCCTGGGCGTACGTCGATTCGCCGCCGCCCCTGGGTCGGGTGCGGTCCTCCTTCGGATCGGGGGACGCGCGGACCCTGCGCGCCGACGGTCCGGGCTGGTCGCTGGTGGCGAGGACCGACGACATCGCGTTCGTCCTGCTGGACGACGAGCCCGGTGAGGTTCTGCCGGTGGGGCGCGGGCCGGAGCTGCCCGGTCTGCTGGCGGCCCTCGACAAGATGGCCGTACGCCCGAACTGAAGCCGGCACGGGTGTGCCGCAGGTCGCGGACCTGGCGGCACACCGGTGCACGGGGCGTGCTCCGCCCCGCTCCGCACCCCGCAACCGCGCCCGTCGCGCGGTCGGCCGTCCGCGGGTCACGCCGTCCGCGGGCCCGTGGACGGAGACGGACGCGTCAGCGCCCCAGTTCCTTGCGGCCGACCCTGCGCAGCCTGCGCCGCTGCGAGGGGTCCAGCGCGAGGTACGCGGCCGCGGGAACTCCCAGGACTATCAGCAGCGCGGCCCACCAGGGCAGCCAGATCAGCAGGATGAGCCCGGCCGCCACCCCTCCCGCGGCGATCTTCGCGTTCTTCGACATGTGCGTCGCCTCCTTCGCGGCCCCTGCCGCTCTCTGCTGTGAAAACGGGCCCGCGCCTCCCGCGGTTCCTTCTCGCGCCCCTGAGAGGTCCCTGACGCCCGACCCTTACGGGCCCCTGAGAGAGGAAAGGCCGCCCCACCGTGACGTGACATGCATCACACTCCAGGGCGGTTCGGGCCGGGCGCGCCGTCCGTGCCATCCCGCCGGAGCCACCGTTCGACGCCCCGCCGGACGGGCCCGGCCGGCACTGCCGGCACCCCTCCCGGCGGACCTGCCCGAAGACGCGGTCGGCGTGTGCCCGGCCGAGGGGATCAGGGCCCGTGCGCGGCTCGGTGCCGGTCCGCCAAGCGGCCGCCGTCCCGCGTTAACCAGGCCGTCGTGCGGCGTTCGACCAGAGACCCAACTCTGTCCGCTGTCGACGCACTTGGTGCGTACGACCCAACTCGGCGATCTCGCCCCGCATCTGACGGCTTTTCCGCAACCCGCTCCCCAGGAGGCTCGATGTCCCCGCTCGCCACCGGCCGGCGCCGCGTCCAACGTTCCGTCGCGGCGGGTGTGCCCCTCGCCGTACTGGCCGCACTCGTGGCGGCGGGCCCGGCCGCGAGCGCGCCCTCCGAGGACGCCCGCGTCGTCCGCTCGGCGACGCTCGGCGACCTTCCGCTCGGCACGTTCAGCAACGCGCTGCTGCCCGGGACCGTCGACGACGACCGTGGCGTCGACCTCGGCGGCATCGGCAGCGACATCTACCCGGCGGGCCGCAAGGGCGAGTTCTGGACGATCACCGACCGTGGGCCCAACGGCCAGATCAAGGTGAGCGGCACCAAGCGCCGCACGTTCCCGGTCCCCGGCTTCGACCCGGCGATCGTGAAGATCCGGGTCTCCGGCGACAGCGTGAAGGTGCTCGACGCCATCCCGCTCACCACGTCGTCCGGGAAGCCCGTGACGGGCCTGTCGAACCTGGCGGGACGCGACGAGGCCCCGTACTCCTACGACGCGTCGACACCCCTGTCGTACAACCCGAACGGGCTGGACACCGAGGGGATCGTGCGCGCCGCGGACGGCAGCTTCTGGCTGGTCGACGAGTACGGGCCTTCCCTCGTGCATGTCTCCGCGCGCGGCAGGGTGCTCGTCCGCTACGTGCCCGAGGGGCTGGAGCTCACCGGTGCGGACTACCCGGTGGTCCAGTCGCTGCCGGCCGTGCTGCTGCACCGGAAGGTCAACCGCGGCTTCGAGGGACTCGCCCAACTGCCCTGCGGCGATCTGGTGATGGCGTTGCAGAGCCCGTTGTCCCTGCCGGACGCGGACGCCGGGAGCGCCTCGCGCACCACCCGGCTGCTGCGCTTCTCCCCCAGGAAGCGGGCGGTCACCGCCGAGTACGCCTACCGCTTCGACCCGGTGAACGTGGTCGACCCGAGCGAGGACGACACCTCCGAGCTCAAGATCTCCTCGGTCGTCGCCGTCGGCGGCGACCGGCTGCTGGTCGAGGAGCGCACCGACAAGGCCGCCCGGCTGCAACTGATCCGTCTGGACCGCAGGGACGACATTCTCGGGAGCGTCTGGGACGACGACACGACGTCGCCGTCCCTGGAGCAGCTCGACGATCCGGCGGCCGCGGGCGTCCCGGTGCCGGCCAAGCGGCTGGTCGTCGATCTGGGCCGGGTCGCCGGCGTACCGGGGAAGATCGAAGGCGTCGCGCGCGTGGATCACGACACGCTCGCCCTCGTCAACGACAACGACTTCGGCATGACGGACGGCGCGGACGCCTTCGACGCGCAGGGCCGACTGGTCGACAGCGGTATCGAGACGACGGTGACCTACGTGCGGCTGCCGCGGGGCATCTGACCCACGGCCGTCCACGCCCACCGTCGTCCGCGCCCGCCGTCAGGGCTCCAGCGACGGGAGCAACGACACCAGGTCGCTCGGCAGTTCGGTGGGAAGCGCGGTCGGCAGCTCGGTCGGCAGTTCCGTGGGAAGTCCGGTCGGCAGTTCGGTGGGGAACCCGCTCGGCAGGGTGCTGGGCAGCTCGGTCGGAAGACCGAAGGAGGGCGCGGGGGTGGTGCTCGCGCTGCTCCCCCCGGCCGGCTTCCGTGCGGGTGAGTCGTCGTTCCGGGAGGTCGTCAGGACCACGACGGCGACGACGATCCCGACGGCGACGACCGCCGCGAGCAGCAGGAGGAACGGATTGCGGCGCCGTCCCGGCCCGCCCGGGCCCTGGGGCGGCGGGCCGTACCCGCTGTCGCCTCCCGGCGGGGGGCCGTAGCCCCCTTCGTGGTTTCCGGAAGCGGGGCCGGAGGGGCCGGGAGGCGGTCCGAATCCGCCGCCCGGCGGCTCGGGCGGCTGTGGCGGTACGGGCGGTATGGCCATACCGCCCAGGGTCGCGCCGTACCGGCCCTGATGCGACCCCCGCACGGAGGTTGACACGGAATCAGGTCGTGGACCGCATGATTCCGGGTCATTCCGCGCGGGGGCCGGCCACGGCGAGGCCATGCGAACACGCACGCGTGCGTGTGTTCAGCCGTGTGCACGTGCCGTCAGGCACGCGTGCGTTCAGCCGCGGGTGCCGAGGAGGTGGTCCATGGCGAGCTGGTCCAGGCGCTCGAACGCCATCCCGCGCGCGGCGGCCGCGTCGACGTCGAAGTCCTCGAACGA
>NZ_JBVJMD010000047.1:0-67385 GCF_055584385.1 Streptomyces sp. NPDC104096
TATCGGGGCGACCCTCCGCCTTGCGATCGCACGCACCAGACGCCGCCGGGCCCGCCCTTCGGGCGGACGACGCTACTTTCGAAACACGCCCTAGCCGACGAGTGTCCTGGCCGGGCGCGGGTACGCCCCGTGACCGGCCCGGTGTGTCCGGCGCGCGGTGAAAGCCGTGTAGAGTGGAACCAACGACGCGGGGTGGAGCAGCTCGGTAGCTCGCTGGGCTCATAACCCAGAGGTCGCAGGTTCAAATCCTGTCCCCGCTACCAAAGGAAGGGCCCGGCAGCTGCCGGGCCCTTCCGCATGTTCCCGAGCGTCGGTCCTGTTCCCTGCCCGCCCCCTTGCCGCGCACGGCCCGATGGATCTCCGGAGCGCGCGGACTGGGATACTCCGGCCATGGACGACGGGGGAGTGGCCGGCGCGGCGCGAGCGGCCGTGGAGACACCTGCACGGAGTGCACGCGGTACGTCGACGCCCGGCGCGGGCTGGCAGCTGCGTCCCGCGGCCGGGACGGACATCGAGGTCATCGCGGAGCTGCGGGCCCACGTCATGCGTCCCGATCTGGAGCGCCTGGGACGTTACGACGAGCACCGGGTGCGACAGCGGCTGCGGGATTCCTTCTCCGCGCGGTACACATCGGTCATCATGGCGGACCGTGAGTTCGTCGGCTGTGTCACGGTCCGGCCCCGGGACGACAGGCTGTGGCTGGAGCACTTCTACCTTGCCCCGCCCCGTCAGGGCCGAGGGCTCGGATCCGCCGTCCTGCGCACGGTGCTGGGGCGGACCGACGCGCAGGGCATGACGGTGGGCCTGAACGTCCTGCAGGGCAGCCCTGCCCGCCGCCTCTACGAGCGCCACGGATTCGTCGTCGAGTCCCAGGACCCGGTCGACGTCTTCATGGTCCGCCCCCCGGGCGGTCAGTCCGCCTTGCGGGCCACGCCGCCGTAGAAGCCGATCTCGTCGGAGCGGGCCGGCGGCGGGGTGTCCGGGCGCCAGAACGGGACCTGGGCCAGGCCGGGTTCGAGCAGCTCGAAGCCGTCGAAGAACCGCTCGACCTCGGCACGGGTGCGCAGGTTCAGAGTGGCCGTCGCCTTGTTGTAGACGGCCTGGGCCTCGCTGCGATCGGCGAAGTCGCCCGTGGCGTGCGAGAGCACCAGGAAGCTGCCGGCCGGCAGCGCGTCCCGCAGCGTGGCGACGACCTGCTCGGGTTTCTCGGCGTCGGTGAGGAAGTGGACGACGGCGACGAGGAGCAGGGCGACCGGTTCGTCGAGGGCGATGATCCGGCGGACGTCGGGGTGGTCCACGACGGCCTGCGGATCGCGCAGGTCGGCCAGGACGATGCTGGTCGTGCCGGAGCGGCTGAGCAGGGCGTCGCCGTGCGCCTTCACGATCGGGTCGTTGTCGACGTAGGCGACGCGCACGTCCGGCGCCACCTCCTGAGCGATCTCGTGCACGTTCGGCGAGGTGGGCAGTCCGGTGCCGATGTCCAGGATCTGCCGGACGCCGCTGCCGACGACATGGCGGACGGCGCGCCGGAGGAAGGCGCGGTTGGCCCGCAGGCCGATGCGCACCTCGGGCGCCGCCGCGGCGAGCCGCTCGCCCGCCTGGGCGTCGACCTCGTAGTTGTCCTTGCCGCCCAGCAGATAGTCGTAGATCCGCGCGGGGTGCGGCCTGCTGGTGTCGATGTCCTCGGCACGGTAGCCGTCCTGCCCCACGCTGCGCTCCTCTCGGCGACCGCCACGGCTGCCCTCCCGTGACCGGCGGACGACAGCTTCCCACACCAACTCTGCTGCGAACGAACGCAGTTCTGGTGACAGACAGCGGTCGGACAGCCCGGAGCGGCTGTCACGGGTCAGGACGGGTTGCCCGCCGCGGCGGCCAGGCCCGGCTGGAGGCGCCGGGCGGCATCGAGATGGTCGGCGGTCCAGATCAGCCGTACGGCCGGAGCGGTGGCCCGCCCCGTCTCGTCGGTGAGGTCGCGGCGCAGGGCCTCGACCAGCTGTCCCTCGGCCAGCGGGCTGCGCGGCAGGGGCCGTGGGGGAGCGACGGTCCGGCCCAGGGCGGCGGCCAGGTCCCGGTACCAGCCGGCCACCTGGTCGGCGACGCTCTGCACGACCAGGCGCGCCGCGGGGCGGTCGGGGTCGACGTCCTGGTCGTCGGCGCACCGCCACAGCTCCAGTACGGCGTCCGCGGCCAGGCGGAGTCCCACGATCCCGGTGACCAGGGTGGTCATGTCGGCCAGCGGCACCGGCTTCGCACCGCGCTCCGCGAGGTAGCTGCGGAAGGCGTCGTCGAGCCGTCGTGCGGCGGCGGCCGCCGCACGGCCTTCCTCGACGGGGGTGTCCGCCTTCGGCGCTGGTCCGGGGGCGCAGCGGCCCACGGCGTACGCCACCGTCCCGGCCAGATACCGGGCGGTGTCGGTGTACGCCTCGGCGAGGGCCCGCTCGACCGCGGCCGAGGCGCCGCGCGGCCAGAGGAACAGCGCCATGAGCACGCTCACGGCGCAGCCGATGGCGATGTCCTGGACCCGCAGCAGGGCGATGTGCCAGTCGGGATCCTGGCCGATGTTGAACAGGACGACGAGGGCGACGGTGAAGGCCGCCTGGCCGGCGGCGAAGGAGATGACGGCGGGAGCGACCCCGGCGAGCAGCACGGCGAACGGCAGCACGAACCACAGCGCGGTGCCGTGATGTCCGACGAGGTGCAGCAGCCCGGCGCCGACGACCGACCCCACGACGGTGCCGCCCAGGGCGCGGACGGCGTTCTGCCCCGTGCTGAGGGCGTTGGAGCGCAGCACCGACAGGGTTCCCAGGAGTACCCAGAACGAGTGCTGGACGTTGGTCAGATTCGCCAGGGCGACGGCGATGCCGAGGCCCAGCGCGCCGCGGAGACTGTTGTGCAGCCAGACGGACTGGGGCCGGAAGTGCGCGGCGGCCCGCTCGCGGGCCGAGGCCAGGGGCTCGGTCACGGCTCCGGGATCACGGCCGAGCAGTCGTTCGAGCCAGCTACGGCGTTCGGCGGCGGCCGTCAGATCCACGTTGCCCGCGATCTGAAGGGTGGCGAAGCCCAGCTCCTGCGCGCGGAACGACTGGTCGAGGACCCCGATCACGGGATGCGCACGGGAGGGCGTACCGATCCCGCCCCGGTGCACGGGCAGCCGGGCGGTGGCGCGCTGCTCCATGTCGCTCATGGCCCGGCGCAGCTCGTCCGACGCGCCGCGCAGCGCCTCCCGCGAGCCGTGCGGCGCGTCGAGCAGGTCGGCCGCCTCGTCCAGCACCCGGGCGGCGGCCCGTCGTACGGTGTGCGCGTCGGCGTCGCAGGCCGGGCGGCTGTCGGGGCCGCTGTCGGGAGCGGGCGCGCTGTCGGCCAGGATGCCGCTGAGCCAGGTCAGCTCGTCGACCAGCCGCACCAGCGCGCGCGAGCCGGTGGACAACCCGGTGGGCCGGTAGGGCGTGGCGACGAAGACCTCGCGCAGCTCGGCCGCCGCTGCGCAGGCCCGGTCGGCCGTCACCCGGCACTGCATGACACCCGGCGGGTCGGGTCCCCCGGCCAGCCAGGACGCGTCGGTACGCAGCTGTCGAGCGGCGGCGCGGCAGACCCGGGCCGCGGGCGCGCTCAGCGGGTCGGCGGCCGGCCGCGGCCACAGCAGGGAGATCGCGAGCATGGTGGCAGCCGCCGCCAGCCCCGCCCCGGCGAGCCGCTCGGGCAGTTGCGACAACGACGCCGGCGAGGACACGGGCAGGACCAGTGCGAGCAGCAGCGCGGTCGACGCACCCGCGAGGACGGAGCTGACGACGCCCGCGAAGAGCACCAGGAAACCGACGACGACCATGGCCGTGACCGCGAGCCAGAGCTCGCGCGAGGCGATCGTGCCCAGGCTGATCAGGGCGGCCCAGGCGACGGCGAGCCCCAGGTGGGCCTGGAGCCGCTGGGCCATGGGCCCGGTGAACTCCACGAACAGCAGCATCGAGAACGAGCCGAACGCCGCGTAGGTCGCCATCGGCGCCGAGCCGATCACCTGGCTGCACACGGCGAACACCGTGGGCATCACGAGCGCGGTCCGCGCCGCCTTGCGCGTCGCCACCAGCTCGGGATCACGCTCACGCAGCCAGGAGAGGACGCGTACGCGCCGCATCGGACCAAGTGCCGGCACGCGGTCGCACCTCCTGTCCCTCCCGGCGCGGGGGAAATCGCCGTATCACGACCATTGTCCCTTCCGTGGAACGTGCCGCGCGGCGATGTACGGCCAGGGCCTTTGATTCCGACTCGTCCGCACGCGGCCGACTCGCCGGGCACCCGCACCGGGCAGTTCACCGGCCGGGCCCCTCGCGGGCGTCGAGGCGGGTGTTGAGGCGGGCGGCCTGGCGTGTCAGGTGGTCGCGCTCGGCGAGGCTGGGTGCCTTGAGCGCCGCCTCGGCGTACAGCCGTGCCGCCGCCACCAGGTCACCGTCCCGCTCGTGGAGGTGGGCGGCGACCGCGGTGTGGCGGGGCAGGCAGTCGTCGAGGGCGGCGAGCGCCGCCAGCCCGGCACGCGGCCCGTCGGCCTCGCCGACGGCGACCGCGCGGTTGAGCCGGACGACCGGGCTGTCGGTCAGGCGTACGAGCTCGTCGTACCACTCGACGATCTGCACCCAGTCGGTCTCCTCGGCCTCGGGCGCGTCGGCGTGCAGTGCCGCGATGGCCGCCTGGGCCTGGAACTCGCCCAGCCGGTCGCGGGCCAGGGCCGCCTGGAGGATCTCGACACCCTCGGCGATCGACTCGGTGTCCCACCGGGTCCTGTCCTGCTCGGCGAGCGGTACCAGGCCCCCGTCGGGCGCGGTCCGGGAGGCACGCCGCGCGTGGTGGAGCAGCATCAGGGCGAGCAGCCCCGCCACCTCGGGGTGGTCGATCGAGGCCGCGAGCTGCCGGGTCAGCCGGATGGCCTCGGCGGCGAGGTCGACATCGCCGGAGTAGCCCTCGTTGAAGACCAGATAGAGGACGCGCAGCACGGTGGCGACGTCTCCGGGCCGGGTGAACCGCACCCCGGAGACGGTGCGTTTGGCCCGGCTGATCCGCTGTGCCATGGTCGCCTCCGGCACCAGGTAGGCCCGGGCGATCTGGCGGGTGGTGAGCCCGCCGACGGCACGCAGCGTGAGCGCGACCGCGGAGGACGCGGTCAGGGACGGATGGGCGCACAGGAAGTAGAGCCGGAGCGTGTCGTCCACCCCGGTCGCCGGTCCCGCCGCCGGTTCCTCCTCGACGAGGTCCTCGCGTCGCCGGCGGGCGGCGTCCGCCCGGGTCGCGTCGAGGAACCGCCGCCAGGCCACCGTGACCAGCCAGCCCTTCGGGTCCCGCGGCGGGTCGGCCGGCCAGACGCGGACCGCCTCGACCAGCGCGTCCTGCACGGCGTCCTCGGCCGCCGCGAAGTCGGCTCCGCGGCGGACGAGGATTCCGAGCACACTCGGGGTGAGGCTCCTCAGCAGGGCCTCGTTCATCGGCGAGGTCACTCCGTGATGGTGGGCGGCTCGGTCAGGAACGGGCGCAGTTCGAGCCACTCGTGGATCGGCTCTCCGCCCGCCCCGGGGGCGGCCGACAGCTCACCGGCCAGCTCGACGGCGCGCTCGTGGCTGTCGACGTCGATCACCATCCAGCCGGCGATGAGATCCTTGGTCTCGGCGAACGGACCGTCGGTGACCGGCGGGCGCCCCTCACCGTCGTACCGGACCCACTGGCCCTCCGGGGCGAGCGCCTGGCCGTCGACGAACTCGCCGGTCTTCTCCAGCCGGTCCGCGAACTCCCGCATGTACTGGATGTGCGCCGTGACCTCCTCCGGCGTCCACTTGTCCATCGGGATGTCGTTGACCGCGCTCGGCGCGCCGCGGTAGTGCTTGAGCAGGAGGTACTTCGCCATCGTGGTTCTCCTCGGTGCCGGTACGACCCCATTGTGGTCGCGTTCACCCCGGGGACGGAGCGGTCCACGGGATCTCGACATCGCCGTCCAAGATTTTTTCGACGGGTTCGGCCGGTACCCGGGGGAGCCGTCCGGCGGCGGCCCCGGGCACCGGCCGGATGTCAGCCGAGGGCGGGCGGTGCGGACCCGTCCGCCGTCCCCCAGCCGGAGGGCACGGTGCCGACGTCGAACGCGAGGGACCTCGTGTCCCGCAGGTCCGCCGTCGTCAGGTACGTACGGTCGTAGGGGGAGCCGTCGACGCGGGCCGACCGGATGTAGCGGCGGTCGTCCGAGGTGCCCGGCGCCGTCAGGGTGAGCGCGCCGCGCGGGTAGTAGCGGCGGTCGAGGGTGAGGTCGACCCGTTCGAAGACGGGCGTGGACAGGCCCCAGGTGTCGTAGCCGGGCTGTACCGGGAAGACACCGATCGACGACAGCACCATCCAGGCGGACATGGTTCCCAGGTCGTCGTTGCCGGTCATCCCGGTCGGGGCGTCCGTGAACAGGGTCAGCGCCGCGTGCACCACGTCCGTGGTCTTCCACGGCTGGCCGGTGGAGAGATAGGTGTACGGCGCGATGAGATCGGGCTCGTTCTGGGGGTTGTACTTGTCCGCGTTGTAGTAGTCGTACGGACCGTTGACCCAGACCTCGCGGGCGGTCCTCGCGGGGTCCCGCACGAGTCGGTCGTAGGCGAAGAACGAGTCCAGGCGGTCGTTGGCGGCCCGCTTGCCGCCGATCAGGCCGACCATGCCCGGCAGGTCCTGCGGCACGAGCCACTGGTACTGCCAGGACGTGCCCTCGTGGAAGCCCTCGCTGCGGGCGGGGTCGGCCGGTCCGGTGAACGCCCCGGAGGCGTCGCGCGCGCGGAAGAAGCCGGTCGAGGCGTCGAAGATCCGGCGGTAGTTCTGGGCCCGTGCCGCGTAGCGCGCCGCGTCCGCGTCATGGCCGAGGTCGCGGGCCATCTCACCGAGCACGGCGTCCGACAGGGCGTACTCCAGTGTCGCGGACGCGCCGTGGTCGTAGTCGGAGTCACCGGGCTTCGCGTGCGGCCGGTTGCTGACGTACGGCGCGAACCCCTCGGCGAGGTACTCCCGGTTGGCCTCGCGGCCCACGGCAGGCGAGTCGGCGGCCGGCACGCCGTCCGCGTTCTTCTTCAGGGCCCGGTAGGCCTGCTCCTCGTACCCCTCGAGCAGGCCCTGCTGGTAGGCGTTGGTCAGGAACGGGGTCACCGGGTCACCGGTCATGATGTTCGTCTCGACCGTGCCGTAACCCCACTTGGGCAGCCAGCCGCTCTCCTCGTCGATCTTGATGACGGAGATCGCCATGTCCCGGGCCTCACGCGGCGCGAGCAGCGCGAGCAGTTGGGACTGGGTGCGGTAGGTGTCCCACAACGACCAGTTCTGGTAGTACGTGAAGCCGTGCGTCCGGTGGATCCGCTGGTCCCAGCCGGTGTAACGGCCGTCGACGTCGCTGCCGATGTTGGGCGCGAGGAACGACCGGTACAGGGACGAGTAGAAGGTGCGCCGGAGGGTGTCGCCGCCGCCCCGCGCGCGTACGTCGTCGAGCCGGTCCTCCCACGCGCGCTGTGCGGCGCCGCGGACCTGTCGGAAGGAACGGCCGCCCTCCGCGCGGAGGTTGACGGCCGCGCCGCGGGCGTCGACGTACGAGAGCGCGGTCGTCGCCTCGACGGTCCGGTCCTCGGTCGTGTCGAAGCGTACGTAGGCGCCGTCCCGTCCGGTGTCCGAACCGGCGGTGACCGTGGAGCCGTCCCAGGTGCCGTGCGCGGTGAACGGCCGGTCGAAGCGGGTGATCGTGTAGACGGTGTACGGCCTGGTGTCCTGGCAGAAGCCACTGCCGGTGATCGCGGTGCGCACGGTCCGGTTGTCGAGGACCTCGACCCGGGTGGCGACCGTCCGGTGCAGTGACTGCCCCGCGTCGAGCAGGACGTTGGCCCTGTCGGTGGCGGGGAAGGTGTAGCGCTGCACTCCCGTGCGTGCCGTCGCGGTCAGTTCGGCGGTGATGCCGGACTTCAGCGCGACCTTGTAGTAGCCCGGACTTGCCTGCTCGGTGTCATGACTGAACTCGGCCTCGTACTTGGCGTAGTCCGTCTCGGTGATGTCGCCCGTGGTCGGCAGCACGGGCAGATCGCCGCCCAGACCGCAGCCGACGCCGGAGAGATGGACGAGGGAGAAGCCCCGGATGTGGTTCTGGGAGTGGTCGTAGCCGGTGTTGTGCCCGGTGTCGGGGGAGAACTGCACCATTCCGAAGGGCACGGCCGCGCCGGGGTAGGTGTTGCCTTCGTTCTCGGTTCCGATGAACGGGTTGACGAGATCGGTGAGTCGGCCCCCGTCGGCTGGTGCCGTCCGCGCGGCGGCCGGTGCGGCCTGTGGCGCGCGGGCGGTCTGCGCCGCCTGGGCGGCCGGTGCGGTGAGGGCGGCGCCGAGCAGCGCGACCGCCGCGACCACCGTCCTCGCACCGCGTGTTCGCTGGATCCATCGCATGGGCGTCAGCGCCTCTCGAGCCACTGGACAACGTTGTCAGAGTCGAGCGCGTTCATTCTTGGCGTTATGTGTGTACTCGTCAAGAGCCTTTGTGGGCGGGTGAGTTCGCGAGACGTCCCGGGACGTACGTGGGCTCGACCGGTGAACGCGGCCTGTACAACATGGCGTTCGAGATCGCCTGCCGCGCGGTGAACGAGGTTCTCGCGGGCCGTGCCGAATCCGTCGACGTCACCTCACGGCCGACGGCGGCGTGCGGGTACGCGACGACGGGCCCGGTGTCCCCTTCGAGACCGACGACGACAGCGGGACTCCCGGCCTCGGAGCCCTGCTGCCCCACCCGCACGCCGGGGCGCGTCCCGATGGCCGACACGTCGTGGACACGGACCTCGTCGGCGTGGGCCCCTGCGTGGTCGACGCCCTGTCGAGCCGTCCGACGGCCGAGGTGCGGCACGGCGGGATCCGGTGGGGGCCCAGGAGTACGCGCGCGGGGTCGCCGTCGGCCCGCCCACCGCGGTGGGCCCGGTGACCGACAGCGGGACCACCATCGCCTTCCGGCCCGACACCACATCTTCGGCACGTCCGTGTGCTCGTTCGCCGCGCCGGCCGAGCGGTTCAGGGAACCGGCGTTCCTGAACCGCGGTCTGTGTGTCGCTGACCGACGAGCGCCTCCCGGCCGGCTCCCGGGCGGTACGGTTCCGGTCGCCCGGCGGGGCACGGGGCTGGTTCCGTGGTGTCACGTACGGCGAGCTGGGCGGCGCGGTGGTACGCGACTGTGTCGCGCAGGCCGTCCGGGGACACCTCCTCACCTGGCTGGAGGAGCATCCGGAGCAGGCCGCGGCCGTCGTCGGCCGGGTGGCCGGGGGCACCCTCCGGGACTGAGCCGGACCGGCCGTTCACGGCGCGGGCGGGGGTCCGGACGTACGCCCGTGGTCACGCGGCCGGGCCGCTGGGCCGATCGCGCGTGTTCGAGCCGGCGTCGGCTCGGCACCCCTGCCGAGCCGTCCGGAGGTGCGCAGGATGGTGTGCGACCTCCAGGCGGCGGGCATCCTGCTGGGAGCGGTCGCCGGAGTGGTGATCCTGGAGGTGAGGCCGCACACCGGCTCCTGGCGGATCGTGCTGGGATTCGGGGCGCTGCCCGCCCTGGCCGTCATCTGGCTGCGGCGCAGGGTGCCGGAGAGCCCTCGCCGGCTGGCGCGGAACGGGCGGGAGCGGGAGGCGTGCGAGGTCGGCCGGGCCCTGGTCGGCTCGCCGGTCCGGGTGTCCGACGCCGACCGGGTCCGGCAGGAGGCGACACCGGAGGGGCTGAAGGCGTTCCTCCGACCCCGGCTGTTCTCCCCTCGCCGGCGCAGACGCACGATCTTCGCCGCGGTGCCGCGGTGCCGTGGTTCCTGATGGACCTCGGGCCGAACTCCACCACCTTCGCCCTGCCCGCCGAGGTCTTCCCCTCCGGGATGCGCACCGCGGGCCACGGCTTCGCCGCCGGGTGCGGGAAACCGGGCGCCGCCCTGGGACGTTCCTCTTCCCCGTCCTGCTGTCCGACATCGGGGAGAGCGCGTTGCCGTACGGGGTGGCCGGTACCTGCGCGCCGGGCTTCCTGATCACCTGTGTCTTCCGGGCCGAGACCCGCGACCGTTCCCTGGACGAGCTGTCCGGCGCCCGGATGGCCGCGGTCGCGCCCCGGGTGACCCCGCCGTGATCCCGCGCCGGGCGGGACCGCCGAGGGGCCGGTCCGGGTTTCAGGACCGGCGGTCCGCGGTGGCCGCCTGTGTTGCCCGGCTGAACGTCGAGAGAAGGTGCAGGGCGGTCGTACGGGTTTGGGACAGCAGGGTGATCGCCGGTGCCGTCCAACGGTCCAGACTGCGCGCGGCGTCCGGCTCGAGTTCGATGGTGATGCGGACGAACCGGGTGCTGAGCGTGGTGGCCCTGGTGGCGGAGGAGCCCGGTTCGGCCGGGTCGCGGTGCAGGGCGGCGCGGTAGTTGTTCTTGCGCTGGGTCATGCGTTTTCCTGACGCTTGATGAGTTCTTCGGCGAGCTCCATGTAGGCCGTGTCCTGGGCGCGGACCGGGCCGCCGAACGACTGGGAGTACAGGTCCAGCCGGGCGATCTGGGTGCCGAGCACGTCGAAGCCGCGTTCGGCGAGCACTTCGCGGGCGTCGGCGTCGGGGCCGGTGCGCGTGGCGTCGGGGCGGTTCGTGCGGTTGAGCAGCACGGCGGTGCGGGCCGGTCGCGTGCGGAGGGACTGCACGTCGCCCATCTCGGCCCCGATGGGTGCCATCCGGTCGAGTTCGATGGGCGCCGGGGTGACGGGCACGATCCATTCGTCGGCGTGGCGCATGATGCTGCGCGCGATGCGGGCGTGGTCCTCCAGTTGGGGGGCGTCGTGCACCACGGTCTTGCGCAGGCCGAGGAAGTCGTCGATACGGCGGTGCACATCGCCCACCGGCAGGGCGATCACGGGGAACGGGAAACCGCCGGCGAGTTCGCTCCAACGCAGCGCGGAACCGGCCGGATCGCCGTCGACCAGGAGTGGGGGCCGTCCCAGTTCGTACAGGGCGTGGGCCAGCCAGACGGCACTGGTCGTCTTCCCGACCCCGGGCTTCAGATTGATGAAGGCACAGCTCAGCAGCACAGACGTCACCGTAGGGAGCCGACGCCGCGGGTGCCGCCCGGCACGCAGACGCGACTCCCGGGTTCACCCGCGGGGTCGCACACGACCCGCGCGTTGACGGCGGCCGGGCGACGTGCCGCGGAGCGACCGGCTCTGCGGCGCCTTCCCGGGCGTCGCCGCCGGTGCCGAAGACCGGCCGGACCCATTCGCAGCGCCTCGCCGACTCCGCTCGGCGGGCCCTCGAACTCCTGGCCGACGGGCGGATCCGTATCGACGTCACCGCCGAATACGCCCTCGACGAACTCGGCGTCGCCGTTCAGCGGCTGCCCGAGGGCGTCACCGTCGAAAAGAGTGTCCTGCGCATCGCCGGCCGGCCCGCGGACCGTCCCCGCCGAGGCGTGCGTCGTCCGTGCACGCCCTGAGCGCCGGGTGACGCTTCCGTGCGCCCTCGGGCATGGCCGGATCCCTGCCCTCCGCCGGGCAGGGCGGGCGCGTGCTGGGTATGCCTCCAGCGCCGGTGGGAGCGCGAGCTTGGGGGACACTGTGGCACGCCTGTCGTGGACGTCCGGGCCCTCCTTACCACCACGCCCCCGAAAGCGGCACGCCGTGAGCCGCACCCGGGGCCGGAACCTCACCGGGCCGAGGTTCCGTGATGTCCTGCCCGCCCTCGCCGCGACGACGGCAGCGGTGTGCGCGGTGACCGCCGCGCTCGCGGTGGGTTACCGCGCCGCCGGGATCGTCGTCCCCGTCGCCGGAATCGGTCTCATCCTCTGCGCCGTCGCGATCGGGGTCCGGCGCGGGCGCCCGGGCAGTCGCCGCCGCCACGGTCACTACACCGCCGAGGAACTCCTCGCCCTCGACATCCAGGGCCTGGCCCTGGCAGTGGCCCGGATGCTGCGACGGGACGGCTGGCGGGTACGGCTGCTGCCCGCACCCGACCGGCCGCGCCTGTGCGCCCGCAACGCGGCCGGCCACCGGCTCCATGTGGCCTTCCGGCCGGTCGCCGAGCCCCTGCCGGACGAGGACCGGCCGCACCGCCACGCACACCGGGACGGCGCGGCACCGCAGCTTCGACTCGTCGTTCACCGCGGCGCGTTCGCGGAGCGCGACATCCGATGGGCCCACCGCCAGGAGAACACGTTCCTCCTCGACGGCGAGGCGCTCCGATCCTGGGCGCAGGGCGTCCGCCTCGACGACCTGCTGGCCCGGACGTCGTGACGGACAGGTCCTAAGCGGCGCCGCTGACGCCGGGAGTGACGAAGCGTCGGTGCAGCGGGCTGAGGCCGGTCTCGGGTGCGCCGGAGATGCCCGCCTTCTGGACCGCGGGCGCGAGTCGTTCGGTGAAGAAGGTCTCGAACGCCTCCTCAGATTCCCATACGTCGGTCACATGGAGTCCTTCGGCGTCGAACCAGGCCACGTGCACCTGGCCGCCGGCTGCCGGGATCTCCTCCCAGCCGACCGTGTCGCGTACCGTGTCGTACTGCTCCGGCGTGACTCCCGCCCAGTGCAGCGCCATCACCACAGCCATGTCCGGCCCCCTTGTCGCACGTCGTGACGTCCGTGGTCGGGAGGATCGTTCCACCTCGCGGGACCCGCCGGACAGGGCGCGCGGATGCGCGCCGACCGCGACGGAAGGCCCCGCGCGCTCGTCGCCGGCGTCAGTTCTTCGAAGGAGAGTCATGTCCTTTCCCCGCCTTCCCCGGTCCGCGCCCGGTGAAGTGCTGTTGATGTGCACCTGTTACGAGGACGGCAAGGCCCGATGGGGAGACCTGCTCGACGAGATCGGGGGACGGCGGGAGGGCGACGCGTTCGTCCTGGCGGACGGCCGGGTGCGGCTGCGCCCGGTCGAGGACGGCGGGTGGGACTACCTGCACGGCGGCAACGTACCGGCGCTCCTGCCGGGCGGCGGTCCCGTGCCGCCGGTCGTCGTCCTGGCGGACATCCCGGTGGCGTACGGGGGGAGCGGGCCGTTGCTGGTGGACGCCGCGGCGATACCGGGGCGGGGCGTCCGGGTCGCGTCGGACCGGCTCGGCGAGGTCCTGGACGCGCTGCTGAGCGGCGCGCTCACCTTCGACGACCTGGTGCGCGCCATGGACCGGTACGGCGTGTACCAGGGGGACCGGGGCCGGCCCGCCTTTCCCGCGCCGGCACGGCAGCAGCGCCGGTCGTTCCCGGCGCTGCCCGCCACCGACGTGGCCCTTCTGGTCCGTACCGACTTCGGCGACGAGCAGGGCTGGCGCGCTCTGCTCGACGAACTGGGCGGGGCCGACGAGGACGGTTTCCTCGGTACGGCGCTGGGTGCCGACGAGATCGACGAGGACGACTTCCCGTTGCAGGCGCTGACCGTCGACGACCGGGCCTTCGAGGGGCTGTCCCCGGGCCAGGTCCCCGCGCTGGTCCCGCCCGAGAAGCACACCACCCTGGTCGCGCTCGCGGACGCCCGGACCTTCGCCGGGCACGGCAGGCCGCTGACGGTCGTCGACCTGTACGACACCCCGGGACAGGTCGCCGTCCTTCCGGGCCGCGAGGTCGGATCCATGGCGTGCAACCTGGAGATCGCCAACACGGACTTCTTCGACTTCGTCGCCGTGGAGGGCGTACGGCCCTGGTGGGAGGACTGATCCGCGGATCCGAGGGGAGGGCGGCGACCTGTGTCCCGGGTCCCCCGGATTCCGCCCGGCTCAGGGAGTCCTGGGCGCGGGAGTGCGCAGAGCGGCGTCCAGTTCGCGCATGAGTTCTCCCGCGCGGCCGCCTCCGGGAGGTGCGACGGGCAGTCGGCCGAGCACCGCGACGACCGCCGCAGGTGCGTGACGGCGTGCCCAGTCGAGGGTTCCGGCGTCGGCCCGCTCACTGTCCAGGGCTGCCAGTTCCTCCGCTCGTGCCGCGTGCGCGGCCGCGCCGAGAACGTGTTTGACCTGGTGCGCGTCGGCCAGCGGATGGAGGTACGCGGCGGCGGCCGCGTGGCCGGCCGCCCGTGCCGCGTCGGTAGCGGCGGGCGAGGGGGCCTCTCGCGCCGCCGCGAACGCCGCCCACGCGCACCGCCGCAGCGCCGCCGTGCGCGGGCCGCCCCGGGCGAAGGTGTACGCCGCGTCGACGGCGTCGCGTGCGCGCGGGTCGGCGGGCAGCGCCTGTTCGAAGATCGACAGCACCCGGTGCGCTCCGTCGGCCGCGTAGCCCGCGATCTCACGGAGTTCGGGTGTGTTCAGCTCGATGGGGTCCGACTTGCTCGGCACGGCTCAGCCTTCGGGGTCGGGCCGGTGCGGCGCGTCGGGCAGGTAGCTCGCCAGACCGCGCAGGATGATCTCCAGACCGATGTCGAACCGCTCGTCGGAGGAGTCCGTCACCATCATCCCGGCCAGGGCGCGCAGATGGGGGAAGTCCGCTTCGGGCAGGGACGCGAAGTAGGTCTGCATCTCGTCGGCCATCTCGCGCCAGTCGGGCCGGGCCGGCGACGAGCCGCTGCCGTGCTGGGCGGCCCGGTCCTGCCACATGCCCTCCTCCAGGGCGAACCCGTCGATGTAGGTGGAGATGAGGTCACCGGCCTCCGCGGCGATGCGGTCGGGCAGCCCGGCGGTACGGAAGATGGCGAGCAGCCCCTCGACGTGCGGCAGCAGTTCGGCGGTGAACGGGACATGGGCCATGGAGATCCTGGCCATGTCCCGGTGGGCCAGCAGGCGCTGCCGTCCGGCGCGGGCGTAGGACCGTACCTGCTCCTGCCACCGCTGCGGGTCGGGCCGGGGCATCTCGAAGCCGTCGAAGAGCCGGTTGTACATCAGTTCCAGGAGGTCCTCCTTGGAGCTGACGTGGGCGTAGAGGGCGGAGACGGTGACCCCCAGCTCGGCCGCCACCTGACGCATCGACAGGCCGTCCAGGCCCTGGCGGTCCAGCACGGTGAAGGCGGCCTCGACGACCCGCTCGCGCGACAGCGGCGTGCGTGCCGGGGTGGCACGGGTGCGTGCGGGACGCTCGCGCTCCCACGGGGACGGCGGCGGGGGTTCGGGGGTGTCGGCGGCCACATCGCTCATGAGAACAGTCTAGGCACCGGGAGAACAGTGTTCTCCCGGGTGAGTGGCGTTCACCTGGACCCAACGCGATATATCTTGTCCAGGTCCGAGAGTTGCGCTATATCTTAATGAACGCTGTTCTCTCGGTGAGCGCTGTTCTGCTAAGGTGAACAGTGTTCTCCGCGTTGTCGGGTCGCCCGTGCCCCGGGCCGACCGGCGAACCGGGCAGCCGCACCCATTCATCCGTCCCACCGCGCCCGCGGGTCGTCACCGTGGCGCGGCCCTTCCGCGAGGAGTACCGATGTCCACCACCGGTGTCGCGTCCACCGAGACGCCCACCGACTCACCAGCGCCCTACCGGTGGCGCTGGGCTGCGCTCTTCGTGATCCTCGCGGCCGAGGTGATGGATCTCCTCGACGCCGTCGTCACGAACATCGCCGGCCCCTCCATGCGGGCCGATCTGGGCGGCGGAGCCTCCACGTTGCAGTGGCTCGCCGCCGCCTACACCCTCTCGATGGCCGTCGGTCTGGTCACCGGCGGGCGGCTCGGGGACATCCACGGGCGTCGCCGGATGTTCCTGGTGGGGGCCGCCGGATTCACCGTGGGTTCGCTGCTGTGCGCGGTGTCCGTGTCGCCCGAGATGCTGATCGGCGCCCGGGTCGTGCAGGGGCTGTTCGGCGCGGTGATGCTGCCGCAGGGCCTCGGCATGATCAAGGAGATGTTCCCGCCGAAGGAGTCGCAGAAGGCCTTCGGCATGTTCGGCCCGGTCATGGGGCTGTCCGCGGTGTGCGGACCGATCCTGGCGGGCTGGCTCGTGGACGCCGACTACTTCGGCACCGGCTGGCGGATGATCTTCCTGATCAACCTGCCGCTGGGTGCCGCGGCCATCGCCGGTGCCCTGCGCTACCTGCCCAAGGGCCGGTCCGGGAGCAAGCCGCGCCTCGACATCCCCGGCATGCTGCTGGTCTCGCTGGCCGCGCTGCTCATCATCTTCCCGCTGGTCCAGGGCCGTGAGTACGACTGGCCGGTGTGGACGTTCCTGATGATGGGCGCCTCCGTGGTCGTCTTCGCCGCCTTCGCCGTGTACGAGTCCCGCCGCGGCAAGGCCGGCCTGGACCCGCTGGTCGTCCCGAGCCTCTTCCGCAAGCGCGGCTTCAGCGGCGGCATGGTCCTCGGCCTGGTCTTCTTCTCGACCATGCAGGGCTTCATGCTCGTCTTCAACCTCTACACCCAGATCGGCCTCGGCTACTCGCCGCTCAAGGCGGGTCTGGTGATGGTGCCCTGGTCGGGCGGCATGATCGTCGGCTTCGGCATCGCCCAGGGCGTCGCCAAGTTCGGACGGACCGTGCTCCAGGGCGGCACCCTGGTCATGGCGCTCGGCGTGTTCGGCGTGTGGCTGACCCTCGACACGGTGGGCAGCGGCGTCGGCCCCTGGCAGCTCCTGCCGTCGCTGCTCGTCACCGGTATCGGCATGGGCCTGCTCATGGCGCCGTTCTTCGACATCGTGCTCGCCAGCGTCGAGCAGCACGAGACGGGTTCGGCCTCCGGCACGATGACCGCGATGCAGCAGCTCGGCGGCGCCTTCGGCGTGGCCCTCCTCGGCACCGTCTTCTTCGGTCTGCTGGGCGGCGCGATCGCCGACGGTGTCGACCACCGGTCCGAGGGCCTGCGGCGGCAGCTGACCGCGGCTCAGGTGGCGCCCGCCGCCCAGGACCGGGTCGTCGCGGACCTGCGTACCTGCGCCTCGGACCGTGCCGTCGCCAAGGACCCGGCCGCGACGCCCGCGTCCTGCGACCGCCTGGAGAAGGACACGCGCTCCGCCGCGACCTCGCCCGAGGCCGGCGCCCGGATACCCGCGGCGCTCCAGGCCACCGCGTCGTCGGCCTTCGAGAGCGGGTTCGGCTCCGTCATGAAGTCGGTGCTGTGGATCGTCGACGGGATGCTCGCCCTGACCTTCCTGCTGTCGTTCCTCCTGCCGCGTCAGGCCCGTCCCGAGGGGGGCGCCGGGCACTGAGCCCCGGCCCGCGCGCCGGCGGCGTCGAACGGGACGGCCGGGCATCCCCGCGCAAGGGGGTGCCCGGCCGTCCCGTCCGCACCGTCACCGGGGGTCCGTGATCCGGCACCGGGCGTTCGGCGGCCCCTGCGTACAATTTGGACTCGAACGACGTTCGCGACGCGACGTCCTCCTCCCAGGAAGGAGCGTGCCCGTGCCGGGACAGCGATCCATCAGCGAAGCCGAGAAGCTGGCTCAGGCCAAGCTCGGCGGCATTCGCGTCCACCGTGAACAGATGGCCGTCGTGGCGAACATCTACCGCGCGGCCTCCGCGGTGCGCCAGCACCTGGAGAACTCGGTGCTGCGCGGCCAGGATCTGACCTGGACGGCGTTCGTGGTGCTCTGGGTGGTCTGGATCTGGGGCGAGTCGGAGACCCGGCACGTGGCCGAGGAGGCGGGCATCTCCAAGGGGACGCTGACCGGGGTCGTGCGCACGCTGGAAGGCCGCGGGCTGGTCAGTCGTACGGGGCACCCCTCCGACGGAAGACTCGTCCTGCTCAGCCTCACGGACGACGGGGAGGCGCTGATGCAGCGGCTGTTCCCGCAGTTCAACGAGGAAGAGGCGTTCGTGGCCTCGCGGCTGAGCGACGACGAGTGCCGGAGCGTCGCGGACGGCCTGCGCCAAGTGGTGCTCCAGGTCGAGGAGTCCGGTGAGGAGCGGCGCCTCGCCCTCCTCGACGGCGCCGATCCGGCCCCGCGCCGCAGCGGACGCCGCCCGAAGGCCTGAACTGAACGGCGGGAGAGGTCACAACGGCCGGAAAGGTCTGAACGGCGGGAGGGCCCGAACGGCCGGAGAGGCCTGAACGGCAGGAGCCCGGACGCCGCCGGGCGCCCCGTGCCGTCGCTCCTCAGGCCGGCGCGACGGCAGTTCGACCTCGGTCCCGTCGGTGGACGACGGGGTGTCAGGGGCGCCCCGTGCGGGCTGCGGCGCCCACGAGGGCTTCGAAGAGGCCCTGCTGGGCGGGGTCTTCGTGCGCGGTGTCCTCGGGGTGCCACTGGACGGCGGTGAACCACCCGGTGGAGCCGGGGAGTTCCAGTCCCTCCACGGTGCCGTCCGCGGCCCGTGCCGTGACGGCCAGTCCGTCGCCCAGGCGCTCCACCCGCTGGTGGTGGTAGCAGGAGGTTTCGGCCTTGTCGGTGCCGACGGCCTGTTCGAGAAGGGTGCCGCGCAGGAGGGCCACCGGGTGCACCAGGTGCCGGTGCTCCTTCTCCGGTCCGCCCATGTCCTGTTCCAGGGTGCCGCCCAGGGCTACGTTGACGACCTGGAGCCCCCGGCAGATCGCCAGCAGCGGCAGACCCGCCTCCAGCGTGCGGCGGGCGACCTCCAGATCGAAGGCGTCCTGGACGTCGTCCACGTCGTACACCGCGTCATGGGTGTCGGTGGCGCCGTAGCGGTGCGGGGCGAGGTCGCCGCCGCCGGGGAGCAGGACGCCGTCGAAGCGGCCGAGGCGGGCCGCGACGTCCGTGGCGGCGGGGTGGACGCTCACCGGTTCGCCGCCGGCCCGCCATACGGCCTCCACCAGGGCGCGGGCGTTGACCTCGGCGGCGTAGCGGAGCGCGGAGGTGGTGGCCGAGAAACGGGCGGGGATCGCGATCAGCGGTCGTACGGGTGCGGTCACAGCTGGATCCAGGTGGTCTTGAGTTCGGTGTACTTCTCCAGGGCGTGCACGGACTTGTCGCGGCCGTTGCCGGACTGCTTCATGCCGCCGAAGGGGACGCTGAGGTCGCCCTCCTCGTAGCAGTTGACCCAGACCGTGCCGGCCTTCAGGGCGCGCGAGACCCGGTGGGCGGTGGACAGGTCGGAGGTCCACAGACCCGCCGCGAGCCCGTACTCGGTGCCGTTGGCCAGGGCCACCGCCTCGTCCAGGTCGTCGAAGGCCAGCACCGAGAGCACGGGGCCGAAGATCTCCTCACGGGACAGCCGCATGCCGGGCTCCACCCGGTCGAAGACGGTGGGCCGCAGATAGCTGCCGCCGGTCCCGGTCAGCGTGCGTTCGCCGCCGGCGCGCAGCCGGGCGCCCTCGTCGAGCCCCGTGCCGACGTGGTCGAGGACCCGGCCGAGGTGGCCCGCGCTCACCAGCGCGCCCATCTCGGTGGCGGGGTCGAGGGGGTCGCCGACGCGCAGTGCGTCCGCTCGCGCCACGATGGCGTCGGTGACCTGGTCGGCGACGGAGGAGTGGACCAGCAGCCGGGAGGGGGCGGTGCACATCTCGCCCTGGTTGAAGAAGATGCCCCAGGCGGCGGTGGCGGCCGCCTTCGCCAGGTCGGGAGCGTCGGGCAGGATGATGTTGGGCGACTTGCCGCCCAGTTCCAGCCAGACCCGCTTGAGGTTGGAGTCCGCGGCGTAGTGCAGGAAGTGGCGGCCGACGGCCGTCGAGCCGGTGAAGGCGAGCACGTCGACGTCCGGATGCAGACCGAGGGCGCGGCCGGCCACCGGCCCGTCGCCGGCCACGACGTTGAGCGCGCCCGGGGGCAGTCCGGCCTCGGTGGCGATCCGGCCCAGCAGCAGCGCGGACAGCGGGGTGTTCTCGGAGGGCTTGAGGACGACCGTGCAGCCCGCGGCGAGCGCCGGGGCGACCTTCCAGCCGGCCAGCGTCAGCGGGAAGTTCCAGGGCACGACCGCGCCGACCACGCCGGCCGCTTCCCGGGTGACGAGGGCGAGGGCGTCCTGCGGGGTGTGTGGGGACTCGTCGGTGAGCTTGTCGGCGAGCTGGCCGTACCAGCGGAAGGTGGCGATGACGGCGCGCAGTTCGATGGCGTAGGCCTCGGTGACCGGCTTGCCCATCTCCAGGCTCACGGTGAGCGCCAGTTCCTCGCGCCGCTCCTCGAGCAGGTCGGCGATCCGCAGCAGCACCCGGCCGCGTTCGGCGGGGGCCAGCCGCGGCCACGGTCCGGTGTCGAAGGCGCGCCGGGCGGCCGCGACGGCGGCGTCCACCTCGGCGGTGCCGCCGTCGGCGACCTCGGCCAGGATCCGGCCGTCCCGCGGGGAGACGACCGTGAAGGTCGCCCCGCTTCCGGGCTCGTCGGCGCCGTCGATGTGATGGGCGCCGGAGACCTTCCAGGACTCGGCGCGGCGCAGCCACTCCTCGTGGGTGATGTCCGGCATTCGGGAGACCTCACAATCTGGTTTGGATTCAAACGATACGATCGCCGGACGAGCCGCCGCAAGAGCGCGGCCGCAGCTCACGGGATCGGACCGGCCGTGACGCCGGGCCAGGTGAAGGGGTGTTCATACGTGCGCGCACTCGTCGTTCTGCACGACCACGTGACGGAGCCCGGGCTGGTCGGGGCCCGCCTCGCCGAGCGGGGTTACGACCTCACCACGGTGACCGTCGTACCGGCGGACCGGCATCACGCGCCCGACGTACGGTTCGACTTCCCCCGGGCGGAGGGCTGGGACCTGATCGTGTCGCTCGGCGCGCCCTGGTCGGTCTACGACGAATCCTCGGTGGGCGGCTGGATCGGCGGCGAGCTCGCCCTGCTGCGCGAGGCCCACGAGCTCGGCATACCCGTCCTGGGCGTCTGCTTCGGCGCCCAGGCGCTCACCACGGCCCTCGGCGGCTCGGTGGCCGCCGCCGGGCGCCCCGAGATCGGCTGGGTGGAGGTCGACACGGACGATCCCTCCCTGGTGCCGGCCGGCCCGTGGTTCCAGTGGCACTTCGACCACTGCCTCCTGCCCGACGGCGCCGAGGAACTGGCCCGCACCGACGTGTGCGTACAGGCCTTCCGGGTGGGGCGCTCCCTCGGCGTGCAGTTCCACCCGGAGATCACCACGTCGATGGTGCGCGGCTGGATCGACCTCGGCGGACGGGAGCAGTGCCTGCGGGAGGGCGTCGACCCGGACGAACTGTTCACCCGCAGCCAGGCCATGCAGGAGCGGGCGCGGGTGAACGCCCGTCGGCTCGTCGACGCCTTCCTGGACCGGGTGGCGGGCGCCGAACGCTGACGACGGCGCCCCCCTGCCCGTCCGGAGGCGCAGGGGGGCGCCGCACACGGCTCGACGGCGGCAGGGACGCAGGAGCCCCGGTACGGCCGGGGGAACCGGGCCGTACCGGGGCGGTGGAGCAAGGGTGTCGGTCAGCTCTCCGCAGCCGCGGTCGCCCGTCCGTCCCGCTTCACGCGGGCGGTGACGACGCCGGCCAGCAGGATCACCGGCACGGCCGCCTCCAGCCAGTGGGCGGTGGTCGCGTCACCGCCGATGAGCGTCGCGAAGTTGGCGATGATGAGCCAGATCGCGCCCGCGATGCCGAGCGCGCCCAGGGAGGGGGCGATCAGCGTGTTCCACGGCCGGGTGTCGGCGCCCGAGCGGCGGAAGAAGGCGACCACGGAGACCGAGGTCAGGAAGTAGAGCAGCATCATCCCCAGCACGGCGACACCGCTGAACCAGGAGAAGAGGGTCAGCACCGGGTCCTTGCCCAGCACGGCGAAGGGCATGACCAGCAGGACCGCCAGCACGGTCTGGGTGATGCCGGCGACCCAGGGCGAGTGGCGGGTGTTGAGCGCGGTCAGCCCGCGGGGCAGCAGACCTTCGCGGCCGAGGGAGAACAGGTACCGGTTCGCGGAGTTGTGGAACGCCAGGATGCCCGCGAAGAGCGAGGTGGCCAGCAGGATCGGCAGGACGTCGGAGGTCCAGCCGCCGAACAGGGCCGTGATGGGCGCGAAGACGAATCCGGTGGCGTCCCCGGAGGCCAGCGCCTTGCCCGCCGCGTCCGTGGCCTTCGAGGCTCCGTGCGCGGAGATCAGCATCCACGAGGTGAAGGCGAAGAAGCCGGTGACCACCGCGACCGAGAGGTACGTGGCCCGGGGGACGGTACGACGCGGCTCGCGGGCCTCTTCGCCGTAGATCGCGGTGGCCTCGAAGCCGAACATCGACGCGATGGCGAACATCACCGCCACGCCCGGCGCACCCTGGAGCGCCGCCGCGGGGGAGAAGCTGTCGGTGAGGTCGAGCCCCTCGGGGCCGCCGCCCTTGAGGAAGGTCACGAGGGCGAAGGCGATCAGGATGCTGAACTCGGCGAGCACGAAGACGGCCAGGACCTTGGCGCCCATCTCGATCCCGGCGGCGCCGAGGATCTGGACGACGACCATGGTGAGCAACGTCCAGACCCACCAGGCCACATGGACGCCGGCGTAGTGCTCGACCAGGCCGCTCACCGTCGCCCCGTACAGCCCGTACATGGCGGCCTGGATGGCGCAGTAGGCGAAGAGCGCGACCCCCGCGCTGCCGGAGCCGGTCAGGCGGCCCAGCCCCTTGCCGATGTACGTGTAGAAGGCGCCCGTGTCCACGACGTGCCGCCCCATGGCGACGAAGCCGACCGAGAACAGCAGGATGACGGCACCGGCGCCGAGGTACGCGGCGGGGGTGCCGGCCCCGTTTCCGATGCCCACGGCGATGGGTACGGCGCCCGCGATGCCGGTCAGCGGCGCCTGGGCCGAGAGAACGAAGAAAACGATGCCCAACACACCGAGGGAGTCGGGCTTGAGGCCGCCGGCCTTGGTGGGCTCCTGTGCGGTCCGCGCCTCGACCGCTGCTTGACTGTCCACGCGAAATCACCTACTGGGAACGGGAAGGGGTGTTTCGTTTCAGGCCAAACGAGTTGCCTCATCCTGGGCTGGAACCCTCCGCTTGGCAAGAGCTCCGGCGATGATTTTCGAGCTGTCGCGGGCTCCTTGCACATCTGTGACCTGGGGCGGGGCGCATACCGCGGACGTTCCGGGAGGTACGCCTCGTCAGGTGGTCGGCCGCGCTCATGACGAAGGGCCCCGGACGCCAGGTCCAGGGCCCCTCCCTGCGGTGATGTCCGCGCCGGACAGGCGGACGGCCGGACGACCGCGCAGCCGGTCAGCCGGTCATGCGTCCGTCACGTCCGCGCCGCGGGCTTTTGCGAGGAGCCTCAGCAGCGCCCGCAGTTCCTCCAGGGCGGCGTCGGTGACCTCGGGCTCGCCGAGGACGAGCTGGTGCAGCACGAGGCCGTCCAGGGCGGCGAAGACCAGCCGGGACAGCGCCGGGTTGGCGGCGTCGGGCAGTATGCGGTCCAGTTCGCGCCGGGTCGCGCGGAAGTACTGGTCGTACAGGGTGCGGATCTGCGGCAGCAGTTCCGGCCTGCGCCGGGCCTCCAGCAGCAGCTCGTACTGGAACGCCTGGATGCCGGCGTCCGCCTCGACCATGTCGGACAGTTCGGCGGAGAAGTCGGCGATCCTGCCGGTCCCGGGCTCCAGGGCGCTGGTGTCCAGGGAGGTACGGATGGTGTGGGCCAGCATCTCCTCGATGAGCGCGTCGCGGGAGCCGAAGTGGTGCACCACCAGACCGTGGGTGACCCCGGCCTCCTGGGCGACCGCCCGGTAGGTGAGCTTGCGCAGGCCGCCCTGCGCCACCACGCGCACTGCGGCGTTCAGCAGCGCCGTACGTCCCTCGCCGTAGTGCACGCGCTTGCGTGGCCTGCGGGCGGGGGCGTCAGCGGAGTCGGTCATGGTGGTGACCCTATCGGCCGGATTCGAACGGAAGCGCCGCGGACAGGAACGCCGCACCGGGGGCTTCTCCTCTCCCCGGCGCGGCGCTGTTCACGGGCAGCGGTCAGTCCCTGCGGGGCGCCCGGATGCCGCGGAACTCCCAGTCGCCGCCGAGCGCGGTCGACAGCACTTCCTCGGACTCGGTGGGCTGGGCGCCGACGTCGCTGCGGATGGCGGTCGGGCCGGTGACGATGTGGTTGGTGAGGCGGCCGAGGCCCTCCACCTCGACCTCGACGACGTCGCCCGGCCGGACCGGACGGGAGTTGGCGGGCGTGCCGGACAGCAGCACGTCACCCGGGTAGAGGGTGATGGTGCGGGCGATGTCGGCGACGAGGTAGTGCATGTCCCACTGCATCTCGTCGGTGGTGCCGTCCTGGACGACCTCGCCGTTGACGTACGTGCGCAGGCTCTTGCCGTGGAAGTCCCAGTCGGTGACCAGGCCCGGGCCGAGCGGGCAGAGGGTGTCGGAGCCCTTCACCCGGAGCATGGAGCCCGCGTCGGTGTCGCGGAAGTCGTGCAGGCCGTAGTCGTTGGCGACGGTGTAGCCCGCGATGTACTCCCCGGCCTCGTCCGGGGAGATGTTGCGCGCGGTCCTGCCGATGACGATGGCGACCTCGCCCTCGTAGTTGAGCCACTTGCAGCCCTCGGGGCGGACGACGGCGCCCTTGTGGGAGTTGAGCGCCGAGGTCGGCTTGTGGAAGTAGGTGGGCGTGTCGGGCAGGGTGATCCCGAACTCGTCCACGCGGCTGCGGTGGTTGAGGTGGACGGCGATCACCTTGGACGGGACCACCGGAGGCAGGTGCTGTGCCTCCTCGATCTTGACGCGGCGGCCGTCGCCGGCGACGAGTTCGTCGCCCTCGACGGTGACCTGGACGGCGGCGCCGTCGAGGAGGATGCGGCGGTACTCGGGCATGTCGTGGCTCCTAGCGGCTGTGGGGGGTGCGCGGGGCGCGGGGGGCGGGAACGCCGGTGCCGGTCCATCCGTCGGCCGGGCGGTCGAACCAGAGGTGGACCTGGCCGGTGCCGATGGAGTTCTCGTACTCGCCGTACTGGCGGGCGGTGGCGACGCAGGCCTGCTCGCCGAGGGCGCCGGCCATCATCAGGTAGTGGAAGAACCTCGCCTCGGGCTTGTACTTCCAGAACTCGTCCATGGTGTCGAGGACCTTGTCGTGGCGGCCCTCCTTGAACCAGGCGATGCGCTCCAGGTCGGCGGCGCGGGCCTCGGGGGTGAAGATGTGCGCCGGGTCGCTGGACTCGTGCTCGCGCAGCTGACGCAGCGGCCAGAAGGTGTGCGAGAGGGCGCCGGAGGCGATCAGCAGCACGCGGCGGCCGGGCGTGGCGGCGATGCCGTCGGCCAGGGCGCGCCCGAGGCGCAGGTGGTCCTCCATGTCGCCGGTCTGGCACACGCCGATGGTCACCCAGCGCTTGTCCGGCAGTCCTTCGCCGAGGAACTTCCAGAGGTTGATCGTGGCGTAGTAGACGGGCAGGTAGTCGTCCTCGATCGCGGTGATCCAGGTGCCGTGCTTGTCGGCGAACCTCGCGATGTTGTGGGCGAGTTCGGGGTCGCCGGGGTAGTCGTACGGCATCCGGCACATGCCGCGCGGCAGTTCCTCGGAGGTGAACAGGCCGGCCCGGCGGTGCTGTGCGGTGGCGACGAACTCGACGGTGGTGGCCCAGTGCGAGTCGAGGACGACGACGGTGTCGTAGTCGTCGCGCTCGAACACCTCCTCGCGGAGCTGGTTCAGGCCGGTGACGAGGGTGATCTCCTTGCCCTCGTTCAGCTCCAGCCGGGTCTCCTCGGGGAGCACGATGGTGGGGACGTGGGCGAGCAGGCCCGCCCCGACGATCTCACCCATGGTCCTGCCATCCCTTCGGAGCGGTGACGGTGTTCTTGACGTCGCAGTAGAAGTCGAAGCTCCAGGTGCCGCCCTCGCGGCCGACACCGGAGTGGCGGGAGCCGCCGAAGGGCGCCTGGAGGTCCCGTACGAAGAAGCAGTTGACCCAGACGGTGCCGGCCACCAACCGGGCCGTGACGCGCTCGGCGCGCGCGGGGTCGCCGGTGGCGAGGGTGGCGGCGAGGCCGAAGCGGGTGTCGTTGGCGAGGCGGACGGCCTCGTCCTCGTCGGTGAAGGTCTGGAGGGTCAGGACCGGGCCGAAGACCTCCTCCTGGACGATCTCCGAGTCCTGGGCCACGTCGGTGAGCAGGGTCGGCGCGTAGTACTGGCCGTTCCCGCGGTGTCCGCCGACGACGGCGCGGGCCCCGGCGGCGAGCGCCCGCTGCACGAACCCGTCGATCTTCTCCAGCTGACGCGGATGGATGTTGGGCCCGATGTCGGTGGCCTCGTCGCGCGGGTCGCCCTGGACCAGCTTGGCCGCCTTCTCGACGAAGCGGCGGGTGAACTCCTCGGCGACCGTCTCCTCGACCAGGAAGCGGGTCGCGGCCAGGCAGACCTGTCCGGCGTTGTCGTACTGCTCGACCGCCAGGTCGACGGCGAGGTCCAGGTCGGCGTCGGCGAAGACCAGCAGCGGGGACTTGCCGCCGAGTTCCAGGCTGAGCGGGGTGAGCTGGGCCGCCGCCGACCGCGAGATCCGCTTGGCGGTCGGGACCGAGCCGGTGAAGCTGATCCGGCGCACGTCCGGGTGCGAGGTGAGGGCGTCGCCGATCTCCGAGCCGAGGCCCTGTACGACGTTCAGCACTCCGGCGGGCAGTCCGGCCTCGGCGGCGATGTCGGCCAGCAGGGAGGCGGTCAGCGGGGTCCACTCGGCGGGCTTGAGGACGACCGTGTTGCCGGCCGCGAGCGCCGGGGCGATCTTCCAGGTGGCCAGCATCAGCGGCGCGTTCCACGGGGTGATCAGCACCGAGGGGCCGGCCGGGTCCCACGAGACGTGGTTGGTGTGGCCGCGGGTCTCGAAGTCCTCGTGCTCCAGCTTCAGCAGCCAGTCGGCGAAGAAGCGGAAGTTGTGGGCGACGCGCGGCATCACGCCACGGCGGTGCGAACGCAGCAGGGCGCCGTTGTCGTGGGTCTCGACGATCGCCAGCTCTTCGATGCGCTTCTCCACGCCGTCGGCGACGGCGTGCAGCAGCCGGGCGCGCTCGGCGCGGGGGGTGGCGGCCCAGCCGGGGAAGGCGGCCCTGGCGGCGGCCACCGCCGCCTCGGCCTCGGTGGCGGTGCCCCGGGAGATCTCGCCGAGGACGCTGCCGTCGATCGGTGAGACGTCGGTGAAGGTGGCGGGGGAGGCGACGCGTTCGCCGCCGATCCAGTGCCGGGTGTCGACGGCGACGCCGGCCACGGTGGTGGTGTGCTCGGTCATGTCCGGTCTCCAGGTCGTGTGCTGATGCGTACGGGAAGGGGTTATTCGGCGTCGGAGGTGCCGGACTCCAGCAGCCGGCCGCCGTCCCAGACCACGCCGACCTGCCGGTAGTACGCGGCGATGGGCTCGTGGATCTCCAGCCGGGCCAGTTCCTCGGTGGGCGCCTCGAAGAGCTCCAGCTCGGCGTCGCCCTTCCAGGCCTGCCCGGCCTCGAAGGAGGCGGCGCCGGTCTCGATCAGTTCGTCGAGCGCGAGGCCCTTGCCCTTCTCGATGGACGGCAGCCAGCGGTGGTGGGCCATCGGGTGGGCGTTGACGAAGCCGTTGGTCTCGGACGGCTCGCGCAGCGTGACCACAGTCTGGGCCAGGCGCCGGTCGGCGGCCGCGAGCGTGGCGCCGAAGCGGGCGCCGGCCTCGATGCGCGGGGCGGGGCCGTAGGGGTGCGGGCGGGTCTGGTGGATCGAGCCGAGCTTCTTCGGGTAGCCCTGGTGCAGACCGCGGGCGATCGCGAAGTCCTTGTCGACCCAGATGTACACGCAGCGGGAGTACGTCCGGCCCTGGTACCGGCAGCGCACGACCGCGAACGCCTCCTTGTACTGGGAGAGCACCGGGTCCAGCAGCTCGTCGCCGGACGCCGAGCAGGACTGCCAGTCGGCCCAGATCAGCGCGACCGCACCCGGGTCCTCGTCGGCGAGCTCCAGCGGCTCGGGCAGCAGCTCCCGTACGCGCGCCGGGTCCGTGCGGTACTCGACGGTGAGCAGGTCGCCGGAGTAGCGCCACGGTGGGTTCGGGATCAGCGACGAGGCGCCGCTCGTGGTCTTGGGGTGGAAGAAACCACGGACTGGGGACATGGCGGGGATTCCTTAGGCGGTGGGGACGGGCTGCTTCAGGCGGTGGGGACGGGCTGCTTCATGAGCTGGGTGCGGTAGCGGGCGGCGCCCATGGCGGCCTTGTGACCGCCGAGCGCGACGACACCGACCAGCCGGTCGTCGACGTGGTAGCCGGCCAGGACGTCGCCGTCCGGGTCGCCGTCCAGCACCCGGACGTCGTCCTTGCCGAGGGCGGGGGCCCCGAAGGACTGGAGCCGGAACTCGTGCTGGTCGCTCCAGAAGGTGGGCAGCGGGGAGAACGGCGCGGCCTCGGCGTCGGCGCCGGTCAGCTGGGCCACGAGGGTGCGCGCCGCGTGCTTCGCGGTGTCCGTGGGGATGGACCAGTGCTCGACGCGGCGCGGTACGCCGTCGTAGCGGGCGTTGGGGAAGCGGGCCACGTCGCCGACCGCGACCACCTCGGGCCGGCCGCCGACGCGCAGCTGTTCGTCGGTGAGGACGCCGTCGGAGAGGTCGAGGCCGTTGCCCTCCAGCCACTCGACGTTGGCGACGGAGCCGACCGACTCCACGACCACGTCGGCGGGCAGGACCGTCCCGTCGGCGAGCACGACACCGGTCACCCGCTCGTCGCCCTCGAACCCGGCGACCTGGGCGCCGAGCGCGAAGCGCACCCCGCGTGCCTCGTGCCGGGCGAGCAGGGCGCGGGCCAGCAGCTCGCCCAGCGGTCCGACCATGGGCAGCGGCAGCGGGTCGACGACCGTCACCTCGGTGACACCGAGGCCGACCGCGGTGGCGGCCACCTCGCAGCCGATGAACCCGGCGCCGACCACGACCACCCGGGCGCCCGGCCTGGTCAGGTCGTCGCGCAGCGCCTGGGCGTCGTCGATCGTGCGGACGGTGTGCCGTCCGGCGAGCGGTCCCGGGCAGCGCAGCCGCCGCGGCCGCATGCCGGTGGCGACGACCAGTCCGTCGTAGGCCAGGGTGGAACCGTCGTCGAGCGTGACGGTCCGCTCGTCGAGGCGGGCGGCGACGGCCCTGGCGCCCAGTCGCCATTCCACGTCCGCCGCGGCGGCCTTCGGGGTGAAGGCCAGGGACTCGAACGGGGCCTTCCCGGCCAGGACCTCCTTGGAGAGCGGAGGCCGGTTGTAGGGCATGTGGGGCTCGTCGCCCACCACGGTGACGGTCCCGGTCCAGCCGGCTGCGCGCAGCTGTTCGGCGGCACGCAGGCCGCTCATCGAGGCCCCCACGACGACTATGCGTCCGCTCATGTGGATCAGTCCTCGATCCGGATGGCCTGGAGCGGGCAGACGTCCGCGGCTTCCTCGACCTCTTCGCGCAGCGCGTCGTCCGGGTCGGGGACGAACAGCAGGCGGCCGTCGTCGTCCATCGAGAAGACGTCGGGGGCGGCGAAGACGCACTGGCCGTGGTCCTGGCACTTGTTCATGTCGACGACGACCTTCATGGCCGGTCCTCCAGTGGGTGGGGGCGTCGGGGAAAGAGGAGAGTGAAGGGGGTGTGAGGAGCCCGGCCGTGACCGGCCGGACCCCTCGGCCAAAGGGCCGCGGCGGAACCGCGTCCCCTACTCGTTTGGCTTCAAACAACATAGGAAGCGGACCGCTCCCGGTCAATAGCTGTCCAGGTGGATAATTTTTTGCGAACCCCCTCTTGCGGGGGGCCCGTTCCCCTCCCTACCGTTCGGAATCAAACGAGCCCTCCCGGGGCGGCCGGCGCTTCTCGCCCTCCCGCCCGGTGACCGCTCTCATCCCGCCGTTCCATCCGCATACGCCCAGGAGATTTCGGTGAGCGCCCAAGACACTCCAGACATCCGTCGGCACCTGGACCGACTCACTGCCGAGGGCATCGACGTGGTCCGGGTCAGCTACCCCGACCTGATCGGCACCGACCGGGCCCGCGACGTGCTGGTGGACCACCTGCCCTCGGCCTGCGAGCACGGTCTGGCCTTCTGCCGGGCCGTCTACCACACCACCCCCCAGGGTGACGTGGTGCCGGTCTCCGGCGGCCTCGACGCCGGCCTGCCGGACGTGTCCGTACGCCCCGATCTGTCCACCCTGACCGCGCTGCCCTGGGAGCCCGGGGTCGCCTCCTGCCTCGGCGAGGTGCGCGACCCCGCCACCTCGGCGCCGGTCCCCGAATCACCCCGCGACCTGCTCCGCACGGTCCTGGACCGGTGCGCCGAGCACGGACTGCGGCCCGTCGTCGGCCCCGAGCTGGAGTACTTCCTGCTGGAGCCGGACCCCGCCGCCCCCACCGGCTGGCGCCGGTCCCCCGAGACCACGGGCGCCGTCTACACCGCCGGACTGCGCGCCGACCCGGACAACCATCTGCTGCGCACCCTGCGCCAGCTGCGCGACCTGGGCATCGGCGTCGTCACCGGCAACCACGAGTTCGACGGCGGCCAGTACGAGATCAACCTGACCCACTCCGAGGCCCTGGACGCCGCCGACCGCGCCTTCCGCTTCAAGTCGGCCGTGAAGGAACTGGCCCGCAGGGAAGGCAAGACGGCCACCTTCATGGCCAAGCCCTTCGGCGACGCGGGCGGTTCGGGCTTCCACCTCCACCTCTCCTGCGAGGACGGCGAAGGACGCAACGTCTTCGACGACCCGGCCGGCGCCCACGGCCTCTCCGCCACAGCCCGGCACGCGATCGCCGGCATCCTCGCCCACGCCCCCGCGCTCGCCGCGCTGGCCAACCCGACGGTGAACTCGTACAAGCGCTTCGGCCCGGACACCCTCGCGCCCTGGCTGATCGACTGGGGCCTGGACAACCGCAGCGCCATGCTCCGCGTCCCGCCGGAGCGCGGCTCCGGCGCCCGGCTCGAACTCCGGCTCGGCGACGCCAGCGCCAACCCCTACCTGCTGATCGCGGGCACCGTCGCCGCCGCGCTGCTCGGCGTCCAGGCGGGCGAGGAGCCGCCGCTCCCGCTGGAGGGCTACGGCTACGACACCGCCCGCTCCGCCACCCTGCCGATGAACCTCGCCGACGCGCTCGACGCGCTGGAGGCCGACACCGCCCTCACCGACGTCCTCGGCAAGGACTTCACCGCGTCCTTCCTCTCCTACAAGCGCGACGAGGTCGAGCGCTTCGGCCGGCACGTCACCGACTGGGAGTTCACCGAGTACGCCTACCACCTCTAAGCCCCCCACGCCCTCGCCCAGGAGATCCGCCATCATGACCAGCCCCGTCGTCCCCGCCGTCCCCACCACGCGCGAAGAACTGCGCGCCGCCCTCGACGAGCCGCTCCCGCTCGACCAGGTGAACCTCGCCGACCTGGACAACTTCGCCGACGGGATCACGCCCTGGCGCATGTTCCACACCCTGCGCCACGAGGAGCCGGTGCACTGGCAGCCCGAGGACGCACCCAACTCCGGCTTCTGGTCCGTGACCCGGCACGCGGACATCGCCCGCGTCGACCGCGACTCCGACACCTTCACCTCGACCCGGTTCGTCAACCTCGAAGAGGTCGACGACGACCAGATCAAGAAGCGGGCCTCCATCCTGGAGATGGACGGCGTCCGCCACCGCGCGCTGCGCAGCGTCATCCAGCGGCAGTTCGGCGCGAGCGTCATCAACAGCTACGCCGACTTCCTGCGCGGCCTGACCGCCACCACCCTCGACAAGGCGCTCGCCAAGGGCACCTTCGACTTCGTCGAGGACGTCTCCGCGGACTTCCCCATCAACGTCCTGGCCCGGCTGCTCGACGTGCCGGCGGAGGACAACCAGCAGCTCATCGACTGGGGCAACCGGATCATCGGCAACACCGACCCGGACTACGCCGACGTCCTGCTGCACAGCGCGGAGAGCGAGAAGTACCGCGACCTGCCCTTCCGTTCGCCCGCCTCGATCGAGGTCTTCGAGTACGGCCGCGAACTGGCCCGGCAGCGGCGCGGCGGCGAGGGCACCGACCTGATCTCCAAGCTGGTCAACACCGTGCCGCGGGACGGAGTGCCGCTGTCCGCGCAGGACTTCGACAACTACTTCCTGCTCCTGGTGGTGGCCGGCAACGAGACCACCCGCCACACCATCAGCCACTCCATGCTGGCCCTGCTCCAGCACCCCGAGCAGCTCGCCCGACTCAAGGACGACCCCTCGCTGATCCCGACGGCCGTCGAGGAGTTCCTGCGCTGGGCCTCCCCCGTCTACCACTTCCGCCGCACCGCCACCCGCGACACCGAACTCGGCGGCAAGCGGGTCAAGGAGGGCGACAAGGTCGTCATGTGGTTCGCCTCCGGCAACCGTGACGAGGAGATCTTCGGCAACCCGTACGACTTCGACGTCGCCCGGCAGAACAACGACCACGTCACCTTCGGCAAGGGCAGCCCCCACCTGTGCCTGGGCAATCTGCTCGCCCGCACCGAGATCCGCATCATGTTCGAGGAGCTGATCCCGCGCCTCGCCGACATCAAGCTGGCCGGGGACGTGCCGCGGGTGCGCTCCAACTTCGTCAACGGCATCAAGCACCTTCCGGTCCAGGTCACCCTCGCCTGACCGGAAACCCGCTCCGGGGGAGTCGCTGCCCCGGACCCCGCCCTCGCGGGCGCCGTCCGCTCTCCCTCGGGCTTCCCGGGGGAGAGCAGGCGCGTTTCGGGGCACGGGGCGGCGCACCGGCGGGCGTGCGCGGTGCCGGGCAGGCGAGCGCGCGGGGGTACCCGGCGGTCAGAGCGTGCGCAGGAACTCCTCGACGATCGCGGTGAACTCCTCGGGCCTCTCCATGTTCGGGTAGTGCGCGGTGCCCTCGACGAGCACGGCACGGCCGTGCCGGACGGTGTCGGCCAGGCGCTGGGCCGCGGCGATGACGTCGGGGGTGTCGAGCGCGCCGTTCAGGGTGAGCACCGGGACGTCGACCCGCGGCATCCGGGCCCAGGTGTCGGTGACCGGCACGTGCAGGTTCGGTTCACCGGGGGTGTGCTTGGCGAGCGTGTGCAGGGCCATCTCACGCAGCCGTCGCGGGACGGCCGGATCGACGTCGTCCAGGGTGCGGTGCGGTCCGGGAACGTACCCGAGGAACGCCTTCAGCCAGCCTTCGATGTCACCGGCGGCCAGCGCGCGGGCGGTCTCGGCCTGGATCGCCCGGTGCCAGGGGTCGGAGTCCTGGAACTCGCCGGTCGAGGCTCCGGCCACGACGGCGGCGCGGACCAGTTCCGGATGTTCGAGCAGCGTGTCGGTGACGACGATGCCGCCCATCGACACACCCACGAGCACCGCGGGGCCCGCGTCGAGGTGGCGCAGCAGGTCCGCCAGGTCGTCCGCCCAGCGGAACGGCTTCGAGGCGTTGGCGGAGGCGCCGTGCCCGCGGATGTCCGCGGCGACCACCCGGTGGGTGGCCGCCAGCGCCGGGAGCACCGCGTCGAACACCCGGTGGTCGACGAAACCCGAGTGGAGCAGCACCACGAGATCCCCGGTGCCCGCCTCGCGGTAGGCGAGGTCGCCGTCGGCCGACGCGAAGTGGTTCATGGCCGGGTACTTCAGTTCCGAAGCAACAGTCATGACAACCAAGGTGTCATCTTGGCCCGACTTTGGCAACCAAGGTGTCATGATGACGGCGTGAACGACACCGGAAGCCCGCTCCCGCCCGACGAACTCGGCCACCGCCTCGTCGAGGTCTTCGACCTCGTGGGCCCCCTCTACCGGCGCGCCCTGCGCAAGGTGGAACAGGGCGAGGCGATCGAGGGCGCCTCGGTCGGCGTACGCTCCGTGCTGGACCTGCTGCGCAGGCAGGGCGACATGACGGTGCCGCAGCTCAGCCGCATCCAGGCGCTGAGCCGGCAGTTCGTGCAGCGGATGGTCAACGACGCGGCGGCGCGCGGGTGGGTGCGGAGCGTCCCCAACCCCGCGCACCAGCGCTCGTCGCTGATCCGCCTCACCGAGGAGGGCCGGGCGGTCATCACCGCGGTGCTCGACCGCGAGCACACCCTGAACCGCCAGGTCGGCGGCGACCTCACCGACGCCGAGGTACGGGCCTGCGTGCGGGTGCTGCGGGAGATGCTGCGGACCTTCGACCATGTCGACGTGGAGGACTGACCGGCTGCCGTGACACCGATGAGTCCGACGGCGTTCCCGGGTCTTCCTTTCGACCGGAGCGACCGGAAGGGCCGGACGACCGACACGTCAGGAGCGCGGCATGGGACTCATCGACATCGAGCTGTTCACCACCCTCGACCTCGTCGGGCAGGCGCCGGGCGGCCCCGACGAGGACCCGGCGGGGTTCCCGTTCGGCGGCTGGCAGGCGCCCCTGCTGGACGAGGTCACCGGGGCCCAGGTCGGCGCCGCGTACGAGGGCACGGACGCCCTCCTGCTCGGCCGGCGGACGTACGACATCTTCGCCGCCTACTGGCCCCACCAGAAGGGCGGCGAGGACAACGACATCGCCACGCTCTTCAACGGCGTCCCGAAGTACGTGGCCTCCCGCGGCAGGCCCGACCTCTCGTGGGACAAGTCCACGCAGCTCGGCCCGGATCTGGCCGGCGCGGTGCGCGAGATCCGCGACCGGCACGAGCGGATCAAGGTCGTCGGGAGCCTGAACCTGGTGCAGACCCTCCTGCGCGAGAAGCTCTTCGACCGTCTCGACCTCTGGGTGCACCCGATCATGCTGGGCGTCGGGAAGAAGGTGTTCGACGGCGGAGCGGTGCCCACGAACATCACCCTCCTCCAGCCACCGGCAGCCGGCGGTACGGGCGTGGTGCACCTGCGCTACGGGATCGCCGACGGCACGCCAGGGACCGGCGACATGGGCGCGCCCGACCGCGGTATGTGACGCGACGACCGGAGCGGCGCCGCGCCAGGGGCATACGATGTTGCACATGACGCAAGACGCTGGCGAGCTGGACAGCCTGGTCCGCAAACGGATCCGCGCGCTGCGGGTGGCGCAGGGCTGGTCGCTGGAGGAGCTGGCCGCCCGCGCCAGGGTCAGCCAGTCCACGCTCAGCCGTATCGAGAACGGTCAGCGCCGACTGGCCCTCGACCAACTGGTCACCCTGGCGCGGGCGCTGGACACGTCCCTCGACCAGCTGGTCGAGACGGCCACGGACGACGTCGTATCCAGTCCCATGATCGACGCCGCTCATTCGCTGATGCGCTGGCCCGTCAAGGCCGATCCGGGCATGACCGTCGTACGCCGGCGCATGACGGAGCCGCCGCCGGACAATCCCGCCCGGCTGCGCGCGCACCCGGGCCGGGAATGGCTCGTGGTCCTGTCCGGCACCGCGACCCTGCTGCTGGGCAACCGCCGCTTCCGGGTCGAGACCAACCAGGCCGCCGAGTTCCCCACCATGCTGCCGCACGCCATCGGCGCCGACGGGGGACCGTGCGAGATCCTCGGCATCTTCGACCGGGACGCCCGGCGGGGCCACCAGCGCGACGAGGACGGCACCGGAGCGAGCAGTCCTCCCCGGTGACCGGGCCGGTCGTGAGCGGTGGGGCGGATGCGGGGTCGCTTGCGCTTTCGGCAGCCGAACGGGGAACCTTCTTGCGTTCGGCGAAACGGGGAGAGCCGCCGGCCCCGGTCCGGCCTAGCGTGAAGCGTATGACCCACCCCATGCCGCACCCGGCGCACTCCGGCGCCCACCCCGCCCACCCGCACGAGCAGCAGACCCGGCACGCACAGCACACCGGGCACGCACAGCACACCGGGCACGAACAGCACACCGGGCACGAGCACCGGCACGAGCACGCCGCCGACCAGGCGGAAGTCCTCGACCTGGATGCCGAAGTACTCGCCGAGCACCTCGCCTTCCTCACCCGGTGGCTGCCGGTCCAGGAGGCTCCACGCCGCATCGTCGACCTCGGGGCCGGGACCGGCGCCGGAACCTTCGCCCTTCTCGACTGCTTTCCCGAGGCCCGGGTCACCGCCGTCGACTCCTCGGCCGCACACCTGGACCGGCTGCACGCCAAGGCCCGCGCTCAGGGAGTCGGCGACCGGGTGCGGACCGTCCGGGCCGACCTCGACACCGAGTGGCCCGACCTCGGCACGCCCGAACTCGTGTGGGCGTCCGCCTCCGTGCACCACATGGCCGACCCCGCGCGCACCCTGCGCCAGGTCCACGACATCCTCGCGCCCGGCGGGCTGTTCGCCGTCGTCGAGCTGGCGGGCTTTCCCCGCTTCCTGCCCCTGGACGCCCCGGAGGACGCTCCCGGCCTCCTGGAGCGCTGCCATGCCGCCGCCGAACGCCCCCACGCGGAGCATGTGCCGCACCGCGGCGCCGACTGGGGCCCCGAACTCGCCGCCGCCGGATTCACCGTCGAGGCCGAACGCACGGTCACCGTCAACGTCGACAGCACCCGCTCCCCGGCGGTGGGACGCTACGCCCTGGCGGGACTTCGGCGCCTGCGCGCGTCGGCCTGCGACGAGCTCTCGCCCGGCGACCTCGCCGCGCTCGACCGGTTGCTCGACCCCGTCGGCCCGCACGGCATCCTGCGCCGCGACGACCTCGCGGTGCGCACCGAACGCACCGTGTGGGCCGCTCGCCGCTGACGCGTCGCCGGACGTCCCGGCCTGCGTCGACGGGGAAGGCCTGAACGGATGTCAGGACCCGGCGCCGCGGGCCGGGTGGGGAAAACATGGTTCCCGCGGCAGTGCAACCATTCGGATCCCGCGCATGTCTGTCACTGTGAAATCGCCTGTCCCCTTCACCAGGAGCATCTGGGGGCGTCATGTACCACCACCCAACCCGTGCGGCCGTCGCCGCAGGCGTCCTTCTCGCCGCGGTGGGCGCCACGGTCCCCGCTTCAGCGGCCACGCAGCCGCAGACAGCGGCCAAGAGTTCCCCGCCCGCCCGCGTCGTCAACGCCCGGTGGGCCGGGCACTGCACCTTCGACCGGCTCGTCATCGACCTCGGCGGCACCACCGCGACCGTCGGCGTGAAGGCGGTAAAGGAGCTTCGCTACGACCCTTCCGGGAAGAAGGTCCCCCTCCCGGGGAAGTACTTCCTGGAGATCCGGCTCTCTCCCGCGGTCGCCCACGACAGCACCGGCAAGTCGGTCTACCGGGGACCCCGGCTGGCGAAGATCCCGTTGTCCAAGCTGAAGGGTCTCGCCCTGACCGGCGACTTCGAAGGAGTGGTCACCTTCGGAACCGCCTTCCAGACCAAACCCGCGTACAAGGCCTACAAGCTGCACAAGCCCGAGCGCGTGGTCCTGGACTTCAACCACGCCAACCGGTGCGGGTGAGCAGGCACTGACAGCCCGGAGGCCCTGACCGGCGGCATCTCGCCGGTCAGGGCCTCCGGGTCCCGTGCTCAGCCCTCCGTGCGGGCGGGCAGCCGCCATCCCGGGCGGGGGAAGTGGCAGGTGTAGCCGTCGGGGTAGCGCTCCAGGTAGTCCTGGTGCTCGGGCTCGGCCTCCCAGAAGGGACCGACCGGCTCCACCTCGGTGACCACCTTGCCCGGCCACAGTCCGGAGGCGTCGACATCGGCGATGGTGTCCTCGGCGACGCGCTTCTGCTCGTCGTCCACGTAGTAGATCGCCGAGCGGTAGCTCAGACCGATGTCGTTGCCCTGGCGGTTCCTGGTGCTCGGGTCGTGGATCTGGAAGAAGAGCTCCAGGATCGCGCGGTAGTCGGTCACCTCGGGGTCGTAGAGGATCTCGATGGCCTCCGCGTGGGTGCCGTGGTTGCGGTACGTCGCGTTCGGCACGTCGCCGCCGGTGTAGCCCACCCGGGTCGCCGCCACGCCCGGGAACCGGCGGATCAGGTCCTGCATCCCCCAGAAACATCCTCCCGCCAGCACGGCCCTCTGCGTCTGCGCTGCCATCTCAGCCCCTTCGATCTCTGTCGCGCCGGTCGGCCGGCCCGCTCTGCTCACGGGCCGCCGACACGCCGCACTCTCCGCATCCCTCAGCGCCTGTGGCCTGCAAACCATTCCCTGGCGCCCAGTCATCTCGCGTACAGACGTATGGTCATACCGCGGTGTGGAAAGTTCCGCCGTATGCGCTAGACTTGATCTTGAGCTGGTCGCCGCAACCGCGGACGGCTGGTGTCGCGTTGGTGGTCCAAGGAAAGACGCCCCGCTTCCTGTGGGGAGATGCAGGTGCAAGGCCTGCCCGGCGCTCCATGACAGGGCCCGTCCCGCACTCGGTGCGGGACGGGCCCTGTGCGTTCTCCGCTCGGGGGCAGGGCGTGGCAGCGGCGCCTCGCGGTACGCGGGCGGGCGCGCTCCGCCGTTGCGGCGAAGCAGACTTATCGGTTGAAAAACGGTTAATTATTCATTCGTCGCCCAAGGTGACGATTGTGGTCGCATGGGATTAGGCTTTCTAGGTGAAAGCCGCGACGCGCGGTACGCCCGTCGGGGAGGCTTCGCCGTCACAGCGGAGCCGGCCGTAGTGTCCGTCCGCGACATCCCGGGCTCAGGCCCGAGGGTGTCACAGGTCGGGGCGTGCCCTAGGAAACGGCGTGGTGAGCCAAGAGACCGCCGCAATCCTCTGCCATGTGCGGCGGCCATCCACCTCGCATCCTCCCTGTCGGGGGGCGCGAGAGACGATGAGAGGTAATTTCCCATGCGATCACAACGCGCGAGGCGCGTCTTCGTGATGTCCGTCGCCGGTCTGCTCATGGCCGGTGGCGCGGCGGTCGGCGCGGCGGGCACCGCTTCGGCGGCTCCGACGCATGTCTCCAGCTACAGCAGCCACCACGGCCACGGGGGTTACTGGGACGACGACGACTACGGCTATGGCGGCTACGGCGGTTATGGCGGCTGGGGCCACCACCACGGCGGCTATGGCGGCTGGGGCGGTGACTACGGCGGCTACGGCGGCTATGGCGGCTACGGCGGCTACGGCGGCTACGGCGGTTATGGCGGCTACGGCGGCGGCTGGGGCGGCTGGTGACCCTCGGACCTGCGGCTGATCCCCGTAACGGGTGACGGAGAAGGTGTGCGGCTCGCGACTGTGTCGACGGGTCGCACACCTTCGTCCGTGCCGTCCCGGGCGGCTATGCGAGGTCAGGGCCGTACAGCGCGGCGATGTCCTGCGAGCCGGCCCACCGGCTGTAGGTGGGCGACTGCGGCCAGCCGTCGGGCGAGTCCTGCCACTCCTCCTGCCGTCCGTAGGGCAGCAGGTCGATGAGTGCGAAGGTGTGGCTGAGCTGTTCGGTGCCGCGACCGGCGGTGTGCCAGGTGCGGTAGACGGTGTCGCCGTCGCGGAGGAACACGTTGACGGCGAAGCCGCCTCCGGGCGGTGCTCCCGTGTCCGCGCCGAACGCGCTGTTCGCGGTGGAGTACCAGGACATCCTGTTCCCCACCCGCCGCCTGTAGGCGAGTGCCTCCTCGATCGGACCCTGGGTCACGATGACGAAGCGGGCGTCGTAGGCGTCCAGGAACTCCAGCCGGGTGAACTGTGCCGTGAACCCCGTACAGCCGGAGCACTGCCACTGCTTGTCGGCGAACCACATGTGGTTGTAGACGATGAGCTGGCTCCTGCCGTCGAACAGGTCGGCCAGCCGTACCGGCCCGTCCGCGCCGTCCAGGGTGTAGTCGGGCATCCGCACCATGGGCAGTCGACGGCGCTGGGCGGCGATCGCGTCGAGTTCCCGGGTAGCGGCCTTCTCCCGGGCGCGCAGCGCGTCGAGTTCGCGCTGCCAGGTGTCGGCGTCGACGACGGGCGGTAGTGCGTGGGTCCGTGTGCTGGGCTCCATGATTCCTCACTGATCGTGCGCGCTGTCGGTGGTGTGCACAGGTGGACTCCGCCCACCCCGTGAATTCATCGGTCCGCGCGATCGCGTCGGCAACCGGTCGTGGGTACGTCGCGGGTACGTCGTCGGCGCGCGGATGCGCGAACGGCCGCGGCGGGAGATGCCGGGCGGTCGGGGGTGCGTGATCCTGTAGGGGTGTGTGGTGCCCGTGCCGGGTGGAGCCCGGCGGCCTATGCCGCCTCGGGCCGTCGGGCGATACGCCTGACCCTCGTCGCCGCGGCCGGCTTCTACCTCTTCCGCTACGGCCTCGACCGTCCCGTCGCGGCCACCTACGCCCTGTTCTCCGCCGTGGCGCTGGGCGGGCTGTCCAGGATCCCCGGTACCGGGCGGCAGCGTGCCGTGGTGGTCGTGGCCCTGCTGCCCGTGTGCTGGCTGCTGGTGGTCATCGGCACCTGCCTCTCGGTACGGACCTGGAGCGCCGTCGTCGGCATGCTGGTGGTCGGCTTCGCACTGGCGTTCGCCGCCGTGGGTGGACCGCGCCCGGCCGGTGCGGCGCCGGGCCTGCAACTGCTCTACATCCTGCCGTCCTTCCCCCCGTACGACCCCGGCTCGCTCGGCGACCGGCTGGCCGGGACGACGACGGGGCTGGTCCTGTTCGCCGTCGCCGAGGCGCTGATCCTCCCCGGCCTAGCCCCGCCGCCGTACCGGGAACGGGCCGCCCGGGCCGCGGACACCGCGGCGCACTGCGCGGCCCTCCTCGCGGCTGTCCCGTACGCCCTGAACGCTGCGGATGTCCGCGCGGCCGGTGAGGCGGGCCAGGCACTGCGGGCCGTGAGCGTGCCGGAGGCGGAACGCCCGGCCGGGCCGGGGGTGCACGACCGCGCCCTCGCCCACACCGGTCTGGCGACCCGTGCGCTGCTCAACCGGCTGGCCCAGCTGCCCGCCGCGCCGGGCGGCGACCCGGGACCCGACGACTCGGCCGTGCTGCGCGCGGTGGCGCGGCTGGCCACGCAGAGCGCGGGCTGCCTGCGCGCGGGACCGTCGCCCGTGGTGGCGTACGACGAGCTGGCCGCGGCCCGCGCCCGCCTGTCGGCCTCGTCCGCGGGCCCCGCCGACGGCGGTGGCGCTGCCGGTGGCGCGGTCCGCGGTGCCGGCGCTGCCGGTGCCGACGGCTCCGGCCCGGCCGACGGGCCCGCTCCCGAACCGGCCTTCCCGCCCGCCGTGCTGCGCCGGCATGCCGCCGTGCTGGAGGTCGCCGACGCCGCGCTGGCCATGGGTACGGCGGCCGATCTCGCGGCACACGGCCGCCGGGCCTCGGTGAAGCCGGCGCCGGGGCGCTTCTGGTACGCCCGGACCTGGGCCCCGCTGCTGTGGTGGCACCGGTTGCGCGGCCATGCCGGGCGCCGGTCGGTGCTCTTCCAGAACTCCTGGCGCATCGCCATGGCCCTGACCGCGGCCCGGTTCGTGGCGGGCGTGGACACCCTGCCCCACGGGTTCTGGGCCATGCTGGCGACGCTCACCCTCACCCGGACCACCCTGGACGAGACCTGGCGCACCATCCGCCTGGCTCTGGCCGGCACCCTGGCCGGGGCGCTGGTGGCCGCGGCCCTGCTGACCCTGGCCGGAGCCGACACGGCGGTCTACGCCGCCGTGCTGCCGGTGTGCATGCTGTTCGCCTTCACCCTGGGGCCGGTCAAAGGGGTCGGCTGGGCCCAGGGTCTGTTCACCGTGCTCGTGGCCCTGGTCTTCGCACAGCTGGCGCCGACGACCTGGCAGCTGGCGGAGGTCCGGGTGCTGGACGTCCTGGTGGGCAGCGCGATCGGCGTGGTCTTCGGTCTGCTCGCCTGGCCCCGAGGAGCCCACGACGAGCTGCGGTTCGCGGCGGCGAGTCTGCTGCGCAGGGCGGCGGAGATCGTGGTGGCGACCAGTTCCTCGGTGGCGCAGGGCGGGATCACCGGGGCACCGCCGGGGGCACCCGGCCACCGCTCGCTGCGCCAGGCGGTCGTCCTCGCGGAGTCCGCCTACGCGCAGTTCCAGAGCGAGCCGACGCCGTTCGGCGGCGGGCGGCGCGCGCCGGCGATGCCCGAGGTCGACTGGCAGGCGACGCTGATGGCCGGTCACCACACCCTGTGGGGCGCCGAGCGGCTGTCACAGCCGCCGCACCCCGGGCTCGGCCCGGCGGCGGCCGGGTCGCTCGACGGTCTGGGCGACCGGGTGGCCGGGCGGATGCTCCAGGTCTCGGCGGCGCTGGATCCCGGCGGTGACACGCCGACGGCACCCCTGCCGTTCATCGACCCGGCTTCCCCCGCGTTCGCCGCGGAGCCGCCCGGCGCGCCGAGGCTCTACTACGCCACCGTGTCCTGGCTGGAGTCGCTGACGCGCGACCTGGCCAGGATCGCGCACAGCGACCCCGGGCCGGGGCACGACCGGCAGCGCACCGGGACGGAGGACGGGGTCAGGGGCGATTCAGACCCCAGGTCTGGAGGACGAAGGGCCGCCCCTTCTCCTCCCCCTTGATCAACGGCACGTCGAGCAGTCCGAAGCCCGTCCTCGTGGCCACGGCGACGCTGGCGGTGTTCTCCGCCTCCACCTCCAGGATCACCTGGTGCGCGCCCAGCTGTCCGAAGGCGTACGCGGCCATCACCCGTACCGCCCGCGCGGCCAGCCCCTGGCCCCGGTGGGCCGGTCCGACCGCGTAGCCGATCTCCGTGCCCTCCGGGGCGCGCCGCAGCATCACCTCGCCGAGCGGCGCGCCGCCGTCGAGCGTGATGGCGAGCAGCATGGCCGAGCCCTCCGCCCGCAGCTGCCGGTCCCGGCCCAGCCGGGCGCGGGCGGCCGCCTCGTCGAAGGGGGAGACGAGCGGCGTCCAGTACGCGATGTCCGGGTGGTCGAACAGAGCGGGCATCGCGGCCACGTCCGCCTCCGTCCAGTCGCGCAGCACGAGACCCTCTCCGGTGAGCTCGATCCGGTCGGGAAAGGGTGACGTGGTGCTGCTCATGGCGGGGGACCTTTCTGGCCGGTCGAGGACGAGGCAGGATAACCGGCAGCGGTCATCGGACGATCCGATTTCTCCGCGAGCCCCTTCCGACGGGACCAGGACGACGACCTCGCGGGGGCCGTCAGCGGGAAGGCCTTCGGTAGCGGGTGAGTACGGCGGCGCCGGTCTGCTCCGCGGACAGGCAGCGCAGTTCCGTGGGCGGGGTGTCGGCCGGGAACAGGCGGTGGCCGGCTCCCAGGACGGTGGGGAAGGTCAGCAGCCGGTACTCGTCGACGAGGTCCTCGGCCATCAGCTGCCGTACGACGCCCAGGCTGCCGGCGACGACCACGTCGCGCCGCTCGCGCTTGACGGCGTCGAGGAGGTCGCCGGAAAGGATCCGGGAGTTGGCCCAGGCCGACGCATCGGTCAGGGTGCGGGTGACGACCAGCTTCGGTACGGCGTTCATGCGCCGGGAGAACGGGTCGTCGCGGTTCGGCCACAGCCGGGAGAACAGCTGCCAGGTCCCGCGTCCGAGCAGCAGGACCCCGTCGTCCAGGGTGCTCCCGAGCCGGAACTTGTCCCCGGCGACCGCTTCCGGACCGTGCCGGAAGGCCCAGCCGCCCAGCGGGGTGCCGGCCGATCCGTCCGGGTCGGAGACGATCCCGTCCAGGGTGGTGAACTCGATGACGACGACGCTCATGACGAGGTTCCCTTCGGTTGAGTGCTCACCGGTACATACCGGCGGCACCGCCCCGACTCATCGCTCCCGGCGGAACAGTTCGACGGAGATCCCGGACGGCAGGCCGAAGGCGCTGAGGACGCGTGGGTCGGCGAACACTACGTTGTGTGCGACGCGCCCGGCGGTGACGGTGAACACCTGGAGCGTGTGCAGCTCGTGACCGCCGTCGGGCCGCGGCGCGTACGCGGCGAGCGCGGGCTGTCCGTTGGCGGTGAGCTCCCGTGTGCGCCAGCCCGGTCCGCGCATCCGGAACACGCGCTCCATGAACAGGCCGTACGCCCGGCTGCCCCGGTACCACAGCGGAACCGGCGGCATCTCCAGGACCACGTCGTCGGCCAGCAGCCGCACCAGCGCGGGCACGTCGGCCGCCTCGAAAGCCCTCATGTACTTGCGGACCGCCGCGCGTGCCCCGCTGTCGCCGGGCTCGGGCAGCTCCCCGGGATCGCCCGCGTCGGCGAGGGCGGCGCGGGCGCGTTGCAGCGCGCTGTTGACCGCCGCGACCGTGGTCCCCAGCTGCCCGGCGACCTCGGCGGCGGAGAATTCCAGCACCTCGCGCAGCACGAGCACGGCGCGCTGCCGCGCGGGCAGGCACTGCACGGCCGCCACCCAGGCCAGCCGCAGGTCGGCCCGTACGTCCACGTCGAACCGCGCGTCGGGGAACGGCTCCAGCCAGGGGACGTCGGGCGCCGGTGCGAGCGGTGCACCCGGATCGTCGCTCGGCGCCTCCAGCCCGGACGGCAGCGGACGCCGCCCGCGTCCCTCCAGCGCGGTCAGGCACACGTTGGTCGCGATCCGGTACAGCCAGGTGCGCACGGAGGCCCGCGCCGGGTCGTACCGGTCGCGGGCCTTCCAGGCGCGCAGCAGGGTCTCCTGCACCAGGTCCTCGGCCTCGTGGAACGAACCGAGCATGCGGTAGCAGTACGTCAGCAACTCGCCCCGGTACGGTTCGTACTCCATCCGGGCATCATGCCGCACGGGCGCGGCGTGCACGGCGCGATGCCGTGGGGGAGAGGACCAGGTGCCCGGTCGCGAGGGCACGCGGCCGTACGACGTTCCTCGGGCACCCGGTCCTCGGGCGGCGCGGAGGGCTAATTGCCGGGAAGCATGAAGTCGGCCGGGGCGAGGGCGCGGTCGACGATGCGGGTGTCCCCGATCCAGCCGTAGAACCGTTCCTAAAGACCGAGCGGGAGTGGGTCCTGTCTCCAGGACTGTGGTTGCTCAGCCGTGTGCCCCGAACGGTGTTGGGCACGCTGGTCGCCCGCTTTCGCTCCGCAGCCGGGCGGCACGGATCTCGTCCGTGGTCCGGGAAGGCGGGGGCAGGGTCCCTCACGCCCTCGGGTTTCCGGTCCGGCCTGGGCGGTCCGATGCCCCTGCTCATCGCTCCGGTGAGCAGGGGGCGGTGCCGTCCGACGCCGAATGGGATGTCCGAGGGCGCGTCGCCCGATCGCGATGCTCGCGGCATCGTGCCGGGAAACCTTACGAATGTTGCTGGTCAGGGGCTTCTGCCAGTGCTGGGCACCCCACCGGGAGGTGTAGGCCGGATCGACCGCCACCACCGCAATCTCCTGCTCGGCGGCCATCGACACCAGCCGCGCCCTGAGTCTCGCGGTGGGGAAACGGTAGATCAACCGACGGAAACGCTTGTTGCGGCCGTGCTTCTCCCGGCTGCTGCCGTCGGTGAAGTCCAGATCTTCGACGGCGATCGCCGCCGCCCCGGTAGTACGGGTGTGGTGCAGCAGGCGGGTCAGCGCGTGCCGGATCTGCGCGTCCCGGTGCGCGGCCGTACCCGTGAGGTCGTAGAAGAAGCGGCGGGGCTCGCCGACCGGGTTGCCGTGGACGTCCAGGCGCCAGGCGGCGAGGTGGTCGTCGTTCATGTCGACGCCGACCACACCTTGTGCCAGCGCCGCATGGAGCGGCAGCACGGGGATGGGCGCGGGGGTGGTGTGTTGCCAGGAGGCGGTCACATACCAGCGGCCCCGCACCACATCGTGGTGGATGCGGTACGCGACGGCCCGGTCGGCGGTGATCCGGCCGAGCCATTCCCGGCTGCGGTGGGTGAAGGTGACGGTCGCGTTGAGGAGGTAGCGGCCGTGCGGGGCGTTGGCCAGATGTGCCAGCGCGGCCGGGAGTTTGAGGGTGAGCTGTCCGGTGTCGGTGACGCGGATGGTCTCGTTGCCGAAGCGTTTGCCGGACTCCCCGTCGGCGCTCAGGAACATCCGCGCGGCCCGCCACCGCTCCCGCCACACGTCCTTGCTCAGGCCGGCCTGGTCGAGGTGGTGGCGCAGATGGGCGAGGCGTTTGCCGCCGCGCACCACGTGCACCCGACCGGCCGCCCAATCCGCTTCCGCCTTCGCCAGTCGGTCCCGCAAGGTGTGCAGGCGGCGGGACTTGGCATGCCACTTCGCCCGAGAGCCGTAGCCGCGGGCCAGTCCCGCCCGCCGGTCCGCCTTGGCCCCCAGCGGCCGGGCCGGCCGCGCGGTGATCGACGCGATCTGCCCGCGCAGCCACCCCGGCTCGGTCGCCTGCCCGCGCCGGGACAGCGCCCACTGGTCATGCGTGGCCTTGGTGATACTGCCCGCCCACCTGGCGGACGAGACGCCGGTCAGCTCCCGTTTGCGCACCGCCCAGGTGACCGGATCATGCTCCGCCCCCTGCCGGACACGCGAGGCGAGATCACCTGCGGCGAGCGAGCCGAGGAACACCCCGACCTCGGCCAGCACCGCCACGTCCGCCCGCGACACCCGCAGCCTGGCCCGGACCGCAGCCCCCGTGGGACCGGGTACTACGAACGACGCCGCCACCTCCCGCAACCCACCCACTCCCGCCCGCCCAACGCCGCACCACTCCAGCCACCCCGCTCGACGAACCCCACCCGAAAACGTCACGCATTCGACCGACAAACCCCCGTTCCCACCCACAGCACCCGCCACACGCCGCCAGCCGCTCACCCATGCTCACGAAAGCTCACTCGTCCATGATCAAACGGCAGCAACTCCGAACCCCTGGCCGAACGCCTCGGCGAACTGGGTGCTGCCGATGACGAAGGGCTTGCCCAGCGTCTCGATGCCGGTGGCCGGCTGGGACGGGTTACGGGTGATCCTGGAGTCGTCCACGTACATGACATGAACCGGTTGGCGTCGGCGGAGGCAGGGACCGGTCGGCTCGTACGATCCCGCGTACGACGGCCGCCGATCCCGCGGTGTGCCGCGGTCACCGGGTCACAGGCTCGTGAGGAGGTCGTCGAGCGGGGCCGGCACCTGGCCGGGGGCGAGCGCCTCGACCAGGAGGCGGCCGTAGCGGATCTTGCGGCCCTTCTTCGTGCCGAGGAAGCGCCGCAACTGCGCGTGCCGGGGCCGCCCGTGGTGCGCGGGCTGGTGCCGGAAGGTCTGCCAGGCGCGCAGGTCGCCCTCGACGCGGACGATCTCCTCGACCCGCGCCGTGCCCAGCGCGCGGATCAGCTCGTCCTCCAGGTCGCTCACGCACACGAAGAAGTTCGCGTGCGGTGCCCCCGCCCGCTCCAGGCCGCGCTCGTAGAAGCCCTGCTCGCCCTCGTCGCACAGTCCGGTCAGCCGCAGGCCGAGGCCGGGCGGTCCGAGGAGGGCCGCGTAACGGCCGACGTTCATCGCGCCGCCCATCGGCACGGCGCACACCCCCTCGGCGGCCAGGTCACGACCGCGCCGGACGGCCAGTGCCTCCACGGCCGCGAGGTCGCTCGCCCCCTCCAGCAGCACCGCCGTCCGTATCCCGAGGCGCACCGCCAGATCGGTCGCCGGCCCGCCGGGGCCGCCGGTCGCCCAGCCGCCCACCGCGTCCCGGAACGCCACCATCTCCGCCATGGTGGGAGTCTGCCCCTCCGGCGGCGGCACGGCACGGGATTATCCGGCGGCCCCCGACGGCTCGCCGTGCGGCCCGGGGGCACAGAGCTCCGGACAGGAGGGGGCCCGGCAGGCGGGCCCCCCTCCTGTCCGGAGCTCTCGGAGCTACGAGCGCTTCGCCCCGCTGAGCGTCGCGTAGACCACGACGTTCCGCTGGTACCCGGCGCCCCTGACGTATCCGGCGCAGGTGATCAGGCGGAGTTCGGGCCGCTCGGAGCGGTCGTAGACCTTCTTGGCGGGGAACCTGTCCTTGTCGTAGACCTCCACGGCGTCGACGGTGAAGACGGCCGTGCGCCGGTCCGCGCGGTTGACCTCGATCGTCTCGCCCTTGGTGAGGGCGCCGAGCTGGTAGAAGACGCCGAGGTCGCCGGCGGGCGTGTCCACATGACCCACGGTCACGGCCGTGCCCCGCGAACCCGGTGCCACGCCCTCGCTGTACCAGCCGGCGAGGTGGGCGTCGTTGGCCGGTGGCGGCCGCAGCACCCCGGCCTTGTCGAGGTGCAGCTTGGTCATGGGGGCGTTCACGTGGATGGCGGGAATGCGGATCCGGACGGGCTCCGCGCGGGGCAGCGGCGGTACGGCGGGGGGCGCCGCCGAGGCGGTGCCGCCCGCCTCCGGCGGGGCGAAGGCCTGCTCGGCGGACGGCTCCGGCGGTGCCTGCTCGTGGTTCAGGGCGCTGATGACCAGCACGCTGCCGGTCACCAGCGCCAGGGCCAGAATCGTGGCCGGGGGGACGAACCGGCGCGAGGGTGCGCTGGTCTTGCGCCGGAGTCCCGTACCGGTCCGGTTTCTCGACTGCGGCCGGATGCGGTTCATTCCCGCGGTCCTCGCGGCTGCGCTGCCGGGTCGATGCGGCGGGGCGGGGGGTCAGGCGCGGGCGCCGTGCGGACGGCGGCGCATCCTGACCAGATATCCGGCGCCGGCCGCGGCGACCAGCGCACCACCCACGGCCAGTTGCGCAGGGTTGTCCTCGACCTCTCCGAAGCCGGCCGCGACGGCGCCGTTCGGCTCCCGGCCGCCGATCTCGTAGGTATCCGTGATCATGGTCCGTGGCGGGCACTTCACGGTGATGGTGTCGGTGCCGAGATCCTGCCCGTCGGGGATCGTGAACTCGCCGGTGAGTTCGCCCTCTTGGTCGCCCTCGAAGAGCTGGAACGATCCGGCCGCCTTCGACTCGCCCTTGCCGAAGGTCTCGCCCGGGGCGCAGCCCTTGGCGGTGACGGTGACCGTGGAGCCCGGGGAGGTGTCGCCCGTGATGCGGAGGCTGGAGCCGTTCGAGTCGGCGACGGCCGGACTCGCCAGAGCCAGGACACCGATGAGCAGGCCGATACCGACGCCAACGGGGTTGTTTCGCATGGGAATCCTCCAGAAGTGCAAGGGACCGGCCTGTGTGTGCGGTGCCCCGGTGGGGCTCTACGGACGAGGAAATCGATACCCCGTCAGCTTCGCAACAGCAACCGTCGGTGTGCGCTTCGCCCGGACAGACGAAGCCGCGGCGCTCGAGGATCCGTTTGCGCAGGTCGCCGGAGCACGGGCCGGCGCGAGGCGGGTACGCCCGCGGGGCGGCGGATGGGCTAACGGCCTCCGTCGCCGACCTCGCGCATGGGCGTGCGCCCTCGTCGCGCGTCCCACGACGAGTTCCGCCGTGCCGGGCGCGATGCCGGGGCGCGCATTGACGCGTCGGAGATTTCCGACGTAACGTTGAGGCATGCCGACCGACGTGTTCGCCGTCCTGGCCAATCCGGTGCGACGCAGACTGCTCGAAAGGCTGCGGGAAGGGCCGTGCTCCGCGAGCGAGCTGGCCGGGATGTTCGAGCTCGGCAGGCCCGCGGTCTCCGAGCACCTCGCGGTACTGCGTGGCGCCGGACTGGTGCGCGAGGAGCCGCGCGGCCGGCACCGCTTCTACCACCTCCAGGCGGACCGGCTGGTCGAGGTGGGTGAGTGGCTGCACCCGTTTGAACAGTATTGGCAGCAGCGCCTGGAAGCGCTCGCCGATCTTCTGGACGAGGAAGACGACACATGACCGAGAACGACACGATCACGTGCGAGAAGTTCCTGCCCCACCCCCCGGCGAAGGTGTGGAGGGCGCTGACCGACCCGGACCTGCACGCCCGTTGGTGGGCGGCCGGCGACGTCAAACCCGTCGTCGGGCACCGCTTCACCCTCGACATGGGCGACTTCGGTCTCCAGCCCTGCGAGGTGACCGAGGTCGACGACCAGCGGCTGCTGGCCTACCGGTTCGCCGAGGGCGTGCTCGACACCACCGTCACCTGGGAGCTGCGGCCGGAAGGCGAGGGCACGCGGCTGGTCCTGACCCACGCGGGCTTCGATCTCGACTCCCCGATGGGCCGACAGGCGTACGACGGTATGGGCAGGGGCTGGCCCCACGTCCTGACCCGCCTCGACACCGTTCTGGGCGAGACCGCCTGACCCCGCGTCCCGCCGGGCGTGTCTCGAGCGATGACGGGCCCGGCACCGCTAGCTTGGTGATCCGGGCCCTGCCGAACCGTGTACCTGACCAGCGCGGTGCGGGAGGGCCTGTTTCCGTCTGCCGTCCGCGTCTGTCGCAACGGTGCCCCTTCTGTGGTGATGTGAGTCACAGGATCCTGGCCACCCTTGCCCGTGGACCGCGATCGGCATTTACTTGGAAGTCCTAGTAGTTATACGTATGGTGATTCTTGGCCTACTCGTGTGTCCGTGTGCCCGCGCGGCCCCGGGACGCCGCACCCAGGCGTTGCAGTTTCCTCAGGAGGGCATGTGTCCATAGCCGAGCCGGTTGCATCTCCGCTGTACCGGGCCAAGCACCCTGTCCGCTTCGTCACCGCGTCGGCGCTGTTCGACGGCCATGACGCGGCCATCAACATCATGCGGCGGATTCTCCAGGCCCAGGGTGCCGAGGTGATCCACCTGGGGCACAACCGGTCCGTGCAGGAAGTGGTGGACGCCGCTCTGGAGGAGGACGCGCACGGCGTGGCCGTCTCCTCGTACCAGGGCGGCCACATCGAGTACTTCGAGTACCTGGTGAAGCTGCTGGGCGAGGCGGGCGCGGGCCATGTGCGGGTGTTCGGCGGCGGCGGGGGCGTCATCGTCCCCGAGGAGATCGCCCGGCTCTCCCGGTCCGGGGTCCGGATCTTCTCCCCGGAGGACGGACAGCGCCTCGGACTCGCCGGGATGATCAACTCGATCATCGAGGAGTGCGACACCGCGCTGTGGCGCCAGGCGCCGAGTGAGCTGTCCGCCGTGCTGGCCGGTGACCGCCACGCGCTGGCCCGCATGATCAGCGGCCTGGAGGGCGGATACGTTCCGGAGGCGGATCTGGCGGTGCTGCGCGAGGCCGCGGCGGCACGCAGCGTTCCGGTGCTGGGCATCACCGGCACCGGCGGCTCGGGCAAGTCGTCGCTGACCGACGAACTGGTCCGCAGGCTGCGCACCGACCAGCACGACCGGCTCCGGGTGGCGGTGCTGGCGGTGGACCCGAGCCGGCGGCGCGGCGGCGGAGCGCTGCTGGGCGACCGGATCCGGATGAACAGCCTGGACGGCGACCGGATCTACTTCCGGTCCCTGGCCACCCGGGGAGTCCGCGAGGTGCCGGAGGCGCTGTCGGACGTCATCGGCGCGTGCAAGGCGGCCGGGTACGACCTGGTGATCGTGGAGACGCCGGGCATCGGCCAGGGCGACGCGGCGATCGTTCCGTACGTCGACGTCTCGCTGTACGTCATGACGCCCGAGTTCGGTGCCGCCTCCCAGCTCGAGAAGATCGACATGCTGGACTTCGCCGACGTGGTCGCGATCAACAAGTTCGAGCGGCGCGGCGCGGCCGACGCCCTGCGCGACGTCGGCCGTCAACTGGTGCGCAACCGCGAGGCGTTCGGGTCGCGCCCCGAGGACATGCCGGTCTTCGGCACCAGCGCCGCCACGTTCAACGACGACGGTGTGACCGCTCTCTACCAGCAGCTCCGGGACCGGCTGGCCGACCGCGGCCTGGCGACGGCCGAGGGCGCGCTGCCCGCGGTGACGGTACGTCACTCCAGCGGCGCGGCGCAGATCGTGCCGGCGAGCCGCGTGCGCTACCTGGCCGAGACGGCCGAGACCGTGCGCCGCTATCACGACGAGACGCAGAGCTGGGCCGAGCAGGCACGTCGCGTCCAGCAACTGGACTCGGTGTGTGAGCAGTTGAGCGCGGCCGGGCTGCCGGTGGCGGATGTGCAGGGGCTGCTGGAGCAGGCGCGGCACCGGCTGGCGCCGGAGGCGCGGACGCTGCTGGAGCGGTGGCCGGCGACCAAGGAGGCGTACTCCGGCGACGAACTGGTGGTCAGCGTGCGCGAACGCGAGCTGCGCACCGCGCTGACCCGCGAGTCGCTGTCCGGGAGCCGGGTGCGCCGGGTGGCGCTGCCGCGCTACTCCGACGCCGGGGACCTGCTGGGCTTCCTGCGCCGGGAGAACCTGCCCGGGTACTTCCCGTTCACCGCGGGCGTCTTCCCGTTCAAGCGCGAGGGCGAGGACCCGGCCCGGATGTTCGCGGGCGAGGGCGACCCGCAGCGCACCAACCGGCGCTTCCACTACCTCTCCAAGGACAGCCGGGCGACCCGGCTGTCCACGGCCTTCGACTCGGTGACCCTGTACGGCCGGGACCCCGGCGAGCGGCCCGACGTCTACGGCAAGGTCGGCACGTCCGGGGTGTCGGTGGCCACCCTGGAGGACATGAAGGCGCTCTACGCGGGCTTCGACCTGGTCGCGCCCACCACCTCGGTGTCCATGACCATCAACGGTCCGGCCCCGACCATCCTGGCGTTCTTCCTCAACACCGCGATCGACCAGCAACTGGACGCGTTCCGCGCCGAACAGGGCCGCGAGCCGTCCGAGCAGGAGGCGTCCGAGGTCCGTGCCCGCACGCTGGCGACCGTGCGCGGCACCGTCCAGGCGGACATCCTCAAGGAGGACCAGGGCCAGAACACCTGCCTGTTCTCCACCGAGTTCAGCCTGCGGATGATGGCCGACATCCAGGAGTGGTTCATCGACAACCAGGTGCGCAACTTCTACTCGGTGTCCATCTCCGGCTACCACATAGCCGAGGCGGGGGCGAACCCCATCAGCCAGCTGGCGTTCACCCTGGCCAACGGCTTCACCTACGTCGAGGCCTACCTGGCCCGGGGCATGGACATCGACGACTTCGCCCCCAACCTGTCCTTCTTCTTCTCCAACGGCATGGACCCGGAGTACTCGGTCCTGGGCCGGGTGGCACGCCGGATCTGGGCGGTCGCGATGCGCGAGCGCTACGGCGCGAACGAGCGCAGCCAGAAGCTCAAGTACCACGTCCAGACCTCGGGCCGCTCGCTGCACGCCCAGGAGATGGACTTCAACGACATCCGCACCACGCTCCAGGCGCTCATCGCCATCTACGACAACTGCAACAGCCTGCACACCAACGCCTACGACGAGGCGGTGACCACACCGTCCGAGGACTCCGTCCGGCGCGCGCTGGCCATCCAGCTCATCATCAACCGGGAGTGGGGGCTCGCCATGAACGAGAACCCGCTCCAGGGCTCGTTCGTCATCGACGAGCTCACCGACCTGGTCGAGGCGGCGGTCCTCGCCGAGTTCGAGCGGATCAGCGAACGCGGTGGCGTGCTCGGCGCGATGGAGACCGGCTACCAGCGCGGCCGCATCCAGGACGAGTCCATGCTCTACGAGCAGCGCAAGCACGACGGCACGCTGCCCGTCATCGGCGTCAACACCTTCCGCAACCCGCGCGCCGCCGGCGAGAGCACCACCACGGTCGAACTCGCCCGGGCCACGGAGGCCGAGAAGCAGTCCCAGCTGGAGCGCGTCGTCGACTTCCAGGACCGGCACCGCGACCCGGCGCAGGCCGCCATCGCCGCGCTCAAGGAGGCGGCCACCACCGGGCGCAACGTGTTCGAGGTGCTCATGGACGCCGCCCGCGTGTGCTCGCTCCAGCAGGTCACCGAGGCCTTCTTCGAGGTCGGCGGCCAGTACCGGCGCAACGTCTGACCCGCTGCCGCCGACGGCCGCCCCGCACCGTGCGGGGCGGCCGTCGGCGCTGTGTCGCCGTGCGTCGCGCGCGTGGGTGCGGCTCCCGGGGCCGGCCGTCAGCCCGCCGCGGCGGTGAGCGCCGCGAGCGCGCCCGCCTGGGTACGCCAGTCGGTCTGGTTGGGGGGAGTGCCGGCCCAGCGTTCACCGAGGGAGTTGAGGGCGCTGCGGTCCCGGTCCCACAGTGTGTCCGCCTGCTTCTGGACGTAACCCCGGTAGGCGCTGGAGCCGGTGGCCTGCGCGAGGTCGGCGAAGTTGCGCATGAAGACGCCCTTGAACTGCTTCTGGTTGTCGTCGCAGGACGCCGGGCCGAGGTCGCAGGACTCGGTGAGCACCCCGTCGCGGGTCAGCGCCGGGCTGCTGATGGCGGCGTCGGCCAAGGTCCGCGCGGTGGTCAGCAGTGAACCGTCCCCGGTCGTCCGCCACAGTTCGGTGAACGCGCCGACGGCCAGTCCCTGGTTGTAACTCCACACGGTGCCGCCGTTGTTGGCGCAGGAGGCGGTCAGCCCGTCGTTCACCAGACCCGAGGAGGCGATCAGCCCGCTCGACCGGTACCAGGCGGCGGCGGTCCTGGCCCGCTGGAGCCATACCGTGTCGCCCGGGAGGCGCTGGTGCAGCGCGGTGGTCAGCCAGAGGTACTGGCCGTTCGTCACCGCGTTCTTGTAGGTGCGTTCCCGGTCCCACCACACCCCGCCTCCGCACGTGCCGGGGTCCCAGTACTGCTGGACGTACCCGGCGATGGTGACGGCCTCGTCGAGGTAGCGGGAGTCGCCGGTGTAGTCGTAGGCGTCGATCCAGGCGATGGCCCACCAGCCCGAGTCGTCGACGGAACGGCTGATGAAGTGGCCCTCGATCGCGTCCGAACTGCGCACGCCGGCGGCGAAGACGCCCTTGTTCCGCGCGTAGGTGCGGGCCACGACCCAGTCGTAGTCGTGGGTGCCGGTGGTCCTGGCGAAGTCGACGAGGGCGGTGAGCGTGGCCGCGGAGTTCCACCAACTGCTCGGCCACCAGCCGTTGTAGGGGTCGTACGCGGACATCAGCGCGTCGGCGGCGGCGCGGAGCCTGGTCGGTGCGGGCCTGGCCCATGTGGTGCAGCTGCCCTCCTGGTGTCCGGTCGCACGGCCGCAGGCGCGTACCGCACCGCCGTACAGCAGGCCGCGCGGGTCGCGGGTGGCGTACATGACCGTACGGGTGCCGGTGGCACCGCCCGGGACGGCGGTGCGGCCGAGCGAGGAGCCGTCCGGCCAGGTCGAACCGCCGTCCCAGGAACGGTCCAGCCAGATCTCGTCGCCGCCGGCCCCGGATCCGACGCTCGCCCACGCCATGGAGTTCCTCTGGTCGAGGTGCAGCCGGATGGTGCGGCCGTAGAGCGTGGTGGACGGCACGGGCTGGTCGTCGCCGGCCGCCCGGGCGGCGTCGGTGCGGTCGCAGAGCACGTCGCAGACGGTGGGGTAGACCCAGTCCGTGCAGCCGACGACGGCGGCGTCGCCGCAGGCCCGGACCAGCCCGCGGCGGTGGCCGCGAGGGTCGGTGAGGTTGTACATCAGCGTTCTGGTGCCGGTCCAGGTCCCCGGTATCGAGGCCTTGCCGAGCAACCCCTCCCAGGTGGCGCCGCCGTCCCAGGAGCGGTCCAGCCACACCGAGTCGCCGGTGACGCCGTCGTCGATGCTGGCCCACGCCATGTCGTCCGCGTCGGAGACGTGCAGTTCCAGGCGGCGGCCGTTGAGGTTCTTGTCCGGCACCGGAAAGCTCTCCTGCCGGGCCGACGAGGGGTCCAGCGTGTCGCAGGACAGAACGCACACCTGGGTGGCGGCGGCCGCGGGCGCGGTCGCCGGGACGAGCGCAGCGCACGCGAGGACGGCCGTCACCAGGAAGTCGAGGAACCGCGATCCGACAACGATGTCGGCGCTGCGCAAGGACACCGGAACTCGCCTCGCTCTCACGCTGGGGGATGCCGCTCGGCGGTCCCGGCCGACGGCCCTCGACGAGCCGGACGGGGGCCGAGTCCGGTCCGTACCTGCCTTCCTGGCAGTGAACCGGCGTGGCAAGTCCCTGTCAATTCCCTCGACAGGCCTCCGGGACAGGCCGGTTCAGGACATGAGTCACGGTCGACCGGGGGCGCAGGACCGGCAGCCGCCTTCGGTGTCAGTGGCTCCCCGTACGGTGTGCGCATGGTTGATCGAGGCATTCCGCCGCACTCGCTGAACGACTTCGGGACCTGGGCGCCCGTGCTGCGGCTGCTGCGGGACAACCACGCCGACGGGCAGGCCGCACGTACCGGCCGCGTGGCGGGAAGCATCGGCAGGCACGGCTGGAGTCTGCCGCTGCGGCGCCCGATGCCGACGCCCGGTCGCGCCGCCCAGGTCGAGGACGTCCGGGACGAGTGGGAGGCGGCGGAGCGGGTGCGGTCGGTGCTCGCGGACGCCGGTGTCGAGGAGATCGCGTTCACGGCGACGATATCGCCGAGCGGGAGGACCGTGCTCCGCCTGCGCGCGCCCAGCCCCGCCGTGGAGTCCGGCATCGGCACTCCGCACCCGGGGACGCTCCTGCTGGTCGAGGGCGCCGTCCCGCAGCCGTGGCGCTGCCTGCCCGATCCGGCGCCCGGGGCGGTGCCGTCCCCCTCGGCGGACCCGGAACTGCTGGAACGGACGCTCCGTGAGCGGCTGCCCGACGCCATCGGCGCGACGGAGGCGGAGATCGCCGCCGCGGAGGCACGCCTCGGCGTGACGCTGTCCGAGGAGCTCAAGGCGATCTACCGGGTGACCCGGTCCCGTTGGGAGGACTGGGGCGACGACTACGAGGCCGCGACACGTCACTGGACGGCGGTCGGCTGCGAGCTCTTCGGCCTGGACGACCTCTACATCGCCGACGCGGAGTCCCGCCCCTGTCCGTGGCGCTTCGCGGCGATGAAGGCGGTCGACACCCCACCCGACGCCGCGGTGCAGGGCGTGGTCGGCTCACCCGGCTGGATCGCCTTCGGGGACACCGGCGGTGGCGACCGGCTGGCCGTCGACCTCACCCCCGGCCCGGCCGGACTTCTGGGGCAGGTCGTCATCCTCAGCCATGAGGAGTACACCGGGGCCGCCCTGGTCGCGGACTCGTTGACCGACCTGGTGACGAACCGGCCCGGCGAACGGCGCGGGCGCTCGGGCGGAGACCGGCCGTCGCCGGTGGCGTACGTCAACATCCGCCGCCTGCCGAGCATCGAGGCCGCCGTCCACCCGGGCCTGGAGGTCCTGTCCATCGGCGTGTGGGAGGATCCGCCGCTCAGTCTCGCCCCGGTCGTCGGACTGCCCCGTCTGCGGACCCTCAGCGCCTACCCCGGCACCCTCGCCGACCCTCTGGAGATCGCCGGCCTCACCGGACTGGAGTTCCTGGAACTCGGTCCGGACGAATGGCGCGTCCTCCTCGACGCGGGAGCCGTCCCGCGAAGCCTGTCGGCCGCCGCCGTCATCGTGCACGGCGACCGGGACCCCCAGCCGATCGTGACCCTGGTCAACGAGATCCTGACCCTCTGGAACCGGCCCCCGATCATCCAGACCGTCCTCGAAGGCGAACTGTGAACACCGCGAGGGCCGAGGGGAGGTCCGACCGCTGAATCGACCGGTACGGACGCCGCCGCGACGTGCACGATAGGCGCATGACGAGCCTCCATCACCCACAACTGTCCGGCCTGGGACGGAATCCGGCGGCCCCTGAGCACGTCCTGGTGCGTCTGGCCGCGCACCGGGCGGGCCGGCACGGGCTGTCACTGCGTCGCGGCCGACTGGAGGACGCCGTCGCCGAGGCCCTGCTGGCGCACGGCGACGACAGCATCGCTCTGCGACTTCACGGGGACCGGATCTCTCCGGCGATACGTCGCAGGATCGCCGGGCATCCCGTTCCGGCGATCCGTGACGCGTTCGTGAACTTCGTCCGCGACATGGTGGACTGCGGGGCGGGGATCGGCATCACCGCCCTGGAGGAGGCGTACGGCCTGCCCCGGACAGCCCTCGTCGGCGCGCCGGGCGCGAAGCTGCGCGCCGCGGTCGCGCGGGCCTGGCACGACCGGCCTCTCGCCGTGCAGGTGGGACTGCTCGCCGACCCGGATCCCGCGGTTCGCGCAGCCGCCACCTTTCACCGGCGGCCGGGTGTGCCGCCGGAGTGGCGGGACCGGTGCCTCGCCGACCCGGCCGTGCGCGCCAACGTGGCGGGCTACGTCCCGCTCACCCCGGACCAGTTCGCACGACTCATGCGGAGCGAGGACGAGCGGGTCCACCGGGCCGTCGCCGGAAACCCGCACCTGTCGGCGGAGATGGTCGCCCGGCTGTCGGACGTCGAGGACCCACAGGTGCGGGTCGCGGTGGCGCAGAGCCGTCACGTCGACGACGCGACGCGGCACCGCCTGTACGCGCTCGTGGAAACCCAGCGCGCGGCGGGCAGCACCGCCGCCGAAGTTGCTCTGAACCGGAGCTCCACCGAGCCGGAGTGGTTGCGCGAAGTACCCCTCGACGAGCGGATCGCCTGTCTGGACTCGCCGTTCACGGCATTTCGACATGTACTGGCCACCTGTCGTGATCTGCCGGAAGAGGCATGGCGGCGGCTGGACGCCGACCCGGAACTCAGGGTCCGCCAGGCCGCCGCCCGGCGGCCGGACACCCCGCCGGAGGTGCTGGAACGGCTGGTCCGCGCGGACGGCGACGTCTTCCATGCCCGGCCGCTGCTCGTCGACCACCCCAACTTCCCCCGTCACGCGCTGCGTACGTTCGTCGACGAGCCGAACCCGGACGTCCGGTACGTCGCCCTCCAGGACCCGGAACTGCCCGTGGCGGACCTTCAGCGACTCGCCGAGGCTGCCGAGTCCTCTCTTCGCCGGGGGGCGGCCCGCCACCCCAAGGTGACGGACGCGCTGCTGGAGCGGCTGCTGTCGGACCCGGACCCCGAGGTCGTCGACGCCGCTGCCGCCAACTCCGCCCTGCCGTCGGCCCGGATGCACCGCATCCTCGCCGATGCCGATCTATGACGGATGAGGAGGCCGACCATGGTCGCGCCGTGCCGCGCCGACCGTCGGCCGCGTCAGGACTCCTGGGCGTGCTTCGCAGTCGTGTGCGCGGGGGTGGGGGCGGGTGTCGCGGGCAGGGTCAGTTCGAACCGGGCGCCTCCGGAGGGCGAATCGGTCGCGGTGAGCGTGCCGCCGTGGCGGCGTGCCACGTCGCGGGCGATGGCCAGGCCCAGTCCCGCGCCGCCGTCGTCGCGGGCGCGCGCGTCGTCCAGTCGTACGAACCGCTCGAAGATCCGCTCACGTTCGGCGGCCGGTACACCGCTGCCGTCGTCCGCGACCGTGAGGACGATCCGGTCGCCCCGGGCCGTGACGCGCACGACGACCTCGGCGCGCGCGTGCCGCTGGGCGTTGTCCAGGAGGTTGCCGATCACCCGGGCCAACTGACCGCGCGAACCCGCCACCTGGAGTTCCTCGTCGGCGTGGAGGGCCACCGGGGTACGGTCGGCGGGGCGGCGCCCCAGCTCCTCGCGGACCAGCTCGCCCAGGTCGACCCGGCCCTGCCCCGGCCGCTCACCGGCGTCGAGCCGGGCGAGCAGCAGCAGATCGGCCGCCAGGTGCTGCAACCGCTCGGTGTCCTTGACCGCGCCGGGGACGTCCAGCAACTGCGGGTGCGCCGAGCCGACTTCGAGCTGGGTGCGCAGCGAGGCGATGGGGCTGCGCAGTTCGTGGGAGGCGTCGGCGACGAAGCGGCGCTGCCGGTCGACGGCGGCCTCCAGCGCGGTGAGCGTCTCGTTGGTGGTGCGGGCCAGGCGGGCCACCTCGTCGTGCGAGGCGGGTTCCGGTACGCGCCGGGAGAGGTCCTCCGAGGCGGTGATCGCCGCCATCTCCCGCCGGATGCCCTCCACGGGGGCCAGAGCGCGCCGGGTCACCAGCCAGGTCACGCCGCCGACGACCAGCAGCACCAGCGGCAGTCCCGCCAGCATCGCCACCGCGGCGCTGCGCACGGCGCTCTCGCGGGCCGCCAGTGAGGCGCCCGCGTGGACGAGCACCGTCCGGCCGCCGAGGTCCGTGGCCTTGACGGTGGCGAACCGGTACGGGGCGCTGCGCCCGTCGACCACCGCGTGCCCGGAGCCCTCCTGGACGGTGTCGCCGATGGTCCCGATGGCCGGGTCGTCCGCCTGGGGCGTCGAGCCGCCGACGGAGCCGCGGTCGTCGGTACCGCGGTCGTCCGAGCCGTGGTCGTCGTCCGTGCCGTGGTCGTCCGAACCGCCGCTGCCCGACGCGCCGTCGGTCGGGCCGTCGTCGCCGCCGCGGTTTCTGTCCCGGCCGCGGCCGTGGTCGTCGACCGTTCCGGTGCCGAGTTGGGTGGCGGGGTTCGGGGCCGACGCGGGGGAGACGGACGGGGACGGCGACGAGGACGGGGCAGGGGTGGGGGAGGCGGCGCTCCGTGGCACGCGTACGGCCGTCACGCCGGTGCCGCTGATGCTCTCCAGCCCCCCGCCGACGGCCAGCAGACGGCCGCCCTCGTCCGTGACCTGCACCGGGATTCCCTCCCGCGCACCCTCCGGCAGCGTCAGCCGGGCGTCGCCCCCACGCCAGGTGGCGACCCCGAGGGCGATCCTGCGGGCCGTGTCGTTGGCCTCGCTCTGCGCCTGCCCGGTGAGGTTCGTGCGCAGCGACATGAGCACCGCGATCCCGGCGGCCACCAGCGCGACCGTCACCACGGCGGTGGCCCACAGCACCATCGTGGCCTTCACGGAACCGAACGGCCGCCGCTTCACGAGGCCGCCATCCGGTAGCCGGCGCCGCGCACGGTCTGGATCGTGTCCGTGCCGAGCTTGCGGCGCAGCGTGCTGACGTACACCTCGACGATGTTCGGGTCGCCGTCGTAGGCGAAGTCCCAGACGTGCTCCAGGATCTCGGGTTTGCCGACCACCTGTCCGGCCCGTGTCGCGAGCTGTTCCAGCACGGCGAACTCCTTCGCGGTGAGCGTCACTTCCGTCTCGTCCCGGCACACCCGGCGGGCTGCCGTGTCGACGACGAGGCTCCCGACGCGCAGGATCGGCGACGCGCCGGCGGAGCCGCGGCGGCGCAGCAGCGCCTTCACCCGCGCCACCAGCACGACGTACGAGAACGGCTTCGTCAGGTAGTCGTCGGCACCGGTGTCCAGGCCTTCCGCCTCGTCGTACTCGCCGTCCTTGGCCGTGAGCATCAGGATCGGCACGTCGTGGCCCGCCGCGCGCAGGGCCGCGCAGACGCGATAGCCGTTGAGGCCCGGCAGCATGATGTCGAGCACCACCAGATCGTGGACGCCCTCGGCGGCCAGCCGCAGGCCCTCGTTGCCGTCGTGGACGACGTCCACGGCGAAGCCCTCGGCCCGCAGGCCCTTCGCCAACGAGAGCGCGAGCCGCTTCTCGTCCTCCACGATCAACAGGCGCATGTCCCCAGCCTCCCAGACGGAACCTGAAGGGATCTTCAGGTGGCTTCAGGTGCCCTTCAGCTTCCCCCAGGCACATTGACGTCATCAAACAGCAGGACACAGACGACACACAGGCCGGGCAGCCGTCCGGCCGGGGAGGCTCGACATGAAGCGCACCGCGACCATCGCCACCGCCCTCGTGACCGCCGTACTCATCGGCGGCGGCGGGTACTCGGCGCTCGCCACGGGCGGCACCGACCGGCACGGCGGCGGTCCCGAGGACCGGCCGTCCGCCGCCGCCTCGCCGGCGCCCACGGCGTCACCGTCGTCGGCGTCCCTGACGGCCGCCCAGGCGGCGGCCGCCGCGCGCGAGGCGTACCCGGGCACCGTCGTCAGGGTCGAACTCGACGACGACCACCCGGGTTTCTGGGAGGTCCACCTCGTCGGCGCCGACCAGGTCCGCCGTGAAGTGCGGGTGGACGTCCGTACCGGCGCCGTCGTCCTGGACCGGCGCGGCGGCGACGACCGCGCGGGTGACGACCACGGCACGCACACCGGAGCCGACGACCGCGGTGGGCGCGACGGGGCAGGGGACGACCGCGGGCGCGGAACCCGCGGACAGGACGACGCCCCGGGTGACGACCGCGGAGGCTCCACGGGCGTGGGCGACGACCTCCCGGGTGACGATCACGGTGTCCACGTCGGCGGGGACGACCACCTGAACGCGGGTGACGACCACGGCGGTGACGACGGCGGCCGCGACCGGGGCCACGGCGGTCACGGCGGTCACGGCGGCGACGACGACTGACGGAAGGGGCCGAGGCGTCGGGCCGCCGACCCGCGGCCCGACGGTGGTCCCGACGCCGGTCCGCGGCGGGCGACGTCCGTGCGGGTCGGTCCGCGGCGGGTGACGTCCGTGCCGGTCAGCGCGTGGCGAGCAGCGTCCGTGCCACGGAGCGGAGTTCCGCGTCCGGATGCCCTTCCTCCGCCAGACGCGAGTCGCCGAGCAGGCGGCGCGGGGAGTCGGCGAAGGAACGCAGGGTCGGGCGGAGCTCCTCCGGGACCCGGCCGGTGGCGGCGAGCGCCTTGAGGGCACCGAGCCCGACCGGCGTGGCGCCGATCAGCCCGACGAGGACGGGGACGGCGCGGTCCGGGGACCCGGTGATCCGGTGATGGGCCTCCGCGGCCGCCATCCGGGTCCACTCCCGCTCGGCGTCCAGCAGCGGCTCGATCGACGGCAGAAGCGGAGCGGCGGCGCTGCCCATCGGTTCCAGACGGCTCAGGTACCAGTGGGTCTGGCCCGGGCCCGGGAGCAGCGGTTCGAAGACGCGAAGGACCGTGTCGAGGTCACCGGTCAGCTGGTGGTGGGCCACGGCGGCCGCGCTGGTCAGGGAGGGGTCGGTGCCCCGCGTGGCGTCGTGCAGCAGGTCGGTGATCTCCCGGGTCCGTACGCCGTTGTGTCCGAGCCGGCGGGCGGCGACGACGGCCGCCCGGCCGGTGCGCAGGCAGTCGACGAGTTCGGGCTCGGCTCGACGGGCCGCGGCACCGAACGGCGCCAGCGCCTCGACCAGCGCGATGCCCGCGTTGCCGGTCGCGCCCGCCGCCAGCTCACGGCGGATCACGGGGATCAGCCGGTCGGCCGCGTCGGGAAAGTGCCGTGCCGCCGCCGCGAGCGGCCGGGCGCCGGGCCGGCGCAGCACCAGTTCCAGGGCCCGGGGGTCGCGTGACCGCGTCAGGGCGAGGAGCGCGGGCTCGGCGGTCTCCTCGTCGGTGACGGCGTACCGGTGCAGGGTGTTCCTGAGGTCGGCGCCGGGCTCGGGCAGGAAGCCGATCCAGGCGGCGACGGAACGGAGCCGACCGGTGAGGGCGCGGGCGTCCTTCTGGTGCGCGAGGGCGGCCAGCAGCAGGTCCAGCACCTCGCTCTCGCGGTCGCGCCACCGCTCGGCGATGTCCTGAGCCAGCCATGAGCCGTGCGACGCATGGTCCCCGGCCGCTATCCAGCGGGCGGCCACCGCGAGGCAGCTGTCCGGGTCCCGGGTGAGCAGCCGGGTGAGCCGCGCCTCCTGGGTGCTGGTGTCCGACCACGGGAAGTCGTCCCCCGGTGCGGTCCCGGCGCCGTCCTCGGCGACGACCTCCACCAGCTCCGCCGCGTACGGCGGCACGGACCGCTCCATGCCGAGCAGGGCCGCCGCCAGCCTGACCTGGGGCAGCGGGTGGTCGAGGGCCGCCGGCTCCCGGCCGAACCGGGCGAGGGCGACCAGCGCGTCGGCCCGCACCGCCGGGACGGGGTCGTCGGCGTACAGCGTGTCGAGCCGCTCCACGACGTCGGCGCGCGGTTCCGCCGGGATCAGGTCGGCCACGGCCGCGACCGTCCGGATCGCCGCCCGGCGCACGGCCCGTTCGGTGTCGCCGAGGCAGGGCAGCAGGTCCGGGAGCACCCGGCAGAGCTCGGCGCAGATCGCTGCGGTAGGACTGCCGGGCCAGTGCGGCGAGTCGACGGCCGTCGGGTCGTGGTCGGCGAGGACGGCGAGCAGCATCAGCAGCTCGTCGCGCCTGCCCGGGGCGTGCAGGACGGCGTGGGCGAGGAAGGGGACGGCCGGTGCCGAGGCCGGGTAGACCGTGCCCTGGTGGTGGATGGTGCCGTACAGCTCACCGATCGCCTCGTCGGCCGACTCCTCGTCGTCGTGGTAGAGCGCCCTGATCAGTTCCGGCACGTCGGCGGCGGGGCCGTAGGCGTGGGTCAGGTCGTGCCACCGGACGCGGTCCAGCTCGGCCGGTGACCTCATGGTCGGCGCTCCTCACGGGATCGGATGCGCCGACCGTACCGATCACCACTGACAGGCCCCGGCGAGGAACCGTGCCACCTCCCCCTATCGCCACCGGAAGCGAATGTAACGCCTGCTACATTCGGTGCTGTGACAGCGAATGATCCTCGGATGCGATGGCTGGTCCTGGTCGTCAGACTGCCCGCCGAGCCCTCCCGGCACCGCGTGGCGGTCTGGCGGGAACTGCGCAAGGCCGGCGCCCTCTCCCTGGGCCAGGGCGTCTGGGCCGTGCCGGACGTGCCCGCGTTCGCCGACGGCATGGAGCGCGCCGTCCGGTTGACGAACGCCGCGGGCGGCCAGGCCATGGCCCTCCACGCGACCGGACGCGCACCCGAGGACGCGGCCGGCTTCGAGGCGATGTTCACGACCGCGCGCAGCGCCGACTGGGCCGAGTTCCTCGCCGACTGCGACAAGTTCGAGCAGGAGATCGCCAAGGAGATCCGTATCGCCAAGTTCACCCTCGCCGAACTGGAGGAGGAGGAACAGAGCCTGGAACGGCTGCGGCGCTGGCACCGCGACCTGACGGCGCGTGACGTCTTCGGCGCGCCCGAGGCCCCCCGGGCGGCCGAACGTCTCAAGCGGTGCGTCGCGGTCTGCGAGGACTACGCCGAACGCGTCTTCGCCGCCCTGCACCGCAACCCGGGGAGCCGGCCTTGAGCACCACGTCCCGCGCCGACCTCACCCCCGCGGTCCGACGGGCCGTCCGGCCGTTGTACGCCGCCGGGTTCACCACCGCCTTCGGCGCGCACGCCGTCGCCGCCAACCTCGGCGGCCTGTCCGACGACGCGGTGACCTCCCTGCTCGTCCTCGGCGGTCTGCTCGCCCTGTACGACGGCGCCGAGGTCGTACTCAAGCCGGTCTTCGGGTCGTTGGCCGACCGGATCGGTGCCAAGCCCGTTCTCCTCGGCGGCCTGGTCTTCTTCGCCGCCGCCTCCGCCGTGTACGCGGTCGCCGACAGCCCCGGCTGGCTGTGGGCCGCCCGCCTGGGGCAGGGCGCCGCCGCGTCCGCGTTCTCCCCGGCCGCCTCCGCGCTGGTTGCCCGTCTCCACCCGGCCGCCAAACGGGGTCGTGCGTTCGGCAGTTACGGCTTCTGCAAGTCCCTCGGCTACACCCTCGGCCCCCTGCTCGGCGGTGCGCTGGTGTGGGCCGGCGGTCTGCGACTGCTGTTCACCGTGACAGCCGTCCTCGCCGCGGCCGTCGCGCTGTGGGCCGTGCTGCTCGTGCCCGTCGTGCCACCGCTGCCCAAGCGGCGCCAGACCCTCGCCGACCTGGCCCACAGGCTCGGCGACGGCAGGTTCCTCGCCCCCACCGCGGCCCTGGCCGCCGCCACGGCCGCGCTGTCGGTCGGCGTCGGGTTCCTGCCCGTCTCGGGAGCCGCGGCCGGTCTCGGCACCGTGGCGACCGGCGCGGCCGTCTCCGTCCTGGCCGCCTGCGCGGCCGTCGTCCAGCCCTGGGCCGGACGCGCCGTGGACGCCGGGCGCCTGACCACCCGTACCGGGCTCACCGCCGGAATCGCGATCACCGCGGCGGGACTGCTCTGCGCGACGCTGCCGGGCCTGACCGGCGTCCTGACCGCGGCCGTGGTCATCGGAGCGGGTACCGGGCTGATCACCCCGATCGGCTTCGCCGCGCTGGCCACCGGCACCCCCGAGGAGCGGATGGGCCAGACCATGGGAGCAGCCGAACTCGGCCGGGAACTCGGCGACGCCGGAGGCCCGCTGCTGGTGGCCTCCGTCGCCACCGTCACCTCCCTCACCGGCGGCTTCGCCGCCCTGGCGGTGCTGCTGGCCCTCGGTCCGCTGTCCGCCGCGGCCGGACGGTCCCGCACCGCCCGACCACCGCGCTGACCTCTCGGCGGGTCACGACGGCCCGGACCGCTCCGGCGATCCGGGCCGGTCCCTCAGCCGGTCACGCCGTCGTGGCACCGCAGGGAGTCGGCGAGATCACCGGGCAACGGGGTGCCGAGTGCTTCCTCCGCCCGCCGCGGCTCGTCCGGTGTCGCCGGTGGCTCCAGACGTACGAAGTCGGAGGCCGCGGGTGCCGCCGGCCGGCCGTCGATGCGGCGCCAGGACTCGGACGGGGGCGGGATCCGCCGTGCCATGGGGCCATCCTGCCCCTTCCGGCCCGGCAACGCGCAGGTGGGCGACCCGGACCCGGACCTCGTCGTCACCGTCCCCCGGCGTGGGCCCCGCCCGCACCGGCGCCGGGAAAGCGGCCGTCAGCGTGCGTCGCGCAGGGTGAGGACGTACGCGGCGGTGAGGGCGACGCCACGGTCCTCGTCCTCGGTGAGACCGGTCAGGGCCCGTGACGCCGTACTCCCGGGGATGTCCGCGAGCGCCTGGGTCAGCCGGCGGCGGGCGGCGGGTTCGAGGGCGCCGTGGGCGAGGCGGTCCACGAGCGCGGTGGCGATCCGGTCGGCCAGCGCGGGCCGGGCGGCCAGCACGCCCAGCGCGTCGGCCGCGTCGACGTCGTTCGCCCCCTCGACGGCCATGTCGACCAGCGTCGGAACGGCCTCGGCCACTCCGCGTGTCCCGAGCGCCAGAGCCGCGTGCCTGCGGACCACGAGGTCCGAGCCGCCGAGGGCGTCCCGCAGCAGGGCGGTCGACTCGGCGTCCGGAAGCTCCGCGAGGGCCTGGACGGCACGTTCGCGCACCGCTGCCTCCGGTGCGTCGAGGCCTTCCGCCAGCAGCGCCGACGCGTCGGCTTCCGCTCGCGCCAGGGCCCAGCGCAGGGCTCCGGCGACATTCGGGTCCGTCTCGCTCAACACCGCCTCGACCAGCGCCTCCACCGGCACCGGAACCTCCGCCGCCGAGGACAGGGCCGCGCGCTGGCGCTTCCCGGCGCTCTCCGACGCCAGCGCCTGGAGGAGGGCGACGATCTGAAGGGCCTCCTCCCAGCCGGCCGGCTCCGCGGCGTCGAGCCGCCGCAGCCGGGTGAGCAGCGCCGTCTCCGCCGCGATGCGTTCTCGCGTCTGGCGGATGAGGTCGTCCACGAGCTCCGCGGGCCGGAAGCCGGGATCGTCCAGCGCGCGCCCGACCTCGCGCAGCGACAGTCCCAGCGACCGCAGGCTCTCGATGTGGAAGATGCGCCGGATGTCGTCGTCGGAGTACTCGCGATAGCCGGCCCGGCTGCGCCCCGTGGGGCGCACCAGGCCGAGCGAGTCGTAGTGCCTGAGCATCCGGGCGCTGACCCCGGACCGTCGTGCCACGTCACCGATCAACACGGCCTACGTTCCCTCCTGGCCGTTCGCGCCGAGGACCGCGACGCGCTTCGCCTCCTCGATCGCGAACTCGAAACCGGCGTCCGGGTCGCGCGCCAGCCGTTCCGTGGCGCGCGCGTGCCGACGCACGCGGGGGTCGGGGTCCGCGTCCGCGGCGCGCAGGGCAGGGAGCATCGTCTCGCCGAGCGCGATCAGCGCCCGGCTGAGGCTCAACTGCGTCTCGCGTCCGCCGCGCCCGAGCTGCGTCGCCAGCGCTCCGGCCAACTCCGCCTCCTCGCCCTCGGGGACGAGCGCGACCGCGGCCCGCCATGCGCTGCGGGCCACCTCGTCGTCGGCGTCGGACAGCAGCGCCCGGGTGATCGCCGGCCACGCCCGAGGGTCGCCGATCTTGGACAGGGTGTGCAGCGCCTGGCCGCGTGCCTGTGCCCGTGGCGAGCGGAGTTCGCCGAGCAGTGCCGGGACCGTGCTCGACGCCGGGTGCCGGGTGAGCGCCCAGGTCAGCATCTCGCGCACATGGAACTCGGGCTCGGTCGCGCAGCGTTCGACGAGCTTGTCGACGGACCGGGGGTCCGGGCTCGTGCCGATCTCCAGCGCCGCCCGCAGCCGCACCGACGAGCGGCCGTCCTCCAGCCCCCGGAGCGCTCGGGACCCGTCCGTTCCCTGTTTCGCCATGGTCATCGGGACCACCTCCCTGGCCACAGTGAAGACCTTGTCACGATGTCAAGGTCAAGGACGGCCGCGCCACGGGCTGCCGCCGCCCGCGGGCCGTCACCCGCCGCCCGTCACCCGCCGTCCGCGGGCCGTCACCCGCCGCCCGTCACCCGCCGTCCGCGGGCCGTCACCCGCCGTCCGCGGGCCGTCACCCGCCGCCCGTCACCCGCCGTCCGCCGCCCGTCACCCGCCGTCCGCGGGCCGTCACCCGCCGCCCGTA
>NZ_JBVJMD010000047.1:67480-67619 GCF_055584385.1 Streptomyces sp. NPDC104096
CCGTCACCCGCCGTCCGCCGCCCGTCACCCGCCGTCCGCGGGCCGTCACCCGCCGTCCGCGGGCCGTCACCCGCCGTCCGCGGGCCGTCACCCGCCGCCCGTCACCCGCCGTCCGCCGCCCGTCACCCGCCGTCCGCCG
>NZ_JBVJMD010000047.1:67717-72443 GCF_055584385.1 Streptomyces sp. NPDC104096
CGACCCTCCGGACCGACGACCGGGCGGTCCTGCGCGGCGACGACCCTCCGGACCGACGACCCCTCCAGATTGGGGATGGCCGGGTGCCCAAGACAAGGCTGCCGGGGCGACGCGGAGTTGGACACGCTGGGATCCGCTCATCGGTGCCGACCGCCCGGCGCAGTTCGGTCCGGGCACGGCCAAGGAGGGGAAGTCGTCATGAGTAAGTTCGCGCGGGGCGGGGGAAGGCGGAAGGCCACCGCCGCCGGCCTCGTCATCTCCGGCATGGTGATCAGTGCTTCGGTCGCGCCGGTCACCGCCCACGCAGCCGTTCCGGCCTTCCCGGACAACATCACCATCTTCCCGGACCGGGACTTCGTCTCGATCGACGGGTTCGCCGAGCACGCGGGCCAGCAGGTGACCATCGAGGTGCAGCGCCCGCACGTCGGTCTCATCGGTTCGGCCACCGGCACGATGGCCTCGGCGGACTCGATAGCGTCGGGCAACCCGGCCATCGAGGTCAACCACCCGGGCGGCCTGTGCTGGGGCGCCGGCGGCGGCCTTCCGGTGACCCCCGACATCCGGGTCGGCGACGTGGTGTCGGTCAAGTTCGGGGGCACGGTGGCCGCCGACGCGACGGCCCTCGACGTCGGCATCACCGGCGGGGCCCTGACCTCGCCCACCACCCTGGTGATCCAGGGCCGGCTCGGATCCGAGGTGGACCCGTCGTTCCTGGAGCAGCGGATCATCGAGCCGGCGCTGCGGAACACCGACGTGGCCCGGCGTGACGTGCGGGCCGTGCCGGGTGCCCTGGCGAACGCGCCGAAGGGCGGCTACTCGTCCGGCCTGGAGGTGGCCGCCAACGGTGACTTCAAGGCCACGTACGAGTTCCTGAGCGACAAGACGGCGGCCGTCGCGGCCGAGGGCCTGTACACCGTGACGACCTGGCAGGACCAGGACGCCGACGGCAACACCCAGGGCGTGACGATCTCGGAGTTCGGCGAGGTGGGCGGACCCGGGATGGGCGGCTGCCCGGCCGGCGCCGTTCAGCAGGGTCCGGTCTCGCCCACCGGGGTCGTGGTACGCGCCGAGGGCGACTCGACCCTGGTGAGCTGGACCCCGTCCGAGCCGGCCCCGGGTACGGCGCCGATCCTCGGCTACACCGTGCGCGCCGTCGACCGGCTCAGCAGGAACGGCGTCCAGGGCGAGATCGGCGTCCGCGTCAACGACCCGGACGCGACCTCGGTGACCCTGCCGGGCTCCGTCGAGGGCAAGCGGATCGAGGTCAGGTCCTTCGGCGAGGCGGGTGAGTCCTGGCCGCCCGCGCTGCCGGGCGACACCGTGTCCGGGGACTTCACCCCGCCGACCGTCACGGCGAAGCCCGCCGGAGGGGTCTACACGGCCGACACCATGGTCACCCTCACCGCCGACGAGACGGACGCGGACATCTACTACACGCTCGACGGCTCCGATCCCTTGGAGGCGGGTACCGCCGGTCCCGCGGCGACGCGGTACGAGGCGCCGTTCGAGCTGAAGGCCTCCGACGGGCCCAGGACCGTGCGCTTCGTGGCCTTCGACAAGGCCGGCAACGCCTCGCAGGCCCGGCTGGAGAAGTACACGTTCGGGACGACCAGGGCGCCGGGTGCTCCGCAGTCGGTGACCGCGCAGGGCTCCAACGCGAGCGCCACGGTCCGCTGGACGGCGCCCGAGGACCCGGGCAGCTCGCCGATCACGGGCTACGAGATCACCGCGACGCCCGCCTCCGGCGCGCCCGTCACGACCACGGCCGGAGCCAGTGCCTCCAGTCTGCTGCTGACCGGGCTGAAGAACGACACGAAGTACACCGTGACGGTCGTCGCCGTGAACGCGGTCGGCAAGGGCGCCTCCGCCGCGCCGGTCGAGGTCGTCCCCGCGGTGCCCGCGGTCGACAAGCTCGCGATCACGCTCGCCAAGTGGAAGTCCGGGGACCTGCGGCTCGAAGGCACCGGGTCCATTCCCGGGGCGTCGCTGACACTGCGCGTCGGCGGCCCGAACGGCCAGGTCTTCGCCTCCAACGTGATCGTGCAGCCGGCCGCGGCGGGCGCGGTCAACGGCACCTGGAGCCTGCGCCTGCGCACCGGCCTCGGCACGGTCACGAACCCGAGCCCGGTCTACATCTCGTCCGACAAGGGCGGAGTCCTCGACAAGGTGACCCTGCCGAACGGCTAGCCGTCCGACCTGCGCCCCGGCGGGGAGCGTTCGCCGTACCCGCGAACGCCGACCGCCGAGGCGCCCACCGGGACCGGTGCGGTTGGAGGAAGCCCCTACTTCACAGCCGCCCCGGCCCGGCCGGGCGGCCGGTGGATCCCCCCTCCGCCGGCCGCCCCCGCCTTTCCACTGTCCGGTCGCCTCTCCTCAGCGGTGCATTCAGGAACACCGCGGGCCGTCCCACGGCCGAGGAGCACGACCGGCGCACCACGCAGTACCGAGAACCCGAGAAGACCGGGGCATCCGCGACTCCATGGGGGAGAGCAGGGTGCCCGAGCCGCCGTCGAGGCGGCCCACCATGGGGGTGAACCCAACACATGCACGACAACGCGCTGTCCAGGCGTGACCTGATGAAGTACGGCGTCCTCGCGTCGGCGGCCCTGGCCCTGCCGCTCGAACACGTCGTCCGCGCCAAGACGGCTTCGGACCGCATCGCGATCAGCAAGTTCCCGAAGCCGTTCACCGTGCCGTTCGCGGTGCCGCCCGAGGCCGTACCGGTCAAGCGGTCGAGCACCACCGACTACTACAGCGTCACCATGCGCAGTGCCATGACCGAGATCCTGCCCGGCATGAAGACCGAGACCTGGTCGTACGACGGGTCGTTCGGCGGTCCGACGATCCGGGCCACCCGGGGCCGGCCGGCCGTCGTACGGCACATCAACGAGCTGCCCCGGGTGCATCCGCGCCTGGGCTACGAGTCCTGGACCTCGGTCCACCTGCACGGATCGGCGTCGCTGCCCGAGTACGACGGCTACGCCAGCGACGTGACGCGCACCGGCGAGTACAAGGACTACCACTACCCGAACACCCAGGACGCGCGCACCCTCTGGTACCACGACCACGGCGTGCACCACACGGCCGAGAACGCGTACATGGGCCTCGCCGCGATGTACACGATGCACGACGCGCTGGAGCAGTCGCTGCCGATCCCGCACGGCCGTTACGACGTGCCGCTGATCGTCCGCGACGCCATGTTCGACCGCGACGGACAGCTCCTGTACGACGACGGCGGACACTCCGGGATCTTCGGCGACGTGATCCTGGTCAACGGGCGGCCCTGGCCGGTGATGAAGGTCGAGCGGCGCAAGTACCGCTTCCGGATCCTGAACGGCTCGATCTCGCGGGGCTTCAAGTTCGCGCTGAGCACCGGTGATCCGTTCGTGTTCATCGGCACCGACGCGGGCCTGATGCCGCAGCCGCGTTCGGCGACCAGCTACCGGCACGGCATCGCCGAGCGCTACGAGGTGATCATCGACTTCGCCAAGTACAAGGTCGGCCAGCGGGTGGTGCTGAAGAACCTCGGCGTGCCGAACTCGGAGGACTTCGACACCACCGGCGACGTGATGGCCTTCGACGTCGCCGGCGACGCCACCGACCTGTCCGGCAACTCCATCCCGGACGTGCTGAACCCGAACGCGCCGGCGATGGACCTGACCGCCGCGATGGCGAAGAAGACCCGCAGGTTCGAGTTCATCCGCACGGACGGCATGTGGACCGTCAACGGCAAGACCTGGACGGACGTGATCGCCTCGAACTACGAGTACGTCTGGGCCGATCCGGGGCTCGGGGACGTCGAGATCTGGGAGTTCGTGAACAAGTCCGGCGGCTGGTGGCACCCGGTCCATGTGCACCTGGTCGACTTCAAGATCCTCGACCGCAACGGCGCGGCGCCGTCGCCGTGGGAACTCGGCGGCAAGGACACCGTGTACGTCGGCGAGAACGAGACCGTGCGCATGGTGGTCAAGTTCGGCCCGAACACCGGGCGTTACATGATCCACTGCCACAACCTGGTGCACGAGGACCACGACATGATGGCCCAGTTCCGGGTCGGGCCGCCCGCCGAGGCGCACCACCCGGTGTACGCGGCGCCCGCCGCGGCCTGCCCCGCCCCGACGGTACTGGGATACGACGATGACTCCGTCGGCTGAGGCGCTCCCCGCCGAGGCGGCCGCGGCGGTGCCGGACCCGCGGTCCGGCCGGTATCTCACGGACCGCCGCCTCGGCGCGCTGCTCTGCGTCGCCGCGGCCGCCGGGGACCTGGTGGTCTTCCAGCAGAACCTGGCCGACGGCCTGGCCGTGTCACTGCCGTTCCTGGCGGCGGCCGTCGTCCAGCTCGCCCTCGTCCGGCGGGTGTGGGTCTCTCGGCGCACGGCCGGGATCCTGTCCGCGGTCCTCGTACTGGGTCTGCTGATCGGTCTTCAGGCCGTCGCCGTACGCAGCGGTGCGATGAGCCTAGGGCCGGGCGAGGAGCCGCTGCGGGCCGATCCGCTGGCGACGGTGGCGCTGTTCCTGCGGCTCGCCGCGTTGCCGTGCCTGGTGCGTGCCCTGTCCGGCCGCGGGCGGTCCTGGGCCGTCGACGGACTCCTCGTCATCGGGGCGGTGGTGTGGACGCTCAGGCTGACCGGCCTGCTGGGATGACAGGGCCGGGGCGGGGGGGGGGGGGGGGGGGGGGGGGCGGGCCCCCCCCCCCGCGCCCGCGGGGGGGGGGGGGGGGGGCGGG
>NZ_JBVJMD010000048.1:0-72169 GCF_055584385.1 Streptomyces sp. NPDC104096
GGGGTGACGGTGGCGGGGCGGTTCCCGGGCCGCCCGCGCCCGGGGACTGCGGATTCGGATACGGATACGCGGTCGGCTGTGCCGGTGCCCCTGAGTCGTGCGGGGGCTGCTGCGAAGGCTCCCGTGGCGTGGACATGATGTGAAGATAATGCAGGAGTGACCGGTCAAGTCCCTTGAAGGCAGGGAGCGTTACGGTATGGGGACACCCGGCGTCGACCGCCGGTCCCCGATCCCGGCGCGATCGCCGAGCGGAGGACTCGCGCCGGGACGTGGTCAATTCCAGCCGAACTCCCGATGCGTCCATGACAACTCTGTGGGTTTGCTGTCACGCTCATAGGGGCCTTCACCGACCGTTCACGCCCCTCACACCCCCACACCCACCCTCATTCCACGCGCCGCCCGCTCTCGTGCCGGGCGCCCTCGCGCGTCCCCGTGCCGCGCCCCGCACCCCCCGGCGCGGCGCGTTCCGGGCGGACCGCAAGCCGCGGCCCGCTCCCCCTCGGCCCTCACCGCGGGCCGACCGTCGCACAAGGAGTCGACCTTGTCACGACCTCACCCCGCAGGTCACCGCTCCCGCCCCCTCCGCGGAGGAAACGCGGCCCTCGTCGCGCTCGCGGCCGGGGCCCTGCTCGCCGGCGCGGTCCAGGCCGGACCCGCGTCCGCCGCGCCCCGCGACCCCCGTCCCGTGAAGATCGTCGCCACCCCCCGCGCGGGGGCCGCCCCGGCCGCCCTGTCGCCCGCGCGACACGCGGCACTGGTCGGCCGTGCGCGGGCGGCGGCCGCGGACACGGCGCGAACGCTCGACCTCGGGCCCCGGGAACGGCTCGTCGTGAAGGACGTCGCCCAGGACGCCGACGGCACCACGCACACGCGCTACGAGCGCACCTACGCCGGCCTTCCGGTGCTCGGCGGCGACCTCGTCGCCCATGTCCGCAACGGCCGTACCACCGTCTCCGAGGCGACCGGAGCCGCGCTCGCGGTGCCGACGACCACGCCGGGGGTGCCCGCGTCCGACGCCGCGGCGACGGCCCTCGCGGCCGCGCGGAAGGCCGCCGCGGCCGGGTCGGGGACGCGGGCCGACCGCGCCCGCGGGACCGCCGCCCGCGCCCCGCGGCTCGTCGTCCTGGCCGGCGCGGCCGGGCGGCCGGTGCTGGCCTGGGAGTCGGTCGTCGAGGGCGTCCGCCGGGACGGCACCCCCAGCGAACTGCACGTCGTCTCCGACGCGGCCTCGGGCAAGGTCCTCCAGGAGTACGACGGTGTGGAGACCGGCACGGGAGTCGGCCAGTACAGCGGGGCCGTGCCGCTCGGCACCACGCCGTCCGGATCGACGTACCAGCTCGTGGACGGCGACCGCGCGGGACACCGTACGTACGACCTGAACCAGGGCACGTCCGGGACCGGCGCCCTCTTCACCGACGACAACGATGTCTGGGGCGACGGGACCCAGGGCAACCGGCAGACCGCCGGTGTGGACGTGGCCTTCGGGGCGGCGGCGACCTGGGACTTCTACAAGGACGTCTTCGGCCGCAACGGCATCCGCAACGACGGTGTCGCCGCCTACAGCCGGGCCCACTACGGCAACAGCTACGTCAACGCCTTCTGGTCCGACACCTGCTTCTGCATGACCTACGGCGACGGCTCGGGCAACGCCAAGCCGCTGACCGCGCTGGACGTCGCGGCCCACGAGATGAGCCACGGCGTCACCAGTGCCACCGCCAACCTGACCTACTCGGGCGAGTCCGGCGGCCTCAACGAGGCGACCTCGGACATCTTCGCCGCCGCGGTTGAGTTCCACTCGGATCTGACGGCCGACGTCCCCGACTACCTCGTCGGCGAGAAGATCGACATCCGGGGCAACGGCGCCCCGCTGCGCTACATGGACAAGCCCTCCCGGGACGGTTCCTCCCGCGACTACTGGGACTCCGGCCTGGGCGGCATCGACGTCCACTACTCCTCGGGACCCGCGAACCACTTCTTCTACCTCCTCTCCGAGGGCAGCGGGGCCAAGACCGTCAACGGCGTCGCGTACGACAGCCCGACCTACGACGGCCTGCCCGTGACGGGCATCGGCATCGAGAACGCCCAGCGGATCTGGTACCGGGCGCTGACCACCTACATGACCTCGACGACCGATTACGCCGGTGCCCGGGTCGCCACCCTCCAGGCCGCCGCCGACCTCTTCGGCGCCTACAGCGACACCTACCTCGCGGTCGCGAGCGCCTGGGCCGCGATCCATGTCGGCGACCGGGTGGCGCGGGGCGTCAACGTCGCGCCCGTCGGCGACCAGACCAGCGGTGTCGGCCAGCAGGTCTCGCTGCGGATCGGTGCCTACACCACCAACACGGACGCCACGCTCGGGTACGAGGCGACCGGGCTCCCGGACGGGCTGTCCCTCGGTGCCGACGGACTGATCTCCGGCGTTCCCACCACCACCGGCACCAGCGACGTCTCCGTCACCGTGACCGACAGCACCGGCGCGACCGCGACCGTCGCGTTCCACTGGCGGGTCGCTTACGTCTACGCCAACGGCACCCGGGTCGACATCCCGGACGCGGGCGCGGCGGTCGAATCGCCCGTCACCATCACGGGCCGCCCGGGCAACGCCTCGGCCGCCACGGAGGTCTACGTCAACATCGTCCACACCTACCGAGGTGACCTGACCGTCGACCTGGTGGGCCCCGACGGCACCGTCTACGCACTGCTGAACCGCTCCGGCGGCTCCGCGGACAACGTCGACCAGACCTTCACCGTGGACGCCTCGGCGCAGCCCCTCGAAGGCACCTGGAAGCTGCGGGTGCGTGATCTGGCCTCGATCGACGTGGGCTACATCAAGCAGTGGCAGCTCACCCCCTGACCTGGGGAGAACCACCCGCGCGCAGGCCCGGACCGGCACCCGGTCCGGGCCTGCGCGTCGGTCGGAGCGGGCCGGGGCCCTGTCCGACGTCTTGACGTGTACTTGGCATGATGGCTTTATGGGAGCGCTCCCATGAATCCCGACCACCCCTGCCCATGCCTGAGTTTCTTGGCGCTCACTCCCTGGAGTCGTAGTGAGATCAACAAGAAGCACGACACGAAAGAGGCCCCTGGCCGATCTGCTGACCGGGCTGACCGCGGTCCTCGGCCTCGTCCTGCTCGGCCTGTTCTGCCCGGCCGTCGCGCAGGCCCGGTCGCCCGGGGTCCTCGCCACCGGCCTCCACATCGCCGACGGCCGCCTGGTGGAGGGCAACGGCAACGACTTCGTCATGCGCGGCGTCAACCACGCCCACACCTGGTACCCGAGCCGCACGCAGTCGCTCGCGGACGTCAAGGCGCTGGGCGCCAACACCGTCCGGGTCGTCCTCGCCGACGGCCACCGCTGGAGCGCCAACAGCGCCACGGACGTGGCGAACGTCGTCGCCCAGTGCAAGGCCAACCGGCTCATCTGCGTCCTGGAGGTGCACGACACCACCGGCTACGGCGAGGACAGCGCGGCCGGCACGCTCGACGAGGCCGCCGACTACTGGATCGGCCTGAAGAGCGTGCTCGCCGGCCAGGAGAACTACATCGTCATCAACATCGGCAACGAACCGTGGGGCAACACCGACCCGGCCGGCTGGACCGCCCCGACGATCGCGGCCGTCCAGAAGCTGCGCAACGCCGGATTCCAGCACACGATCATGGTGGACGCGCCCAACTGGGGCCAGGACTGGCAGGGCGTCATGCGCGCCAACGCCCAGTCCGTCTACGCCGCGGACACCACCGGAAACCTGATCTTCTCGATCCACATGTACAGCGTGTTCGACACGGCCCAGGAGATCACCGACTACCTGAACGCCTTCGTCAACGCCAAGCTGCCCATCGTCATCGGTGAGTTCGGGGGGCCGGCCGACCAGTACGGCGACCCCGACGAGGACACCATGATGGCCACCGCCGTACAGCTCAAGCTCGGCTACCTCGCCTGGTCCTGGAGCGGAAACACCGACCCGATCCTCGACCTGGCACTCGACTTCGACCCCGCTCAGCTCAGTTCGTGGGGTCAGCGCATCTTCAACGGCGTCAACGGCATCGCCCGGACCTCCAAGGAGGCCACCGTCTACGGCGGCACCTCCGCCGACACCCAGGCGCCGACCGCCCCCGGCACCCCGGCCGCGTCCGCGGTGACGGCCACCTCGGTGAACCTGTCCTGGACCGCCGCCACCGACAACGTGGGCGTCACCGGCTACGACGTCGTACGGATCAGCGGCGGCGCCGAGACCGACGCCGCCGCCTCCACCACCAACTCCGTCACCGTCACCGGCCTCACCGCGAGCACCGCGTACACCTTCGCCGTCTACGCCCGAGACGCCGCCGGGAACCGCTCCGCGCGGTCCGCCACGGTGAACGTCACCACGAGCAGCGCCCCCACCGGGATCTGTTCCGTGGCCTACCGGATCGTGGGGGAGTGGCCGGGCGGCTTCCAGGGCGGTATCACCCTGCGCAACACCGGTACCGCCGCCGTCAACGGCTGGAAGCTCGTCTTCGCCTTCGCCGACGGTCAGACGGTGAGCAACATGTGGGGCGGGACCGCCGCCCAGAGCGGCGGCACGGTGAGCGTGACCCCGGCCTCCTACACCTCCACCATTCCCGCGGGCGGCTCGGTGGACGTGGGGTTCATCGGCGCCAAGGGCACCACCAACACCGCGCCGACGGCGTTCACCCTCAACGGCAGCGCCTGCACGGTCATCTGATTCGCCCGGCGCACCGACCGGCGGGGACCGGCTGTCCCCTCGCCGGTCGGTGCGCCGCAGCCCATGGGGAGTGCCCCGCGCCTGCCTCCACGGCCGACGCCCAGGTCCGGCACAGGCTCCGCTCAGCGCGCCGGGACAGGGTGTCCGGCATGTATGGCGCTTCCGGTGCCCGCAAGGGCAGGGTCCGTGTGCTGATCGTCGACGACGAACCCGAGCTCACCGAGTTGTTGTCCGTGGCCGTCACCGAGGCGGGATGGCAACCCCTCCGCGCCGCGGACGGGCACAGCGCGCTGCGGATCGCGCGGGTCTGCGCACCGCACGCCGTCGTCCTGGACTGGATGCTGCCGGACGTGGACGGTCTCCAGGTGCTGCGCGGGCTGCGCCGGAAGAACGCCGTACTGCCCGTGCTCATGCTCACCGCCCGCGACACCGTGGAGCACCGGATCGACGACCTCTTCACGGTCCACTCCACGGGGGTGGACACCGCGCCGGTCGTCGCGGCGGCGAACGCCTTCCTCGCCGGGCTCACCGACACCCAGCGGACCGCGACCCGGTTCACCGTCCACTCCACCGAGTGGCGGCTGTGGAGCAACGTCGACTCCTACGACCGTCAGGGCGTCTCGCTCGCGGACCTGAGTGACGATCAGAAAACTCTAGGCACAGCCCTGTTGAAGGCGGCACTGAGCGCCGACGGACTGGAGACCACCGAGAAGATCCGGAGGATCAACCAGGCCGCGGGCGAGGCGATCGGCAACACCGGCTCCTTCAACGAGGACGCCTACTACTGGACCTTGATGGGCACCCCGTCCGCGACCGAGCCCTGGGTCTTCCAGTTCGACGGCCACCACACGGGCGACGACGACGCCTTCTACGTGCGGGTGCACAGCCCCGTCGTATGGGTCGAGGTCGACTGCCTGGCCCCCGGCCCGCTGGCCGGCGCCTACGGCGCCACCCAGGGCGGCGGTCCGACGCAGAAGCACGTCCACTCCGTCATCCGCACCCCCAACGGCAACGACTACGGGAAGGAGCTCCTCAGGCAGCACTATCTGACGTCGCCGCACCACCGCTGAGCCGGCGGAGGCGACCGCCTGTCGACCTGATGTCCTGTCATCGCCCCGGGGGTCGCGCCTTTTCCAGGTGCGGCCCCCGGGGCGTTCGTGGCGCCGCGGGACGCGGGACCGACGCGGAGAACGCCCGGTGCCACCGCTCGAAGGGGGCGGGCAGGACCGGCCCTCCATCGGGGGAAACGCAAGGTGGGTGGCCCGGGTCACATGGCACAACGGCCCCGACGCCGACACCATGGTCCTCGTCACCGGCAGGCTGAAGGGATCCAGGATGTTCCGCAAGGTACTGGTCGCCAACCGTGGTGAGATCGCGATCCGGGCGTTCCGCGCGGGTTATGAACTCGGCGCGCGGACCGTCGCCGTCTTCCCGCACGAGGACCGCAACTCGCTGCACCGGCTGAAGGCGGACGAGGCCTACGAGATCGGCGAGCCCGGTCATCCCGTGCGGGCCTACCTCTCCGTCGACGAGATCGTCCGGGCCGCGCGCCGCGCCGGGGCGGACGCGGTCTACCCGGGCTACGGATTCCTCTCCGAGAACCCCGACCTGGCGCGCGCCTGCGAGGAGGCGGGCATCACCTTCGTCGGACCGAGCGCCCGCACCCTGGAGCTGACGGGCAACAAGGCCAGCGCGGTGGCCGCGGCCCGCGAGGCAGGCGTGCCGGTGCTCGGCTCCAGCGCGCCCTCCACCGACGTGGACGAACTCGTGCGTGCCGCCGAGGAGGTCGGCTTCCCCGTGTTCGTCAAGGCGGTCGCGGGCGGCGGCGGCCGCGGCATGCGCCGCGTCGAGGACCCCGCGCTGCTGCGGGAGTCCATCGAGGCGGCGTCGCGCGAGGCGGCCTCGGCGTTCGGCGACCCCACCGTCTTCCTGGAGAAGGCCGTCGTCGACCCCCGCCACATCGAGGTGCAGATCCTCGCCGACGGCCAGGGCAACGTCATCCATCTCTTCGAGCGCGACTGCTCGTTGCAGCGGCGCCACCAGAAGGTGATCGAGATGGCGCCCGCGCCCAACCTCGACCCGGAGCTGCGCGACCGCATGTGCGCCGACGCGGTGCGCTTCGCCCGGCAGATCGGCTACCGCAACGCGGGCACCGTCGAGTTCCTGCTCGACCCCGAGGGCAACCACGTCTTCATCGAGATGAACCCGCGCATCCAGGTCGAGCACACGGTGACCGAGGAGGTCACCGACGTCGACCTGGTGCAGGCGCAGCTGCGCATCGCGGCCGGTGAGAGCCTGGCCGACCTCGGCCTGTCCCAGGAGACCGTCGCCCTGCACGGGGCCGCCCTCCAGTGCCGTATCACCACCGAGGACCCGGCCAACGGCTTCCGCCCCGACACCGGGCGGATCACCGCCTACCGCTCGCCGGGCGGCTCCGGCATCCGCCTGGACGGCGGAACCACCCACGCGGGCACCGAGATCAGCGCGCACTTCGACTCCATGCTCGTCAAACTGAGCTGCCGGGGAAGGGACTTCAAGTCCGCGATCGGCCGGGCCCGGCGTGCCGTCGCCGAGTTCCGCATCCGCGGTGTGGCCACCAACATCCCCTTCCTCCAGGCCGTGCTGGACGACCCGGACTTCCAGGCCGGGCGGGTGACGACCTCGTTCATCGAACAGCGGCCGCAGCTGCTCACCGCCCGGCACTCCGCCGACCGCGGCACCAAGCTGCTGACGTACCTCGCCGACGTCACGGTGAACAAGCCGCACGGCGAACGGCCCGTGCTGATCGACCCGGTGACCAAGCTGGCGCCGCCGTCCGCCGCCGAGCCGCCCGCGGGCTCCCGGCAGCGGCTCGTCGACCTCGGCCCGGAGGGATTCGCCCGCGCGCTGCGCGAGTCGCCGACCATCGGCGTCACCGACACCACCTTCCGCGACGCCCACCAGTCGCTGCTGGCCACCCGGGTGCGCACCAAGGACCTCCTCGCCGTCGCCCCCACCGTCGCGCGCACCCTGCCCCAGCTGCTGTCCCTGGAGTGCTGGGGCGGCGCCACCTACGACGTCGCCCTGCGCTTCCTCGCCGAGGACCCCTGGGAGCGGCTGGCGGCCCTGCGCGAGGCGGTGCCCAACATCTGCCTCCAGATGCTGCTGCGCGGCCGCAACACCGTGGGCTACACGCCCTATCCGACGGAGGTGACCGACGCCTTCGTGCAGGAGGCCGCGGCCACCGGCATCGACGTCTTCCGCATCTTCGACGCCCTCAACGACGTCTCCCAGATGCGGCCCGCGATCGACGCCGTACGGGAGACGGGCACGGCCGTCGCCGAAGTGGCGCTGTGCTACACCTCCGACCTGTCGAACCCGGCGGAGCGGCTGTACACCCTGGACTACTACCTGCGGCTGGCCGAGCAGATCGTGGCCGCGGGCGCCCACGTCCTGGCGGTCAAGGACATGGCCGGACTGCTGCGCGCGCCGGCCGCCGCGAAGCTGGTGTCGGCGCTGCGCCGGGAGTTCGACCTGCCGGTGCACCTGCACACCCACGACACCGCGGGCGGCCAGCTCGCCACCTACCTGGCCGCGATCCAGGCCGGCGCCGACGCGGTCGACGGAGCGGTGGCCTCGATGGCGGGCACCACCTCGCAGCCGTCGCTGTCGGCGATCGTGGCCGCGACCGACCACTCCGAGCGGCCCACCGGCCTCGACCTCCAGGCCGTCGGCGACCTGGAGCCGTACTGGGAGAGCGTGCGCCGCATCTACGCGCCGTTCGAGGCCGGTCTGGCCTCGCCGACCGGGCGCGTGTACCACCACGAGATCCCCGGCGGGCAGTTGTCCAACCTGCGCACCCAGGCGGTCGCGTTGGGCCTCGGCGACCGTTTCGAGGACATCGAGGCGATGTACGCGGCCGCCGACCGCATCCTGGGCCACCTGGTCAAGGTCACCCCGTCGTCCAAGGTGGTCGGGGACCTCGCCCTGCACCTGGTGGGCGCCGGAGTGTCGCCGGCGGAGTTCGAGGAGACCCCGGACCGGTTCGACATCCCCGACTCCGTGATCGGCTTCCTGCGCGGCGAACTGGGCACCCCGCCCGGCGGCTGGCCGGAGCCGTTCCGCAGCAAGGCGCTGCGCGGCCGCGGCGAGGCCAAGCCCGTGCAGGAGCTGACCGAGGAGGACCGTACGGGCCTGGAGAAGGCTCCGCGCGCGACGCTCAACCGGCTGCTGTTCCCCGGGCCGACGCGCGACTTCGAGACGCACCGCCAGACCTTCGGCGACACGAGCGTGCTGGACAGCAAGGACTTCTTCTACGGTCTGCGGCCGGGGACGGAGTACGTCGTCGACCTGGAGCCCGGCGTCCGTCTCCTGATCGAGCTGGAGGCCGTCGGCGAGGCCGACGAGCGCGGCATGCGCACCGTGATGTCGACGCTCAACGGTCAACTGCGCCCGATCCAGGTGCGCGACACCGCGGCGGCCGCCGACGTGCCGGTGACCGAGAAGGCGGACCGGGCCAAGCCGGGCCATGTGGCGGCACCGTTCGCGGGTGTGGTGACGCTCGTCGTCGACGAGGACGACGAGGTCGAGGCGGGTGCCACGGTGGCCACCATCGAGGCGATGAAGATGGAGGCCACGATCACCGCCCCGAAGGCCGGGAAGGTGACCAGGCTGGCGATCAACCGGATCCAGCAGGTGGAGGGCGGCGACCTGCTCGTCGAGATCGGCTGACCCGGGTCCGGCGCACCGGCCCATCGGTGCACCGGGCACGGCGGACCCAGGGGCGGGCGACGGGAGTTGCCCGCCCCCTGGCACGCACCGGGTGCCGACGGCCGACAGCGGTCGCAGCGCCCCCTCCGACGACGATCCGGGGGGCCGGGGAGTGCGCTGTGAGCCGAGAGGCCACAGGGGCGGCAGTGCGGGCTGGGACCCGTCCCACCAGGGAATTCACCCTCTTTGCCCGATGGCATGTTCCGGTCAAATCTGTCAGGCTTTCGGGAGCCGTCCCCCGACCCCAGGGGGCACGGCGGGAATCTCACGTCAGCGATCGCGCGAGCGACGCTCATCCCCGGCCGCCCCGGCGCACCCCAGCCGGTCCGGCGGCCACCGCGCACGCCGGAAACCCGGCCGCCGAAAAGGAGTCACGTGTGAGACCGACCCCCCACAAGGCCCTCGCCGCGAGTGTGCTCGTCCTCGCCGCGTCGGCCGCAGCCCTGTTCCCCGCCACCCCGGCCGCGGCCGCCGCCCCGCCGGACGCCGTGCCCGCGGCAGCCCCGGCCGCCGCCTGCACCCCGGCCCAGGTGGTGGGCAACGGCGGCTTCGAGAGCGGCACTTCGTCCTGGACCCAGTCCTCGACCACCGTGATCACCAGCCGCACCGGCCAGAGCGCCCACGGCGGCACCACCTTCGCCTGGCTGGACGGCACCGGCGGCACCCGCACCGACACGCTCTCGCAGAGCGTCACCATCCCGTCCGGGTGCAGCAGCGCCAGCCTCACGTTCTGGCTGCACATCGACACGGCGGAGACGACCTCGTCGACGGCCTACGACAAGCTGACGGCGAAGATCGGCAGCACGACCCTGGCCACGTACTCGAACCTCAACAAGGCGTCCGGGTACGCCCAGAAGACGTTCGACGTCTCGGCGTTCGCGGGCCAGACCGTCACGCTCGCCTTCACCGGCACGGAGGACTCCAGCCTCCAGACCAGCTTCGTCCTCGACGACATCGCCCTCGACACCTCCGGTGACACGAGTCCACCGGCCGACTCCACCCGCACCCCCGCCGCCCCCGCCTACACGGTCAGCCTGACCAGCAACACCAGCGGCACCAACTGGACCGGCCACGAGAGCGTGACCTTCACCAACGCCTCCTCCACCGCGCTCGGCGAGGTGTACCTGAGGCTGTGGGACAACTACCACGGCACCTGCTCCGCGATGCCCATCGTCGTGAGCAACGTCAGCGGTGGCACCGCCGGTTCGCTCTCGGTCGCCTGCACGGCCCTCCGGATCAGCCTGTCGTCGCCCGTGGCGCAGGGCCAGAGCGCGACGATCGGCTTCGACCTGGCCATCACCGTGCCCAGCGGCGCCGACCGCTTCGGCTACGACGGCGCCTTCGTCAACATCGGCAACGCGCTGCCCGTACTGGCGGTCAAGGACGGGGCCGGCTGGCACCTGGACCCGTACACCAACAACGGCGAGTCGTTCTACTCGCTGGCCGCCGACTTCAAGGTGACCCTGGACCACCCGACGAGCCTCCTCGTCCCGGCCACCGGCACCTCGGTCGACGCCGCCGGGTCGAGCGGCCGTACGGTCACCACCGCCACGGCCTCCAAGGTCCGCGACTTCGCCTGGGCCGCCGGGCCGTTCACCAAGATCTCCGGCACCTCCACGGCCGGCACCGCGATCAACATCTACTCCGTGACGGGCATCAGCTCCTCCAGCGCGCAGTCGATGCTCACCACCGCCAAGTCCGCCGTGGACGCCCACGCGGCGCGCTTCGGCGCGTACCCGTACGGCGAGCTGGACGCGGTGATCGACAACAACTACTGGTTCGGCGGCATGGAGTACCCCGGGTTCGTCCTCGACCTGGTCAGCACCACCGCGCTCACCCACGAGATCGGTCACCAGTGGTTCTACGGGATCGTCGGCGACGACGAGTACAACAGCCCCTGGCTCGACGAGGCGTTCACCGACTACGCCACCGACCTGGCGCAGGGCAAGACCGGTACCGGCTGCTGGAGCAGCGTCTCCTGGGCCTCCTCGGCCGAGAAGATCACCAACTCGATGGCCTACTGGGACGCCCACTCCTCCCGGTACTCCACCGTCGTCTACGGCTACGGCAAGTGCGCCCTGCACGACCTGCGCCGTCAGCTCGGTGACACCGTGATGGCCAACCTGCTCAAGAGCTACGCCACTTCGCACTGGTACGGCGTCTCGACCACGGCCGAGTTCAAGGCGGCCGCGCAGGCGGTCACCACCACGGACCTGACCTCCTTCTGGAGCACGCACCGCATCGACGGCTGACCGGTCGCCGGCCGCCGGGCATCGACCCGGCGGCCATCGACCCCATCGACCCCATCGGCCCATCGGCCGTCGGGATCAGGCCGCCGCCCCGGGCGCCCCGGGCGCGGCGGCCGTACGGGTCGACCCGCCGGTGCCCGTGCCCGCGTCGAAGGCGCTGATGACGAAGGTGACGCTGATCAGCAGCGCCCAGGACGCCCACTTGGACACCGAGACGGGCTCCCAGCCGTGCGCCTGGTACGGGTACGTCCAGGCCCCGAGATAGGTGGCGATGTTCTCGGCGAGCCACAGGAAGAACCCGATCAGGGTGAAGGCCAGCCCCAGCGGCATCCGGTACCCGCGCTCGCCGATCGCGAAGTGCACCCACACCCCCGCGGTCACGGCGAGCAGCAGGCCGCCGAGCGGCCAGCGCAGGTCCGGCAGCCAGTGATGGCTGAGGAAGTTGCCGTACAGGCCGACGGCGAGCACGGCCGTGGCGCGGGCCCGGTAACCGGTCATCCTCAGGCGCATCAACCGCCAGGAGCGACAGACGTAGCTGCCGACGGCCGCGTACATGAACCCGCCGTACAGCGGCACCCCGGCCACCTTGGTCAGGGCCGGTTCGGGATAACTCCAGGCCCCCACATGCACCTTGACCAGTTCGAAGGCCAGCCCCAGCAGATGGCAGACCGCCACGACCGCCAACTCCCGCCTGGTCTCCCACCCCAGCAGCAGGCCCGCCCCGGTCAGCAGCACCCCGTACACCAGGAGCAGGTCGTAGCGTGCCACCGGCAGCGGCGGCAGGAGGGTCGAGGCCGCCATCCCGCCCAGCAGCGCGGCGGCGAACACGCAGCAGCGTGTCTGCAACCAGGCGAACCGCAGCAACTGCCCCACGACCACCCCGGCACTCTCCATGAACCCGCGCATGTTCCTCTAGACAGCCGCGGCGGCACGGGAGTTGCCGCAGAGGCGGCAATAAGTTCGGGTGTCACCCGGCGGGCCGAGGACCGTTGTTCGACATACCACCCGATCCATTGAAAAATCCGGCTTCATCGCACGCCGTCCCCGAGCGGGGCATTTCCTTGATCGGATATGCCTCAACTGAGAACGGAGACGTCCGGTGCGAATGACCGACATCCAGCGCTGCGAGGTCCGGCCCGGACGGCTCGTCGAGTGGACGCTCAGCCCCGCCACCGTCGAGGCGGCGGCGGACCTGCCGTACGACACCCGGCCCCCGGCGTACATCCAGGAGTCGCACATCAGGACGGCCCGGACCGTACGGGAGGACGGCCTGTTCGTGCCGACCTGGCTGGGCACGGTCTTCGACGTCCCGGGGCAGGTCGACCTCGACGTGCTCCAGGAGGCACTGCGCACCTGGACGGTGCGGCACGAGACGCTGCGCAGCGGATTCCGCTGGGACGGCGACGAGATGCGCCGGTTCACGCTGGACGCCGACGCCGTGTCCCTGCGGCGCGCGGTCGTCGGCGACTTCCCCGACGCGGCGGAACTCGTCCAGCACCTCCAGGACCGCTTCGACGTCGCCGCCGACGCCCTCGGCTGGCCCAACTTCCTGTACACGGCGATCGTCCGGGACGACGGCGCGACCGTGCACATGGTCTTCGACCACAGCAACGTCGACGGCTACTCCCTGCAACGCATCCCCGCCGAGATCCACGAGCTGTACGCGGCGGGGGCGCAGGGTCGTGCCGTCGAGGAGACGCCGGTCAGCAGCTACGTCGACTTCTGCGAGATCGAGCGGGCGGACGCCGACCGGATCGACGACACCCACGCCATCGTCGTGCGCTGGCGGGAGTTCATCGACCGCTGCGACGGGAAGCTGCCGGACTTCCCCGTCGACCTCGGTCTCGAACCCGGCGGCGCACTGCCCACCCAGAAGCTGATGCGCGAGAAGCTCGTGGACGCGGACGCCGCCGCCGCGTTCGAGGCGTACTGCCGCCCCTACGGCGGAAGCCTGGTCGGCGTCCTGGCCGCCACCAGCCTTCTTGTGCGCGAGATCGGCGGACAGTCCGTCTACCGCACCGTCGTGCCCTTCCACACCCGGGTGAAGTCCCAGTGGTCCGACTCCGTCGGCTGGTACGTCGGCGGCGCGCCCATCGAGGTCTCCCTCGCGCAGGCCCCGGACTTCGCGGGCGCGCTGCGGACCGTGCGCGCCGAACTCCAGGCCAACAGGTCACTGGCGCGCATCCCGCTCGCCCGCGTACTGCGTCTGCTCGGAGCCGACTTCCGCCCGACGTCGCCCGACCTGTACTCGATCGTCTCCTACCTCGACGCCCGCGGTATCCCCGGAGCCGCCCGCTGGGCCGAACTGAACGCGTACGCGCTGCTGCGGGTGTCCTACGGCGACCAGGTGTGCGTCTGGGTCAACCGGATGCACGAGGGACTGTGGCTCGCGAGCCGCTACCCGGACACCGACATCGCGTCGAAGAACATGCGGCTGTACGTCGAGCGGCTGCGGGACGTGATCCTGTCGGTCGCCCGCGGCATCCCCGTGCCCCGGGCCGGAGGGAGCGCCGAGGGGCCGACGGTCCGGTCCGGCGCTCCCGTCCGCCCGAGGGAAAAGGAGCTGACGGGCGGCGGCGAGGGACGCTAGGGTCCACGTGATGATGACCGACACTCCGCACAGATCGGGGGTCCCGTCCGCGCAAGGTGAGTGCTGATGCTCACTCGAAGCGTGTACGGGGACACCCGCCTCTCCCTCTGGCAGCGCGTGCGCGAGTTCGCCGTGCCGCCGTCGATGATCGAGACCGCCACCGCCCGCCGTCGTACCGGCGACTGGGCGGGCGCCTGCGCCGCCGCGCGTGTCGACGTCGACCTCGACCTGCGCCGTGCCGCACGGACGTACGGCCGGGAGCCGGCGGCCCGGCTCCGGGCCGACCTGCGTCGGCTGGCTCCCGACCTGCTGCGCTGGCACATGCCGAGGATCGCCCCCGACGGACTGCTGCGACCGGGCCTGACCATCGCCCTGGCCAGGTACGCCACCGACGGACACGACGGCGAACGCCCGGTGTTCCTGGTGGCCAGGACACCACCCGCCTGGGCGGACGCCGGCCAGCGGATCGGCCTCGCCCTGTGGGACGGCTCCCCGGACGACGCAGACGCCCGCCGCCATCCGCACCCCCGCCCCGACCGGCGGTTCCGGCTCGACCTGCACCGCCATCTGTGGGACGCGCGCCGGGCCGACGAACTGCGCACCCGCTCGGGAGCGGACCGGCCCCCTCACGACGGCGGCCCCGGGGTGGAACCGGATCCATGGGAGTACGTGCCGCCGGGGTACGGCTGCGCCGTCGACCGATGGGCGGCCGAGGCGCGTGTGCTGCTCGCCGCCGAGGGACGGGACGGTGGTGACGTCACCGTCCGGCTGGGCGCCCGGCACCGGCTGGACCTGCACCTCCCGGCGGACCAGGACGGCCCCGGACCGCGGGCCGTGCGGATCACGGCGGCCACCCCGGGCGGCGGCGCCCGGGCCCTGCCGGTGCTTCCCGACGCGGCGACCTGGGTCCTGCCCGACCTGGAACTGCTGCGCACCGGCCGCATCACGGCCGACCGGCTGCACCCGCTGGTCGCCTCGGCGCTGACGGCCGGTCACCCGACGGCCCCGGCCCGCGTCCCCGACCGGACGGGGCGGTCCCGCCTGGTGGAATGCCGGGGAGCCCGGCACCGTATCGGCCTGGTCGACGGCGTGCTGACCGCGCTCGACCACGACCCCGCCGAGGTCCGCCGGGAGGAGCTCCTGGCCGAGCTCACCGGCACCCCGCTGCCCTGTCTCCGGGCTATCGACGAGGCGCACCGCCGTCCGGAGTGCCTCGCCGACGTCCGCGAACGCATCGACCACGGCGACATCGCGGGTGCGCTGGCCGTCGTCGAGGGGCTGCTCGGCCCGGCCGCACTGCTGCGCGACGGGGCACTGCGGGACGAACTCGAGGCGGCCGCGCGGCGGCGGATCGTCCACGGCCTGTTCCGGACGGGCCTGATCGGCCCCGGCCCCGACCGCCTCCGCCCGGGCCCACGCCGCCCCGCCACCCACCGTTCCCACCCACGGCACACGACCGGCCGCTGACCCGTACGCCGACGCGCCTGTACGGGCGTTCGTCCGTGCGTCGGCACGTCCGTGCGTCCGCACCTCCGTGCGGGCAAGCGGTTGCCCACCGACCCGCGGGACCTCCCGCGCCCTCGCACCCATCCCGTGCCTCACGAACCCGAAGGTGACCCGCCATGCCCCTGTACGACGAGACCCAAGACATCCACGAGACCCAAGGCATCCACGAGACCCAGGAGACCGGCGAGACCGGGGCCCTGCGCGACCTCGACCGCGCCTCCCCGCTCGACGTCGCGGGCGAGCTGCTGGCCCTGCTGCGTGACACCGCCACCGAACCGCGCCCCGACGACCAACTGGAGGCCCTCGCCCTGGCGGTGGCCGCCGACCTGCCCGTGCTGCTGTGGGGAGAGCCGGGGATCGGCAAGACCGCCGCCCTCACCCAGCTCGCCGAGTCCCTGGACCTGCCGCTGACCACGGTGATCGCCAGCGTGCACGAGCCGTCCGACTTCTCCGGGCTGCCCGTGGTCGGAGACGACCCCGCCCGGCACGGTGTCCCGATGGCTCCACCGGACTGGGCGGTGCGACTGGTACGGGCCGGACGCGGGCTGCTGTTCCTGGACGAGCTGTCCACCGCGCCGCCGGCCGTCCAGGCCGCCCTGCTGCGCCTGGTGCTCGAACGACGGATCGGCGCCCTGCAACTCCCGCCCGGAGTGCGGATCGTGGCCGCCGCCAACCCGCGGTCCTCGGCGGCCGACGGCTGGGAGCTGAGCCCGCCGCTGGCCAACCGGTTCGTCCATCTCCAGTGGACCCACGACCACGAGGTCGTCGTGCGCGGCCTCGGCGGGACCTGGCCCCGGGCCACCCTGCCGCGGCTCGACCCGCGGCGGCTGCCGCAGGCCGTCGACCACGCCCGCCGCGCGGTGTGCGGGCTGCTCGCCGCCCGGCCCGGACTCGTGCACCGGCTGCCCGCCGACGAGGCCCGCCGCGGCGGCCCCTGGCCATCCCCGCGGAGCTGGGACGCGACCCTGCGCCTGATCGCCTTCGCGACCGCGGCGGACTCCTCCCGGGACGTGCTCTCCCTGCTGGTCAGGGGCACCGTGGGGGACGGGCCGGGGCTGGAGCTGCTGGCGAGCCTGGACCGGATGGACCTGCCGGACCCCGAGGACCTGCTCGCCGACCCCGCGGCCGCCGCCCTGCCCGAGCGGGGCGACCTTCGCCAGGCCGTACTGGACGGGGTGGTGGCGGCGGTCCGAGGGCGCCCGGAGAAGTCCCGCTGGGACGCTGCCTGGGCGCTGCTGGTCCGCGCCCTGGAGACCGGGGCGCCGGACCTGGTGGTCGTGCCCGCGACCACCCTCGCCACCCTGCGCCGAGCGGACTGGGACGTACCGGAGGCGATCGAGCGGCTCGCCGGAGCGGTGGCCCTGTCCCGGCGGGCGGACCGCACGGCGGCCCGCGTCGCCGCGCAGGCGGGCCGATGACCACGCACCCGCCCCTGGAACTGGACCGCGACAAACTCTTCGCCGCGCGGCTGAACGCGGCACGCGCCCGGCCCTACCTGGCGACGGCGCTCTTCGCCCTGCACCCCGTCGCGTCGCGGTCCGTCCCGACCATGGCCGTCGACCGGCACTGGCGGTGTTACGTCTCCCCGGCGTTCGTCGCGCGCACCCCGGTGGAGGACCTGGCCGCGGTGTGGGTGCACGAGGTGTCGCACCTGCTGCGCGACCACCACGGGCGCAGCGACCGGTTCGCGCGCGAGAAGGGACTGACCGGCCCCGCGGAACGGCTGCGGATGAACATCGCCGCGGACTGCGAGATCAACGACGACGCCTTCGGCGACGGCCTGGTCCAGCCCGAAGGCGCGGTCACGCCCGAGTTCCTGAAGCTGCCCGCGGGGCAGCTCATGGAGGAGTACTTGAGCCGATTCCGGCTCGGGCCGCACACCCAGAGCCTGGTCTGGCTGGACTGCGGCAGTGGCGCCGACGGGCTGGAACGGGAGTGGGACCTCGGCCCGGACGGCGCCCACGGCCTCAGCGACCAGGAACGGGACGCGGTCCGCTTCAGGGTGGCGCAGGGCATCAACGGCCGGCCGGGGGACACCCCGAAGGGCTGGCGGCGGTGGGCGGAGGAGGTGTTCCATCCGCCGCAGCCCTGGCGGGAGTTGCTGGGAGCGGCCGTCCGTTCGGCGGTCTCCGGCTCCGGCGCGGGCGACGACTACAGCCACGGCCGTCCGGCACGGCGTTCGGCCGGGGTGCCCGGGGTCGTGCTGCCGAGCCTGAGGCGCAGACCGCCCCGGGTCTGCGTGGTCATCGACACGTCCGGGTCGGTCAGCGACAGCGAACTGGGCAGCGCGCTGCTGGAGGTCGCCGCGATCGTCCGCGCGGTGGGCGGCCGCCGGGACCTGGTCACCGTCCTGCCGTGCGACGCGGCCGCACAGGCGGTGCTCCCGCTGTGCCGGGCCGAGGGCATCGCGCTGACCGGCGGCGGCGGCACGGACCTGCGCACCGGGTTCGCCACGGCGCTGCGGCGCGGACCCCGGCCGGACGTGATCGTGGTCCTGACCGACGGTCGGACGCCCTGGCCGGCCGAACGGCCCCCGTGCCGGACGGTGGTGGGTCTCTTCCCGCGGCACGGGGGATCGTCGTGGAACGAGGACGGCTCCGGCCGCAGGCACGACTCGCCGCCCGCTTGGGCACGGACCGTGGTCATCGGTCCGGCTTCCGGCGCCCGGTGAGTCCGGCCGGACGGGCACGGAAGGGGGGAAGGGGGCCGTTCCGGCGTGGAGCGGCCGAGCGGCCCCCTGCCCGCGTCACGGGCGGATGCCGTCGCAGGTGATCCGCAGATGACGAGGGCCGCGCAGGACCGCGTTCTGCCGGTACGGCGGCGGGTCCTCGAGCAGCCTCGGGTTCTCCAGCCGGCGGGCCAGTTCGCTCAGGGCGAGCTGTGCCTCCAGCCGGGCCAGGGGCGCGCCGAAGCAACTGTGGATGCCGCTGCCGAAGCCCAGGTGCTGGATGTCCCCGCGGTCCGGGTCGAACCGGTCCGGACGGTCGAAGCGCTCCGGGTCCCGGTTGCCCGCCGCCAGCACCAGCCACACCGACGCGCCCTTGGGGATGGTGACGCCACGGACCTCGATGTCGGCGAGCGTGGTGCGCTGCGGCACCAGCTGCACCGGCGGCTCGAAGCGCAGCAGTTCCTCGACGATGTCGACCGACAGCTTCGGGTCCTCGCGCAGCCGCCCGAGGATCTCGGGGTTGCGCAGCAGGGTCAGCATCCCGTTGGTGATCAGGTTGACCGTGGTCTCATGACCGGCGATCAGCAGCAGCGCCGCGGTGCTCAGCAGCTCCATCGTCGTCATGGCGCCGTCGGGCCCCTGCGAGGTCGCCAGCTCCGAGAGCATGTCGTTGCCGGGGTTCTTGCGGCGCTCCTCCACCAGCCCGGCCAGGTACATGCCCAGCTCGGTACGGGCGTTGTGCGTGACCTTCAGCCGCTCGGCGGGGTCGGGGGCGTCCGGATCGGGGTCCAGACCGGCGGCGATGGTGTCCGCCCAGCCGTGGAAGCGCGCCTCGTCCTCGCGCGGCACGCCCAGCAGCCGGCAGATCACGGTCACCGGGAAGGGGTACGAGAACTGGTCGACCAGGTCGATGCGTTCCGGGTCCCCGATGCCGTCGACGAGACCGGAGACGATCTCCACCAGCTGGCCGTGCATGTCGTTGACCCGGGTCGGGCAGTGCGGCGGCCCGAACGACCGGTTCGTCATCCGTCGCAGCCGGTCGTGCTCGGGCGGGTCGAGCCGCAGGAAGCTCGGCGGCAGGGCCGACTCCTCCTGCGCGTCGGCGGCGAGCGGGTCACCGGCCGTCCCCTTCAGGTTGCGCGCGTCGGAGCTGATCCGCGGATCGTGCAGCAGGCTGCGGATGTCGTAGTACGAGCTGAGCACGAAGGGGCCGTCGCCCTGCTGGTACACGGGCGTCTTGCGCAGTTCCTCGTACAGCGGGTACGGGTCGGCACGATGGGAGTAGTCGATGATCTGGCGCAGGATGTCTTGCGTCATGAGGTGTCCTCGGGGGCGTCGGATCAGTGCCGGGCGGGGGTGAACGTCATCCGCCGGTCCGCGGGCGAGTAACCGCTCAGGGTGACGGTGGGACCGTGCGAGGGCACCGACGGGTCGGGGAAGTCCGCGGGCAGCGGGCGATCGCCCTCCGGGCGGCGGTCCACCGTGGGGAACGGCGGCGGGAACTGTGCCGTGGTCTCGATGAGCTGCTCGTAGAACGGCAGCCACCGCGACTGGTCGAAGGTGACGGCGCCGATGACGCGCCCCTGGTAGCCGTACACACCGGTGAACCTGCGCTCTTCCCGGGAACCCTGGGCGATGAGGATCTCCGTGCCCATCGACGGCACGCCGACGGACTTGATGTTGACCCCGAACTGCGAGGACCAGAAGGCCGGCACCCACATGTGCGGGCGGCGGTCCACGCTCTCGCTCAGCATGTTGTGCGCCGCGGTCTCGGCCTGGGCCACCGCGTTGCCCCAGTGCTCCAGGGACAGGAACTGGTAGCCGAACAGCGCGTGCGGGGACCGGGCGACATCGCCGGCCACATAGATGTCGTCGGTGACGATGCCCCGGATGTCGAAGGCCCGGCAGCCGGCGTCACAGGCGATGCCCCGGGGGCCCGCGCCGAGTCCGGAGCCGAGGAGCCACTCGGTGTTGCGGGTGGCGCCGAGCGACACGACCACCACGTCGGCCTCGACGCTGCTTCCGTCGGACAGCCGGGCGGAACGCACGTGCCCGGAGGAGTCGCCCTCCAGCGCGGTCACCATGACGCCGGTGCGCAGATCGACGCCGGCCTCGCGCTGCATCTTGGCCGCGACCTCGCCGACGACCCCGCCGAGCGCGCCGACCAGCGGTGCGGCGCCCCGTTCGGCCACCGTGACCGACAGTCCGCGCTCCCGGCAGGCGGAGGCGATCTCGGAGCCGGTGAACCCCGCGCCGATCACGAGCACCCGGCGCGGCCCCTGCGCGAGCGTGCGCTCCAGCGCGACGGCGTCGTCGCGGGTGCGCAGGACGAACACCCCGTCGAGCTCGGCCTCGCTCTCCTGGGGCCAGGGCCTGGCCCGCACCCCGGTGGCGATGAGCAGCCGGTCGTACTCCACCTCGTCGCCGTCGGCCAGCCGTACCCGCCGGGCCGCCATGTCGAGGCCGGCGGCCGCGACCCCGAGGCGCCACTCGGCGTCGATCGCGCGGCGCCGGGGGAGCGCGGTGTGGTCCGCGGTGGCCCGGCCCAGCAGGACCTGCTTGGACAACGGGGGCCGGTCGTAAGGCTCGTAGGGCTCGTCCCCGATCATCGTGAGGGAGCCGGTGAAGCCCTCCGCGCGCAGCGTCTCCGCGCCCCGCAGCCCCGCGAGCGAGGCGCCGACCACGACGATGCGCCCTTCGCGCTTGAGCCGGTCGAGATACATGTCACCGCTCACAGGTCGCCTCCCGAGGAGGACGCGGGAGTGCCGTCCAGCCCCTCCACGAAGATGGCCTGTACCGGGCAGGCAGCCACCGCGCGCGCGATCTCGTCGCGCCGCGAGTCGTCGGCGTGCGGGTCGTAGAGCAGCGACTCCTCGCCGTGCATGGCGAAAACGTCGGGTGCGAGGAACGCGCACTGTGCGTATCCCTGGCAGCGGTTGAGATCGACGACAAGCCTCACCGAGGTCAGCCCTTCCATGGCCCCCTGCCCGCCCCCACGCCCTCAGCATGGACCGGCGCACGCGGTGCCGCGCGCCGAGGTGTGCCGTGGGGATGACGGGTTCAGCGCGCGGGTCCGGAGCGCGGCGGCCGGCGCAGACCGACGCGCAGGAGATGGATGCTGACGATCAGCGCCCAGAACGGGAAGAGCAGTTCGGACCAGGGCACTCCGGCACCCACGATGAGCAGGATCAGTCCTACCGCGTAGCCGAAGAGGGCGAGCGGGCGCGGAAAGACCTGGAGGCGGTGCCCGATGGTCGAGGTGGTGAGGACGAACACGGACGCCATCCGCAGCGCGTACGTCGTCATCAACGTGTACGCGAAATCGCGGCCGAACGTCGAAGGCCCCTCGTTGAGCACGGTTCCTGCCGCCGCACCGGCGCCGAACATGGTGGCGACGAACACCAGGCCGCTGCCCAGGAACACGGTGGCGACGAACCGGTCCTCGGCCGCGCCCACCTGGGCGCGCAGCGCGCCCATGAACCACAGGAAGAAGATGCCCGCGAACGGAACGATCTCCAGCGCGGCCTGCACCGCCCAGCGCATGTTCTGGGCGACGGCGACATCGGCGGCACCCCCCGCCGGTACGGCGATCCGCACCAGGACGATCGCGGCCGCGAGCAGCACCGCGAACACGGTCCCGGCCATACCGGCCGCGCGCGGTGTCCGCAGCCGCTCGTCCTCCGGGGCCATGGACGCTCGCTCTCTCTGCGGCTCGCTTCGACTCTCCCCCTCCCGGTCCAGCAAGCAGGCACGGGTACGCCCGCGCCACCGGGGCACACCCGCGAGGGTGATGTCACGCCGCACGGCGGGGCGGGGCGCCGGGCGGCGTGGACAATGGATGTCCGGCAGGTGATCTTCAGGTGTCCTGGAGGTGCCTCGGGAGTGTCCGGGACGGCGCCCGGCGGGGCGTCCGGGCGGGCGCCGGGGAGGCCATTCGACCGGATGTGCGGCAGGTGTCGAGGGGTCCCCGCGCAACGCCGTTGGACCCGAAGGGCCTTACCCACTGGTGACGGGCGCTTTCGCCGTGTAGCGTCGTCGTCAGATGTCGTGGTTCGCCGTACGCGCCCGCACTGTCGTGCGGGCGCTTTGCTGTGCAGTGCCCGAGGACCAGGACGACCACCTCCGGGTTCGCGCGGTGCGGACCCGTCACCGATTGAGAGGCACCGGCATGGCCAGCGGAACCGTCAAGTGGTTCAACTCTGAAAAGGGCTTCGGCTTCATCGCGCAGGACGGCGGCGGTCCCGACGTCTTCGCGCACTACTCCAACATCAACGCCTCCGGCTTCCGCGAGCTCCAGGAAGGCCAGGCGGTGACCTTCGACATCACCCAGGGCCAGAAGGGCCCGCAGGCGGAGAACATCACCCCCGCCTGATCCGGTGAGACGCACCCGCCCGTCGGCCACCCGGCCGACGGGCGGGTACCCCCGCCGCCGTCCGGTCAGCCGATGAAGTCGGCGACCATGACGGCGAACTCGTCCGGCGTGGACAGCCGGACGCCCAGGTCCTCGGCCTTGGCCCGCTTGGAGCCGGCGCCCTCGCCGGCGACCACCAGCGTGGTCTTCTTCGAGACGCTGGACGAGGAGCGGCCGCCCGCACGTTCGATCAGCTCGTTCATCTGGTTGCGGCTCAGTTTCTCCAGCGGGCCCGTCATCGCGCCCGTGACCACCACGGTCATCCCCGACAGCGGCCCGCCCTGCGGTGCCTGCGCGGTGTCGTCATCGCCGCCGCCTTCGGTACCGGCGGCGGGCGCGGGGGTGGCGCCGGGCTCGGTCATGTTCACCCCGGCCGCCACGAGTCTGTCGATCAGCGGGCCGAGTTCGGCCAGTTCCGCGACGATGGACGGGGCCTTCTCGGTACCGATGCCCTCGACCTGCTGCATCCTCGCCGCGTCGGCGGCCCGTATCTCGTCCATCGTGGCGAAGTACCTGGCGATCCGGCGCGACATGGAACGGCCCGTGCCGCGCACGCCGAGCGCGCACAGCACCCGGGACAACGGCCGGCCCTTCGCGGTCTCGATCGCGGCGAGCAGGTTGTCGCTGCTGGTGGCACCCATCCGGTCCAGCCCGAGCAGTTGCTCGCGGGTGAGCGCGAACAGGTCGGCGAGATCGCCGATCAGGCCCGCTTCGACGAGCTGTACGACCCGGGTGCCGCCGAGCCCCTCGATGTCGAGCTGGTCGCGCCCCGCGGCGTAGGCGAGGGAGGCGACCAGGTGGCAGTTGCGGCCCTGTTCGCAGCGCCAGCGTTCCTGGCTGGTGTCGATGGCGGAGCCGCAGCGCGGGCACACCGCGGGGAACTCGATCGTCCGCTCCTCCCCGGTGCGCAGATGGGCCACCGGGGCTTCGATGCGGGGGATGACGTCACCGGCCCGGTGGACCATGACGTGGTCGCCCAGCCGCAGGTCGCGGCGGGTGATGTCGGCCGGGTTGTGCAGGGTGGCGTAGGTGATGGTGGCCCCCTCGATCTCCACCGGCTCCAGCACCCCGCGCGGGGCGATGATGCCGGTCCGCCCGACGTTCCACTCCACCGCCAGCAGCCGGGTGATCTTCTCCACGGCGGGCAGCTTGTACGCGATCGCCCAGCGCGGTGCCCGCGAACCCGATCCCGCGGCCTGCTGATCGGCCGCCAGGTCGGCCTTGACGACGATGCCGTCGATCCCGAACGGCAGTTCGGCGCGAAGGGCCGCGATCTCCGCCACCCGGGCCAGCACCTGTTCGGCGGTGTCGGCGACCACCCCGGGCACCTCGGTCGCGGCGGTCGTGTGCACTCCCAGTTCGGCGGCCAGGGCCATCAGCTCGCTGTGGGCGAGTTCGCCCAGCCGCACGGCGAGGGCGGTGTCCGTGTCGGGCCGGGGCAGCAGGCCGTAGCCGAAGAACGTCATCGGAACGGTGTAGGCGCGCTCCTTGGCCCGCAGGGTGCCCGCCGCCGCGTTGCGGGGGTTGGCGAACGGCTGCTCGCCGTGCGCGGTGCGCACCTCGTTGGCGTGCTCGAACTGGGCGACCGTCATCAGCACTTCGCCGCGCACCTCGACCGTGACCGGTTCGGCCAGCGTCCGCGGCAGGCCCTCGACGGTGCCGATCGCGTGCGAGACGTCCTCCCCGGCGGTCCCGTCCCCGCGGGTGATCAGTCTGGTCAGCCGGCCCTCGGTGTAGCGGGCGGCGACGGCGAGTCCGTCCAGCTTCGGCTCGACACCGAACCGGGTGACCTCGCGCCCGAGGCGCCGGCCCAGGGAGGCGGTCCAGGCGGTGAACTCCTCGGCGGAGAACACGTTGTCCAGGCTGAGCATCGCGACCGTGTGCGGGACGTCGCCCTCGGCCGCGCCGCCCGCCACCTTGCCCGTCGGCGAGTCGGGCCGGACCTCGTCCGGGTGCGCGGCCTCCCAGGCGGCGATCCCGCGGACCAGTCGGTCGTAGGCGTCGTCGTCGAGTGAAGAGGTGCCGCTCGCGTAGTAGGCGGCCGCGGCTTCCACGGCGTCCTCGACCGCCCGCGCGTAGGCGGCGGCATCCATGATCACTGCAACTGGTGTCGTCATGACCTGCATCTTGCCCGCCCCCACTGACAACGGGCCCCGTGCGGACCCGGACCGGCGGGCGAGGTCCGGAACAGGCGGGTGACCGGCCGGGGCCGTGCGCAAGCGGAACCCGGACGGACCGAGGCGCGGGAGGCCCCGGCCTGGTCACCGGCACCGGCGCGTCAGGTGCGGTACCCGAGGACGGTCATCATCCCGGACTCGGAGTGGTACTGGTTGTGGCAGTGCAGCATCCACAGACCCGGATTGTCGGCGTCGAACTCCACCACCAGCTTGCGGTGCGGCAGTACGTACGCGGTGTCCTTGCGGGCCCCGGCCGCGTCGAGGCCGGCCATGGCGAAGGTGTGGCCGTGCAGATGCAGCGGATGCCACATGTCGGTGGCGTTGATGAGACTCAGCCGAATCCTTTCGCCTTGGCGGATCGGGTGACGCTGCTCCAGGGAGTAGGGCCGGTGGTCGAAACTCCAGTCGAAGGTCCTCATGTTGCCGGACAGTCGGATACGGATCTCGCGGTCCGTGTCGCGCTCCGGCAGCGCCACCGACTCCTGCGGCCTGAGGCGTCCGGCCGGTACCAGCCGCCCGTCCAACTCGTCGGGGAACACCGAGGGCGACGGCAGCGTCCCGCTCCTGTCGGTACGCAGCACCGCCAGCGCCCGCCCCTGCTTGCCCTCGGCCAGCGCGATCAGCGGGAACACCCCGTCCTTGGCGGTGACGAGCACGTCGTAGCGTTCGGCCATGCCCAGCAGCAGCGTGTCGGTCCTGTGGTGCTCGACCGGGTAGCCGTCGGTGTGCGTCACCGTCATCTCGTGGCCGCCCAGCGCCACCCGGAAGGCCGTGTCACCGCTGGCGTTGATGATGCGCAGCCGGATGCGGTCCTTGGCGCGGGCCTTGAAGACCGTGGGCGCCTGCGGACGGCGGCCGTTGATCAGGTAGTACGGGTAGGCGACGTTGCCGCCCTCGCTGCGCAGCAGATGGCTGCGGGAGCCGTGCAGCACCCGGGAGGGCCCCATGGGCCTGCCGCCGTGACTGCCGCGACCGCCGTGGTCGTGCGACGCGCCTGCGCCCTTGCCGGTGCCCATGTCCATGTCCATCGCCGGGCCCTTGCCGTGGCGCAGCTCTGTCAGCACGTCGTCCGGAGTGGAGCCGTCCACCCCGTCCAGCCAGTCGTCCAGGACGACGACCCATTCCTTGTCGTAGGCCAGCGGCTCCCTGGGGTCCTCCACGATGAACGGGGCGTACAGGCCGCGGTCGAGCTGCATCCCCGAGTGCGAGTGGATCCAGTACGTACCGGGGTGCTTGGCCATGAAACGGTAGGTGAAGTCCGCGCCGGGGGCGATGGCGTTCTGGGTCAGATCGGGCACGCCGTCCATGTCGCAGCGCATGCGCACACCGTGCGAGTGCAGCGTCGTCGCCACGGGCAGGTGGTTGGCGAGCGTGAGGTCGAGGATGTCGCCCGCGGTGATCCGGACCTCCTTCCCGGGCAGCGAATCGCCGTACGCCCAGGACCTGACGGTCCGCCCGCCCAGATCCAGGGAGGTCTGGGCGGCGGTGAGCTTGAACCTGCGGACGGGCCCGGACCCGCGCCTCCGCTCGACGGCGACGACCTCGGGCCCCGACGGGTCGACGTACCCCTTGGGTCCCTTGGGGGCGAACCGGGTGCCGCCGGGGCCGGAACCGGCGCCCCCGGGGCCGGGACCCTGGCCGGGACCGGTACCCGGGCCGGAGGCCGGGGGTGAGTCCGACCCGGAGCATCCGGTCAGGAGTCCCGAGCCGGCCGCAACGACCGAGGCACCGAGCAAGGCGCGCCGCGTAAATGTGTTCATGAACGTATAACACACGTCTTGGGGCGATTTGTGTGAGAACTGGAGCGGCGCGTCGGGTGGATCGCCTGCCCGATGCTCTGATCGTCGCCCGCGACGGGCCCGGCCGAGGCGCGCGGAGGGGGCCGCTCCGGTGCGGAGCGGCCCCCTCGGGCCGGTGGCGGGACGGGTCAGACGCGGCCCGCCTTGGCCGGGTCGCGCTCCACGACGGGGCCGAGGACGCCGTCGACGGCCTCCATGAGATCGGCGTCCAGCTTGATGCCCGCCGCCTTCACGTTCTCCGTGACCTGCTCGGGCCGCGAGGCGCCGATGATGGCGGCGGAGACGTTGGGGTTCTGCAGGACCCAGGCCACGGCCAGCTGGGCCAGTGACAGCCCGGCCTGATCGGCGAGCGGCCGGAGCCGCTGGACGCGCTCCAGCACCTCGTCCTGGAGGAACCGGCCGACGAACGTCGCGCCGCCCTTCTCGTCCGTGGCCCGGCTGCCCGCCGGCAGCGGGGCGCCGGGCGCGTACTTGCCGGTGAGGACACCCTGCGCGATGGGCGACCAGACGATCTGGCCCAGGCCCAGCTCCTCGCAGGTCGGCACGACCTCGTCCTCGATCACCCGCCACAGCATCGAGTACTGCGGCTGGCTGGAGACCAGCGGGAAGTGCAGCTCCCGGGCGAGCGCGTGGCCCTCGCGGATCTGGTCGGCCGTCCACTCGGAGACACCGATGTACAGGGCCCTGCCGGAGTGGACCACGTCGGCGAACGCCTCCATGGTCTCCTCCAGCGGGACGGAGGCGTCGTAGCGGTGCGCCTGGTACAGATCGACGTAGTCGGTCTGGAGCCGGCGCAGCGAGTTGTCGATGGACTCCATGATGTGCTTGCGGCCCAGGCCGCGGTCGTTGGGGCCGGGACCGGTCGGGAAGTAGACCTTGGTGAAGATCTCCAGCCCCTCCCGCCGCTCGTCCTTCAACGCCCTGCCGAGGACGGCTTCGGCGCGGGTCTGGGCGTAGACGTCGGCGGTGTCGAAGGTGGTGATCCCCGCGTCGAGGGCGGCGCGCACACAGGCGAGCGCCGCGTCCTCCTCGACCTGGGAACCGTGGGTGAGCCAGTTGCCGTAGGCGATCTCACTGATCATCAGGCCGCTGCGGCCGAGGTGACGGAACTCCATGCCGCGACCCTACTTCCGGACCACGGCAGGTGACCGGACCGTCGTGCGGGTGCCTACCGCTTCCGCGCCCGACAGAGCTTCATCAGCGCGGTGATCCGCGCCGGGTCCGCCCGCCCGTTGAGTTCGGCCACGAGGTCGTCGGGACAGAGGTCGTAGAGATCGCCCCACCATCTGCGCCCACGGTTGTCCCAGATCCGGTAACCGCCCGGCACGCCCCGGGCGACGTAACGTCTTCTGCTCACAGTCCCCTTGTCCCGGCGCCGATCGTGGTGTCGTCGAGTGGGCCGTCCCCGACGCGTGACCCTACGCGGACCGCGGCCGGACGGCTAGGCGACAAGCGGCCCCGTGCCTGGCGTTCGCCGCTGCGGCCGTTCCCGGGCGTCAGGATAGGGTGCGCAGGTGGAACGGGTTCTGGTGGTGGGGGTGACGGGGGCGGGCAAGTCCACGCTCGCCCGTGTCCTGGGCGGCCGACTGGGCCTGGCCTACCACGAGATGGACGCGTTGTACTACGACGGACCGGACTGGGCGGTGAACGGCCGGCTGGTCGAGGACGTGTCGCGGCTGACCGCGCAGCCTCGCTGGATCGTCGACTCGATCGGTGCCGCCGAGGTCCGCGACCTGCTGTGGGAGCGGGCCGACACCGTGATCTGGCTGGACTATCCCAGACGGGTCGTCATGCCCCGCGTACTGCGCCGCTCGCTCCGCCGGAGCGTCACCCGCGAATCCCTCTTCGGCGGCAACCGGGAGAGCTGGCGGGGCTGGCTCAGCAGGGAACACCCGGTCCGGTGGTCGTGGTCCCAACATGCCGCCCGGCACCGGGAGATCGGCCTGCGCACCCGCGACCCCCGCTTCGCCCCGCTGCGCACGGTCCGCCTGGGCCACCCCGACGAGACCACCGCCTGGGTCGAAACGCTCGGCCGTTGAAAACCGGCGCGCGACAGCGCACGCTGCTGCCCGAGGCCGGCTCGTCCCGGTGAGCGCAGAGGGGGACTTCCGTGGCGGACCATGACGACGCGCCGGCCGACTGGGACGCCGGCGAGCGCCGTATGTGGCAGGCGTACCGGCGGGGGGAGTGGTGCGTCGGCGTACCGGAGGTGCGCGGCGCCGTCGTGCGGATGCTGCTGCTGTCCCCGCCGCCCCCCGTGCCCGGACACCTGGCCCGGCTGCGCCTGCGCGGCGTACACGTACGAGGGCGGCTGGACCTGTCGGAGGCCGCCCTGCGCGGGACCGTCCGGATGCGCCGCTGCCGGTTCGACGAAGCGCCACGACTGGAGGGCGCGCAACTCGAGGCGTTCGAGCTCGGCGAGTGCCGGCTGCCCGGCCTGCGGGCCCACAGCGCCCGTGTCGCCCAGGAGTTCAAGGTCGACAAGTGCACCGTGGACGGCACCCTGGACCTGCGCTCCCTCACCGTCGGCACCGTGCTCTCGCTCCAGGACACGACGATCCGCCCCGCGCCGGGCGAGGCCGCCGTCACCGCTCAGAGCGTCGCCGTGGACGAGTACATGTGGGCCCCGGGCCTGGACTGCACCGGCCCGGTGCATCTGAACAACGCGCGGGTCCAGGACACGCTCGTCTTCCGTGGGGCGGCCATAGGCGGCCCCGACGGCTGTCTCCAGATGTCCGAGATCACCGTCGGCGGCGGCCTGTACCTCGGGCGCGGCTTTTCCTGCGCCGGTATGGTCAACCTGTGCGGGGCCTCGGTCGGTGCGACGGTGGAGCTGTCCGACGCCACCCTCGCCGGTCCCGGCGCCGGCCCGGGGCGCTACGCACTCCATCTGGGCTGCGCGCAGATCGGCGGCGACATCCAGGCGGACGGCGGACTGGTCGTCGACGGCCCGGTCACCCTCGCCGACACCTCGATACGCGGCAGCGTCGTCCTGGAGGGCGCCCGGCTGAACTTCCCCGAGGGCACGGTGCTCACTGCGGAGCGCACCCACATCGGCGGCGACCTCGACTGCCGCGGCGGGACGACCGCGCACGGCACCGTCGACCTGTGCGACGCGCGGATCGGCGGTTCGATCCGGCTGGAGGCCGCCGAACTGACCGCCCCGGACAGCGGCAGGACCGCGCTGCGGGCCAACGGGGTAGACGTCGGCGGCGTGGTGAACCTCTGCGACGGCTTCACCGCCCACGGCGGCATCCGCCTCAACAGCGCCACGATCCGCAGCACCCTGTGCCTCGCCGACGCGCTGCTGGACACCGCGCCCGGGGAAGAGGCACTCACCTGCCGCGGAGCCACCGCGGCCGTGCTGCGGCTGGAGCCGCGGGCCACCCCCTCGGGCATCGTCGACCTCAGCCGCCTCAGGACGGTGCTGCTCAAGGACGAGCCCGCCACCTGGCCGGCCTCCCTCGTCGTGGACGGCGCGGTCTACGACGACATCAGCCCCGCCCTGCCGGCCGCGCGCCGCCTGCCCCTGCTGCGCCGGGACCCGAACGCCTTCACACCCCAGCCGTACGAGCAACTCGCCGCCGTCTACCAGCGCCACGGCCAGGACGCCGACGCGCGGACCGTACTGGTCGCCAAGCAGCGCGCCCTGCGCGCCACCCTCGGGGTGCCCGCCCGGCTGTGGAGTCTCCTCCAGGACGCGACCGTGGGCTTCGGATACCGCCCGCTGCGCGCCGTGTGGCTGCTGGCCGGTCTCCTGGCGGCCGGCTCGGCACTGTTCGCGACCTGGCCGCCGCGGGCGGTGGCCGACGGCCCGCATCCGGCCTTCCAGCCGGTGATCTACACCCTCGATCTGCTGCTCCCGCTCGTCGACCTCGGCCAGGAACGCGTGTTCAGCCCGTCCGGCGCCATGCAGTGGACGGCGCTCGTCCTCGTCGGCAGCGGCTGGCTGCTGGCGACCACCGTCGCCGCCGGAGCGAGCCGCGTGCTGCGCAGGACCTGAGTCCGGGAGGGACCTGAGTCCGCGTCGGGCCGGTCTTCGCGTCGGGCGGGGCTCCGCGTCGGGCGGGCTCCGACCGGCCCGGACGCCCGCGGGTACGTCAGAGCCGTACGGCCGCCAGCCAGGCAGCGGCCACGGCGGCCACCAGCAGCGCGATGTTGAGCCCGATCAACCGGGCCTCGCCGCGCGAGACATGGAGCACGATGCCGCCGCACTGGACCAGGACGAGCCCGATCGCCGCGGCGACGGCGAGCCAGGGCGTGATCCCGGTCAGCGGCGGCAGTATCAGACCCGCGGCGCCGAGGACCTCCAGTGTCCCGATCAGCCTGACGGCCGGCATCGGGACCCGGTCGACCCAGCCCATCATCGGCCGCAGCCGCTCCTGGCTCTGGAGGACCTTCTTGCCTCCGGCGTAGAGGTAGAACACCGCCAGCAGCGCGGCGACGATCCAGTACGCGATGTCCATCATGATTCCTTGCGTGGTAAGTACCTGCTCCGAGGCGCCTCATCATGGGTGACCGCCGAGAGGCTTACAAAAGGCACACGGATGTGCGTCACGCACAGGGAGTCGTCATGTCGGAGTACGAGCACACGTGCATGATCCGCGGAGACGGCGGGCGGACGATCCGTGCCGTGCTCGACCGGATCTGCGACAAGTGGACGCTGCTGATCGTGGTGACCCTGGAGCAGGGGCGCCTGCGCTTCACCGACCTCCAGCGGCAGATCCCGGGGATCTCGCAGCGGATGCTGACGCTGACCCTGCGCAACCTGGTGCGGGACGGCCTGGTGTCGCGCACGGCGTACGCGGAGGTCCCGCCACGCGTCGAGTACGCGCTGACCCCCACCGGGGAGAGTCTCATCCCGCCGGCGCTCGCGCTGGCAGGCTGGGCGATCGAGCACATCTCGGAGATCGAGGCCAGCCGGGCCGCCCACGGTGACCGGGCCGGGTGAGCGCGGACCGGCGTGATCAGGCCGGATCGCGGGCAGTCGACGCCCTGCTGCGCATAGCGCCGTACGACCGCGTCACGCCAGTCCTGCCAGGTGTCGGATCGCCCAGGTGCGGCTCCTGGTCCTCCAGGACGCGTTCGGCCTCGCGGGCGGCCACCGCGAGCAGCAGTTCCTCACGGGCGCACCTCCAGAGTGGACCTATGGGTCCATTTCACGCGGGCGGCCTCTCCTGCGCGACGCGCGTGCCCCGCGCGTCCTGCCCCTGCCCCTGCCCCTGCCCCTGCTTCGCGTTCGGTGCCTCCTGCACGTCCTGCGGGTACCAGCGCAGCTCGACGGTGTTGCCGTCCGGGTCCCGGACGTACACCGACTGCGCCTCGCCCCGGGCGCCGTACCGGCCGACGGGACCTTCCAGCACGGTGAAGGTGCCCGAGGCGATGACCTCCCGCCAGTCCAGCGGCTCGACGACCAGACAGATGTGGTCCACGTTGGACTCGGCGCGCGGCCGCCCGAGCAGGTCGATGATCGTGGTCGCGTTGACCCGCACCGAGGGGAACGGGACGTCACCGGCCCGCCACTCGGCCACCCGCACCGGCGTCAGGCCCAGGGGCCCGCAGTAGAACTCCAGGGAGCGCTCGACGTCCTCCACGTTGAGCACCAGATGATCGAAATCCTTGACGCGTACGTGCCCTTGACCTCGCATGTACCCATCCTGCCCCCGGCCCGGGGACGGTTCACCACGGCCGGTCCCGGGGTCGGGCACGTTCGTCGCCGCCTCCAGGCAGGCCCGCCTCCAGAGGGAACGGCGGGGCGATGCCGCGCGACGGCGTAGCCTCCCGGCATGAAGTCCGTCATCACAGACATCGACGACCAGGTACCTCCGGACAACGGCCTGAAGTGCAGCATGCACGACGGCAACAGCCCGAACTGCACCGGTCAGGTCGTCGCCATCGTGACGTTCGACGACGCCGGGGCCTCGGACAACCACTGGAAGGTGTGCTGGTGGTGGTTGGAGAACAACCCTGACGCACGCGCCTTCCGGGAAGGCCGGTGAATCACGAGGCCCCGGAGGACACGACGGTCCTCAGGGGCCTCCGCGTTCACGACGTCCCGGGCGCGGGGCGGAACAGTTGCCGGATCACCTCGACCGTTCGCAGGAGGTGCGGCTCGGTCCGGTCGGCGCGGTGGGCGACGGCCAGCTCGACCGTGCCGGCCGGCTGGACGAGCGGCCGGTAGACCACCCCGGGCAGGGTCAGCGCCGTCACCGGCTCGGGCGCGACGGCCGCCCCGAGTCCGCCCGCCACCAGGGTGATCAGCGTCGACGTCTCGCCGACCTCGTGCCGGATCCTGGGCTCGACCCCGGCCTCCCGCAGCATCCGCAGGACGACGTCGTACATCACGGACCGGCGGTCCGCCGAGTGCACGATCAGGTCGGTGCCGGCGAGGTCGGCGGCCCGCACCCGCGACCGCCCCGCGAGGGCGTGGTCGGCCGGCAGCGCCACCACCAGCCGGTCGCGGCGCAGCAGCCGTACGGCGAGGGAGGGGTCCGCCGCCGGCGGGCGCAGCAGCGCGACGTCGATCGCGCCCGTGCGCAGGCCCTCCGCCTGGTCGGGGGCGAGCATCTCGCCGCGGAAGGAGAAGTCGACCCCCGGCAGCTCCGCCGACAGGTGCCGGGACAGCGTGGGCAGCAGGCTGTACGTCGCCGACCCCACACAGCCGATCGCGACCCGGCCGACGACACCGGCCGCGACCCGGCGCGCCAGGTCGGCCGCCTCGTCGACCTCGGCCAGGATCGCCCGCGCCCGCTCCAGATAGGCGCGACCGGCCTCGGTGAGGTCCACCCGGCGCGTGGTGCGGTGCAGGAGCTGCACTCCCAGCTCGGTCTCCAACTGGCGGACGGCCTGCGACAGCGGAGGCTGCGCCATGTGCAGCCGTTCGGCGGCCCGGCCGAAGTGGCGCTCCTCGGCGACCGCGACGTAGTAGCGCAGGTGGCGCAGATCCATATCGCACACCTCTCAATCACTCGCCATATGGATACTTCACCCTATCGGCGGCCGCGCCTACGGTGGCAGGGTGAGTGCATACCTCTACGCCGCGACCCGCACGCCGTTCGGAAAGTTCAACGGCGCCCTGGCCGGCATACGCCCCGATGACCTGGCCGCCACCGCGATCACCGGACTTCTCGCCCGGACCCCAGACCTCGACCCGTCGGCCGTCGACGAGGTCGTCTGGGGCAGCGCCAACGGCGCGGGGGAGGAGAACCGCAACGTCGGCAGGATGGCCGCGCTGCTGGCGGGCCTGCCCACGAGCGTGCCGGGCACGACCGTCAACCGGCTGTGCGGCTCGTCCCTCGACGCTGCCATGGCCGGCTCGCGCACCATCGAGACCGGCGACGCCGACGTCGTCCTGGTCGGCGGTGTGGAGTCGATGACCCGGGCGCCCTGGGTGCTTCCCAAGCCGTCCCGCGGGTTTCCCGCGGGGGACGTGACGGCGGTGTCGACCACGCTCGGCTGGCGGCTGGTGAACCCGCGGATGCCGAAGGAGTGGACCGTCTCGCTGGGTGAGTGCAACGAGCAGCTCCGGCAGCGGTACGGCGTGAGCCGCGAGCGCCAGGACGACTTCGCCGCCCGCTCGCACCGGCTCGCCCACCAGGCCTGGGAGAGCGGCTTCTACGACGGTCTCGTCACGCCGGTGGAGACGCTGACCCGGGACGAGGGCATCCGTCCCGGGTCGACGCCGGAGGTGCTCGCCGGGCTCAAGCCGTCGTTCCGCCCCGACGGCACGATCACCGCGGGGAACTCGTCACCGCTGTCGGACGGGGCCTCGGCCCTGCTGATCGGCAGCGAGCGCGCCGCCACCGCGATCGGCCGCGAGCCGCTCGCCCGGATCGCCGGGCGCGGCGCGAGCGCCCTCGACCCGCAGGACTTCGGCTACGCCCCGGTGGCCGCGGCCGACCAGGCGCTGAAGAGGGCGGGCATCGGCTGGGAGCAGGTCGGCGCGGTCGAGCTGAACGAGGCGTTCGCCGTGCAGTCGCTGGTCTGTGTCGACACCTGGCTCGGGAACGGACTGCGCGATCCCGAGCTGGTCAACCAGAAGGGCGGCGCGATCGCGCTCGGGCACCCGCTGGGCGCCTCGGGCGGCCGCGTCCTCGGCACGCTGGCCGCCGTGCTGCGCGAGCGCGGGGAGCGGTACGGCGTCGCGGCGATCTGCATCGGCGTGGGCCAGGGCCTGGCCGTCGTCCTGGAGAACCCGGAGGCCGGGGCATGAGCCGCGCACGAGTGCTGGAGAGCTGCGACGAGGCGGTCGCGGGCATCGAGGACGGCTCCACCGTCCTGGTCGGCGGCTTCGGCTTCGCGGGCATGCCGTTCGACCTTCTCGACGCCCTCATCCGGCAGGGCGCGAAGGACCTCACCGTGGTGTCCAACAACGCGGGCAACGGCGAGGTCGGTCTGGCCGCGCTGCTGAAGGCGGGCCGGGTGCGCAAGGTCGTCTGTTCGTTCCCGCGACAGTCCGACTCCCAGGTCTTCGACGGGCTCTACCGGGCCGGGAAGATCGAGCTCGAGGTCGTGCCGCAGGGCAACCTGGCGGAGCGGATGCGCGCGGCCGGGGCGGGCATCGGCGCGTTCTTCTGCCCGACCGGGGTCGGGACCCCGCTGGCCGAGGGCAAGGAGACCCGCACCATCGACGGCCGCGACTACGTGCTCGAGTACCCGATCAAGGGCGACTACGCGCTCATCGCCGCGCACCGCGCCGACCCGATGGGCAACCTCGTCTACCGCAAGACCGCCCGCAACTTCGGGCCCGTCATGGCCACCGCCGCCGCCACCACGATCGTGCAGGTCGGCGAGGTCGTCGGGCTCGGCGGGATCGACCCGGAGACGGTCGTCACGCCGTCCATCCACGTCGACCGGATCGTCCAGGTCGAGACCCGCCACCACATCGTCCAGGGGGCACGATGAGCACCTCACCCCGTCCGACGCCCACGACGGCCGGTGTGGTCGAGCATCTCGACCGCGGGCCGCTGTCCACGGACGAGCTCGCCGCCGTCATCGCCCGTGACATCCCCGAGGGCTCCTACGTCAACCTCGGCATCGGGCAGCCCACCAGGATCGCCGACCATCTGCCGCCCGACCGCGGGGTCGTCCTCCACACCGAGAACGGCATGCTCAACATGGGGCCGGCCGCGGTCGGCGACGGGATCGACCCGGACCTCACCAACGCGGGCAAGGTGCCCGTCACCGAACTGCCGGGCGCGGCGTACTTCCACCACGCCGACTCCTTCGCGATGATGCGCGGCGGCCACCTCGACGTCTGCGTGCTCGGCGCGTTCCAGGTCAGCACCACCGGCGACCTCGCCAACTGGCACACCGGAAAGCCCGACGACATCCCCGCCGTGGGCGGCGCCATGGATCTCGCCATCGGCGCGAAGGACGTCCTCGTGATGATGACGCTCTTCACCAAGACCGGCGCGCCCAAGCTGGTCCCGTCCTGCACCTACCCGCTCACCGGTCTGCGCTGCGTCAGCCGGGTCTACACCGACCACGCGACCTTCGACATCACGCCGGACGGCGCGCTCGTCCGCGAAACGTGGGGGAGCACGGCCGCCGACCTGGCGGCGCGCCTCGACGGCGTCGTCGTTCCCCGCGGCTGACGACGGTCCGGTCCGGCGGCCGCCTCGGGCGGCAGCGCCGGACCGGACCACCGGAAGTCTCCTTCGGGTACCACCGGAAGCCTCCGGCCGACGCGTGCGGCACGCGCTGCGCACGACGTGCTCACGGGTGGCGGCGAGACTCCCGGGCCCGTCACCGATCCTGGCCGGCGCCCGCCCCCGAGCCTGGCCGCGGCCCGTACCCGAGGGCCTGGCCGGCGCCCGCCGCCGAACCCCTCGCTGAGCCTGGCCGCCGTCTCGAGCCCGTCACCGATCCTGGCCGCCGCCCGCCGTCACGGCCTTGAGCGCGTCCAGCGACTCCCGCAGCAGCGGCGCCATCTCGCGCTGCTCGCCCGGCGCGACCCAGCGTTCGAAACCGACCTTGAAGACGGCGAGGCCCGCCTCCGCGGTCAGGCTCGCGGCCGGCTCCGGGACGCCGCGCCCGCGCAGGGTGTCGGCGAGCGCGGCCGACAGCGAGGCGAGTTTGATCAGTTCGCGCTCCTGGAGTTCCGCGTTCGCGGCGATCAGGGCCTGACGCTCGCGCGCGAAGTCGCGGCGGTCGACGAACATCTCGGCGGCCGCGTCCAGCCCCGCCGCCAGCGCGTCGATCGGCGGCGCGGACGGCGGAGCCTCGGCGACCGCCCGCACGAACAGGTCCTGCAAGGACGGAGTGCCGCCGAACAGCACCTCGCGCTTGTCGGCGTAGTGCCGGAAGAAGGTGCGTTCCGTGAGCCCGGCGCGTCTGGCGATCTCCGCCACCGTCGTCTGCTCGAACCCGCGCTCGCCGTAGAGCTCCAACGCTGCCTTGGCCAAGCGCCCGCGAGCGTCCGGCTCCCATCTACCCATGGCCGGATTCTACGTGACGACAGTCGCTGACATCAGTGCTAGGTTTGATGACAGCAACTGACATCAAGAGTCTGGGGTACTTCCCATGCGTTTCTTCGTGACCGGCGCGTCCGGCTGGATCGGCTCGGCCCTCGTTCCCGAACTCCTCGGCGAGGGGCACCAGGTCGTCGGCCTCGCCCGTTCCGAGGCCTCCGCGGCCGCGCTCGCCGCGGCCGGGGCGGAGGCCGTCCGCGGCACCCTCGACGACCTCGACGTCCTGCGGGACGCGGCCGCCGCCTCGGACGGGGTGATCCACCTCGCCTTCAAGCACGACATCGCCTTCAGTGGCGGTTTCGACAAGGCCGCCGAGGCCGATCGCCGGGCCGCCGACACCTTCGGTGACGTGCTCGCCGGCACCGACCGCCCCTTCGTCCTGGCCTCCGGGGTGGGAGGCGTCGCGCCGGGGCGCGTGGCGACCGAGCGGGACATGCCCACGGCCGAGGAGGGTCCGGTCGCGCTGCGGGCGGCCACCGCGGCCGCGACGCTCGCGCTGGCCTCGCGCGGAGTGCGCTCGTCCGTGGTGCGGCTCTCGCCGACCTGCCACGGTGACGGGGACAACGGCTTCATGGCGACCCTGGTCGCCACCGCCCGCGCCAAGGGTGTCTCCGGCTACCTCGGCGACGGCGCCAACCGCTGGCCGGCCGTCCACCGCGTCGACGCCGCACGGCTGTTCCGCCTCGCGGCCGAGCGGGCCCCGGCCGGGTCGGTGCTGCACGGTGTCGCCGAGGAGGGCGTCGCGATCCGTGACATCGCCGAGGTGATCGGCCGGCACCTCGACGTGCCGACCGTCTCCGTGGCCCCCGAGGACGCCGCCGGGCACTTCACCTGGCTCGCCGGCTTCCTCGGCGCCGACTTCCCGGCGTCGAGCACCCTGACCCGGGAACTCCTCGACTGGCGGCCGAGCCGGCCCGGCCTCCTCGAGGACCTCGACAAGGGCCACTACTTCGACACCGCCACGGCCGCGGGGCCCACGGACTGAGCTGCTGCCGCGGCACCGGACGGAGGCGGTCCGGCCGCGCGCCGACCGCCTCCGCCGTCCCGGCCTCCTCGCCGCGCCCCCGGCCGGTCTCTCGACCCTTCACCCCCGCACCCGTCCGCACCCGTCCGCGCTCGGCCCACCGCGCGCTCAACAGGTCGACCGTCCCGGACTCTTGACTCGGTATGCGCCGCTGGTCATGCTCGTCGCAAGTTTTGCGCCGGTCATGACAATCCAGGCCGGGGTCCGGGGAGACCTCGCACGGCCTGACCCGTCGACCGTGCCATCCCCCCGACCAAGGGATGTGGGCAGTGAGCAGGACTGGACGCACCTACCGCGGACGCCGTCACGTCACCGTTGTCTCCTTGTTCTTCCTCGTGCTCGTCATGGCCCTCGGCCCCACGCCGAGCTCGGCGGCCGGCACCGACTGGTGGATCCCATCGGCACGGCCCGCGCCGGACTCGCAGATCGGCGTCACGGGCGAGCCGTTCAAGGGCGTCGACGCCCAGGGAGAGGTACGGGGCTTCGTCGACGCGCACGACCACCTGATGGCGAACGAGGGCTTCGGCGGGCGGCTCATCTGCGGCAGGCCGTTCTCCGAAGCCGGGATCGCCGACGCGCTCAAGGACTGTCCCGAGCACTACCCCGACGGCTCGCTCGCGATCTTCGACTACATCACCCGCGGCGGCGACGGCAAGCACGACCCGGTCGGCTGGCCCACCTTCAAGGACTGGCCCGCCCACGACTCGCTGACCCACCAGCAGAACTACTACGCCTGGGTCGAGCGGGCCTGGCGCGGCGGCCAGCGGGTGCTCGTCAACGACCTCGTCACCAACGGCGTGATCTGCTCGGTGTACTTCTTCAAGGACCGCGGCTGCGACGAGATGACGTCGATCCGGCTCCAGGCGAAGCTCACCTACGACCTCCAGGCGTACATCGACCGGATGTACGGCGGCACCGGCAAGGGCTGGTTCCGGATCGTCACCGACAGCGCCCAGGCCCGCGCGGTCATCGAGCAGGGCAAGCTCGCGGTGGTCCTGGGGGTGGAGACGTCCGAACCGTTCGGCTGCAAGCAGATCCTGGACGTCCCGCAGTGCAGCAGGGCGGACATCGACGCCGGACTCGACGAACTGTACGGGCTGGGCGTGCGCAGCATGTTCCTGTGCCACAAGTTCGACAACGCGCTGTGCGGGGTCCGCTTCGACGAGGGCGGTCTCGGAACGGCCATCAACGTCGGGCAGTTCCTGTCGACCGGCACCTTCTGGAAGACCGAGAAGTGCACCGGCCCCCAGCACGACAACCCCATCGGCACCGCCGCCTCCGCCGCGGAGAAGGACCTGCCCGCGGGCGTGGCCGTCCCCGCGTACGCCACGGACGCGCAGTGCAACAGCCGTGGCCTGACCGACCTCGGCGAGTACGCCGTACGCGGCATGATGAAGCGCAAGATGATGCTGGAGATCGACCACATGAGCGTCAAGGCGGTCGGCCGGGCGCTCGACATCCTGGAGGCCGAGTCGTATCCCGGCGTGATCTCCTCGCACAGCTGGATGGACCTGAACTGGACCGAACGGGTCTACGGCGTCGGCGGATTCATCGCCCAGTACATGCACGGCTCCGAGGGGTTCAGCGCGGAGGCGAAGCGCACGGAGGCACTGCGTGACAAGTACGACGTGGGCTACGGCTACGGAACGGACATGAACGGCGTAGGCGGCTGGCCGGCACCGCGCGGCGCCGACGCCGCGAACAAGGTCACGTACCCCTTCAGGAGCGTCGACGGCGGTTCCCTCATCGACCGGCAGACGACCGGACAGCGGACCTGGGACCTGAACACCGACGGAGCCGCGCACTACGGCCTCGTCCCGGACTGGATCGAGGACATCCGGCTGGTCGGCGGCCAGGACGTGGTGGACGATCTCTTCCGGGGCGCCGAGTCCTATCTCGACACCTGGGGAGCGGCGGAACGGCACCGGGCGGGCGTCGACCTGGCCAGGGGCGCCGCGGCCACGGCCAGTTCGGCGGAGTGGAACCCGTTCACCAGTTACGCGCCGGGCCGGGCGGTGGACGGCACCCGCGACACCCGCTGGGCCAGCGACTGGAGCGACGACCAGTGGCTGCGCGTCGACCTGGGCGACACGTACCTGGTCAGGCGCGTCACCCTCGACTGGGAGCGCGCGTACGGCAAGTCGTACCGTATCGAGCTCTCCACCGACGGGACGACCTGGCGGACCGCGTGGTCCACCGACTCCGGTGACGGCGGCCTGGACACCGCCCGGTTCACCGGCGGCCCGGCCCGCTACGTCCGGATCCACGGCCTGGACCGCGGCACCGACTGGGGGTACTCGCTCTACGAGGTTGGCGTGTACGGAAGTTGACCACGGCCGTCGGTCCACGGCTGATCCCGGTGGGCCACGGGCGGCGACAAGTGCGAAGGGCTCACGAATGGCACGGATGCCGTCGGCCGAACGACGACGACAGCTGACGGAAGCGGCGATCAGGGCGATGACCCGGGACGGCGTCGACAGGACGACGACCCGGTCCATCGCCGCCGAGGCGGGCGTGTCGCTGAGCGTCTTCCACTACTGCTTCGACTCCAAGCAGGCCCTGGTGGAGTCCGTCATCACGACCATCACCGACCACTCCGTGAGCGTCGTCAAGGAGGCCCTGCGGCCCCGCGACACCCTGGAGGAGACCGTGCGGGCGGGGTTCCAGGCGTACTGGGACCACGTCCGCGCCCACCCCGCCGAGCACATGCTCACCTACGAGCTGACGCAGTACGCCCTGCGCCGACCGGAGTTCGCGCACCTGGCCCGTCGGCAGCACGAACTGTACGGCGAGGTCTACGCCGAACTCATCGGCAGCCTCTGCCGCGACATGGGCCTCCGGCTCCGCGTGCCCCTCCCGGTCCTGGCCCGCTACCTGGCCGCCACGACCGACGGACTGACGCTCCACTACCTCGTGCTCGGTGCGCAGAGCGACTGGAACGGCATCCTGGACACGGTCACCGCCCATGTCGTCGGCCTGGTGCAGGACGAGGTCCGGCCGGCCCCCTGACCGGCCGGCGACGTCGTGGCGCCGTCCTACGCGCCGAACCGTACGGGCAGGCTGCGCGGACCGCGGATCAGCATCCCCGACCGCCAGGTGATCGCCGCGGGGTGGATGTCCAGCGTCAGGTCGGGACAGCGTTCCAGCAGGCTCCTGATGGCGATACGCGCCTCCAGGCGGGCCAGCGGCGCGCCCAGGCAGTAGTGGATGCCATGGCCGAACGCCACATGGCCGCGGGCGTCACGCGAGATGTCGAAGCGGTCGGGGGAGGCGAAGCGGGCGGGATCGCGGTTGGCGTCCGCGATGGCGACGAGGACGAGTTCTCCGCCGGACGGGATCACCGTGCCGCCGATCGTCACCGGCTCGGTGGTGAAACGGAACGTGGGGGTCTCCACGGGACCGTCGTAGCGCAGCATCTCCTCGACGGCGGTGTCGATGAGCGAGAAGTCCGCGCGTAGGGCGGCCAGTTGATCGGGATGGGTGAGCAGGGCGAGCACGCCGTTGGAGATGAGGTTCACGGTCGTCTCGTGCCCGGCGACGAGCAACAGCCAGGCCATGCCGACGAGTTCCTCATGGGTCAGCCGGTCGCCGGTGTCGTCCGAACCGTGGATCAGCGCGCTCAGCAGATCCTGACCGCCGGCCTGTTCACGCTTGCCGTCGACCAACTCTCCGATGAATCGCGCCATCGAGGTCGCGGCGGCCTTGCGCCGCTCGGCGTCGGTGGCGCCGAGCGCGTCGTTCGACCAGGTCCGGAAGGACTCCCGGTCCAGGTCCGGGACGCCGAGGAGTTCACAGATCACCGAGATGGGCAGCGGGAAGGACAGCGCCTCGACGAGGTCGGCGCGCCCGTCCGGTGCGGCGAGCATCCGGTCCAGCAGCGCGTCGGTGGTCTCCTGGACGCGCGGGGCGAGTCCGTCCACCCGGCGTGGCGTGAACTCCCGGGCGACCAGCCTGCGCAGCCGGGTGTGGTCGGGCGGGTCGGCCCTGAGCATGTGCGGGCCGGAGGACACGGCGCCCAGCGGAAGGGCTGGGGACGCCTTGCCCCAGTCCTTCGAGAGCCGGGGATCGGCCAGCGCGGCACGCCCCTCCTCGTGTCCGACGACGAGCCAGGCCTGCGCACCCCCTTCCGGCATCCGGATCCGGTGCACCGGACCCCGGGCCCGTAACCTCGCGTAGACGGGATACGGGTCTCGGGTGAAGGACTCACCGAGCGCGGCGAGATCGACGATGCTCAAGCGGTACCACCTCACTGGGCTGGCTGGGCCGATGGGACGCGCTCCGGCCGGAGCGGCCGGAGCGGCGCGGTGAGCGGACGGTGACGGCGGTCGGGGCGAAACCCGTCGACTCTAGCGCGTCCGGTGTCGTCCGAGGGCCCCCGTCATCTCGCGGACGGGCGTGATGATCTCGTCGACGAGACGGCGTGCCGCCCGTGGCGGGTAGGGGCCGCGCAGACCGAGGACGATGTGGGTGAAGCCCGCCGCGACGAGCCCCGCGACGGCCTCGCGGTCCGTGGCCGGCCCGTCGTGGGAGACGAGGTACTGCACCGAGCGGACGAGCGTGCGCGGATCACGGCCGACGGCCGCGCAGTGGCCGTCCAGCACCCGCATGCGTTCGGTGATGTGCTCCGGTGAGTGGTGCGGCGGCCCGGGAATGTTCCAGATGTCGGCCTCCTCGGCGACCAGGCGGAGCGTCCTGGTTCCCCAGCCGCCGATCAGCAGCGGCGGGCCGGGCCGCTGTACGGGCTTCGGGTGGTTGCGGTTGCCGGTCAGGGTGTAGTGCTCGCCCCGGAAGTCGAAGACGTCCTGCGTCCACATGCCCTTGAGGACGGCTATGGTCTCCGCCAGGCGGGCGATGCCCTCCGCGGGCGGCACCAGGTCGAGGCCGTAGGCCGCGTACTCCGCCACCGCGGGGTTCGCTCCCGCGACACCGGCCGTCCCGGGCGGCTGCACGGTGCCGCCCACACCGAGGCCCATGACCAGACGGCCGCCGGAGATCACGTCGACCGTCGTGGCGATCTTGCCGAGCACGGCGGGCGGCCGGATCCGGTTGCTCGTCACCAGCAGACCCAGGCGCAGCCGACGGGTCCGGGCCGCCAGGGCGGCGAGCAGGGTCCACCCTTCGAGCACGGGTCCGTCCGCGGGTCCCGCGACCGGCATCAGGTGGTCCCACAGCCAGGCGTCCGCGATCTCGGGGAGGTCGTCGGCCTCCTGCCAGACCCGCTCGATCGCTTCGTAGGGCACGTGCTGGGGAGTGGTCTTGATCCCGAACGTCACCGGGCCGTACTGCTGCGGCATGGCTGTCACCCGCTTCTTCTCGGTGTGCCGTCACCCTGACGGCATATCGTCAGCATAGCTAATCATCAGCAACACTGACTATCAGTCTGTGGATACACTGGTGCCGTGACCCACGACGACGGCTCGGACGACGGCTCGGCGGTTCTCGCCGGCCGCCTCGGATACCTGCTCAAGCACGCGCAGCTGCGGCTGGCCGAGGAGTCCGCCCGTGTGCTGGCGCCGTTCGGCGTCGACGGCCGCGAACTGGCGGTCCTCGCCGTGCTCGCGGGGGACCGTCCGCTGTCCCAGGCGGAGGCGGCGGCCGTGCTGGGCGTCGACCGGACGACCATGGTGGCGCTCGTCGACACGCTGGAGGGGAAACGGTTCGTCCGGCGTCGCCGCAGCGACCGGGACCGGCGCAGGAACATCGTGGAGCTGACGCCGGAGGGCCGGGAGCGCTTCCGTGCCGCCGAACGCGCCCGTCTGGAGGGGGAGCGCCGCTTCCTCGCCCCGCTGTCCGGCCCGGACGCCGACCACCTGATGAGTACCTTGCGGGCCCTCGTCGAGCGCGGTGAGCGGGGCGGTGCGGAGCAGGGCGCGTCGGCGGACCGGAGCGAGTGAGCGGACCGGTCCCGGCACCCGGGGAGGCCGGGCGGTCGGATCTTCCGGCGTGACCGGCGGCCGGTCCGCGTGGTGCCCGGGTGGCCGGTCCGCGCGGCGCCCGAGTGGTCGGGTCGCCGCCGGTTTCCGAAACTGGGGCGGGGGCCGTCTCGCGGACAGGTGACCGAAGGTGATCGAGCTGGCTGCGGTGTTCGCGGTGGCGGGCGCCCTGAGCAATGCCACCGGGACCGCGTTCCAGCGCAAGGCCGCGTCGGTCAGTGACCGGAGCGGGCTGCGGCTGTTGCTCGAACTGGTGCACAAGCCCGCATGGCTGATCGGCATCGCGGGCGTGGCCGGGGCCGCGCTCTTCCAGGCTCTCGCGCTGGTGAACGGACCGCTCGCACTGGTCCAGCCGCTGTTCATCCTGGAACTGCCGTTCGCCCTGCTCATCGGGGCGCGCCTGATGCGCCGCCGACTGCCGGGCACGGGCTGGCGCGGGGTGTTCGCCGTGGTCGTGGGCCTCGGTCTCGCCCTCGCCGCGGCCGCACCGCACGGGGCCGGCAACCAGGCCGCCGTCGTCCGCTGGGTGCCCGCCCTCGTGCTGTGTCTGGGCGCGATGGGCGTGGCCGTGGTCGTGACCCGGCCGGGGCGTCCGGCGGCCTTCCGGGCCGCGGTGCTGGCGGCGGGCGCCGCGATCGGCAACGCCCTGACGGCCGCGCTGCTCAAGTCCGCGGCGGGCACCTTCGCGGACGACGGCCTCCCGGCGTTTCTCCGCTCCTGGCAGACGTACGGGTTCGCGCTCACCGGGATCGCCGCCGTCCTGCTGCTGGAGAACTCGCTCCAGGCCGGCCCGCTGGCCGCCGCCCAGCCGGCGCTGACCATCGGGGACGCGGCGGTGAGTCTCGCGCTGGGGATGTTCCTGTTCGGCGAGGAGATCCGGACCGGCTGGTGGCTGGTCCCCGAAGCGCTGGGCGCCGCGCTGATCGTGCTGGGCGTGGTGGCCCTGAGCCGCGCGGTGCCACGGGTCGGGCCCGCCACGCGCGAGGGCTGACCCGTACCGCGCCGTGGTTCGGGCCCACCACGCGGCCCGGCTGACCCGTGCCGAGCCATGGTTCGGGCCCACCGCGCGGGACGGCTGACCCGTACCGCGCCGCACGGGGATCCGGGGTGGGCGCCGGTCACCCCCTCGGGTGCGGACATGGCCCCTCGGGATCACCAGTGCTACAAAGGTCACATGGCGAATCGTTTCGCCGATTTTCGCGGCCGCTGGCTCAGACGCCTGGCCGGCAAGAGCCCCCGCAGTGTGGCGGGGCAGGTGCTGGTGCTCCAAGCGGCCCTGGTCGTCCTGCTCGTGGCCTGCGGTGTGCTGGCCGTCTTCCTCCAGTCGGACCGGGACACCAAGGCCGAGGCCCAACGCCGTTCCGTGGCGGTGGCCCAGGCCTACGCGCACTCGCCCGGCGTCCTGGCGGCCGTGCAGAGCCCGGACCCGACCAAGATCCTTCAGCCACTCACCGAGGCGGGGCGCAAGGCGGCCGGGGTCGATTTCATCGTCGTCATGGACACCAACGGCATCCGTTACACCCACCCGCTGCCGAGCCGGATCGGCAAGCGGTTCGTCGGCGACATCGGACCCTCGCTGAACGGACAGGTGTACACGGAGAGCGTCCGCGGTCCGCTGGGCCACGAGGTGCAGGCCATCGTCCCGGTCGAGAACTCCGAGGGCCACGTGGTCGCCCTGGTGGCCGCCGGACTGAAGGTCAAGAACGTCACCCACGCGGTGGACCGGCAACTCCCGATCATCCTGGGCACCGGGATCGCGGCACTGGTGCTGGCCACCGGCGGCACGATCCTGGTGGCCAGGCGGCTGCGCCGGCAGACCCACAGCCTGGCCCCGGACGAGATGTCCCGCATGTACGACCATCACGACGCGGTGCTGCACTCCGTACGCGAAGGCGTGCTCATCGTCGGCGGCGACGGACGGCTGCTGCTGGCGAACGACGAGGCCGGCCGACTCCTGGAACTGCCGCCGGACGCCGACGGCCGGTTCGTGAGGGAGCTGCCGCGCCTCACCCCCGAGCTGCGGTCGCTGCTCGCGTCCGGCCGCGAGGCCACCGACGAGGTGTACTTCGCGGGGGAGCGCCTGCTCGCGGTCAACCAGCGGCCCACGGACCGCGACGGCGGCCCCAAGGGGACGGTGGTGACCCTGCGCGACTCCACCGAACTCCAGGCGGTGACCGGCAGGGCCGAGATCGCGCGCGAGCGACTCAAACTGCTGTACGACGCGGGTCTCGGCATCGGCACCACCCTGGACGTGCTGCGCACCGCTGACGAGCTGGCGCACGTGGCGGTTCCGCGGTTCGCCGAGTACGTCACCGTGGACCTGGCCGACGCCGTGCTGCACGGCGAGGAGCCGGGCGCCACGGCGACCGGCATGCGCCGCACGGCCGTGTACGGGGTCCGGGACGACCATCCGCTCTACGAGAAGGGGCGGCTGATCGACTTCGTGCCGTCCACCCCGCAGGCCCGCGGCTACGGCCGGGGCCGTGCCGAACTGGTGGCCGACCTGACGACCGCCACCGGCTGGCACGCCCAGGACCCCGAACGGACCCGGCAGATCCTCGACTACGGCATCCGGTCGCTCATCGCCGCCCCGATCCGGGCCCGCGGTGTGGTGCTGGGCATGGCCAACTTCTGGCGCTCCACGCAGCACGAGCCCTTCGACGAGGAGGAGCTGTCACTGGCGGAGGAGCTCGTGGCCCGTGCCGCGGTCAGCCTCGACAACGCCCGCCGCTACACCCGCGAGCACGCGCTGGCGGTCACCCTCCAGCGCAGTCTGCTGCCCAGGGCCCTGCCCGAGCAGAGCGCGCTGGAGGTCGCGTACCGCTACCTGCCCGCCCAGTCGGGGGTCAGCGGCGACTGGTTCGACGTGATCCCGCTGCCGGGCGGCCGGGTCGCGCTGGCCGTCGGCGACGTGGTCGGCCACGGCCTGCACGCCGCCGCCACGATGGGGCGGCTGCGCACCGCGGTGCACAACTTCTCCGCACTCGACCTGCCGCCCGACGAACTGCTCAGCCATGTCGACGACCTGGTCGGCCGCATGGACCAGGAAGAGGCGGACACCGAGAGCGCCGCGGGCGTCATGGGCGCCACCTGTCTGTACGCGATCTACGACCCCGTGACCCGCCGCTGTGTCATGGCACGGGCGGGGCACCTGGCCCCGGCGCTCGTGCGCCCGGACGGCACCGTCACCTTCCCCGACCTGCCGGCCGGGCCTCCGCTGGGCCTGGGCGGCCTGCCGTTCCAGACCGCCGAGCTGGAACTCGCCGAGGGCACCCAGCTCGTCCTGTACACCGACGGACTCATCGAGGACCGCAGACGCGATCTGGACGTGGGCATGCAGATGCTCGCCGACGCGCTGGCGGGTCACCCCGAGCGGACCCCCGAGGAGAGCTGCCGGGCCGTACTGGACGCGCTGCTGCCCGGCCGCCCCAAGGACGACGTCGCCCTGCTCGTCGCCCGTACCAGCGCCCTGGCGCCCGAACGGATCGCCGACTGGGACGTGCCCGGCGAGCCCGCCGCCGTCGGGGTGATGCGCGAGGCCGTGTCCCGCAAGCTCGAGGAGTGGGGCCTGTTCGAGCTCGGCTTCGCGCTGGAACTGATCCTGAGCGAACTCGTCACCAACGCCATCCGCTACGGCTCCGAGCCGATCCATGTGCGTCTGATCCACGACCGCGCGCTGATCTGCGAGGTGGCCGACGGCAGCAGTACCTCGCCGCATCTGCGGTACGCCGCGACGACGGACGAGGGCGGCCGGGGCCTGTTCCTGGTGTCGCAGATGTCCGAACGCTGGGGCACCCGGTACACCCCCCAGGGCAAGGTGATCTGGGCCGAGCTGGCACTGCCGGCGACCGTCGAGGAGTCCGGCCGGGAACCGGGTTAGCCCGGGCCGCGGCTCCCCTCGTGGCTGCCGTGCGTGCCGTGCACCCCCTGCACCCCCTGCACCCCCTGCGTCCCCTGCACCTCCTGTGCCCCCTGTACTCTCCGGGCCTCGTGGTTGTCATGGGGCTTCCGGGGCTCCTGGGTGCGGTACGCGGCGAGGGCGGCGGTGTCGTCGTCCAGGGTCCCGCCACTGTGGGCGAGCAGGTCCTCGTGGAGCCGGTCGAGCAGCGCGCGGGGTTCGAGGAAGCCCCACGACCGGACCCGTTCGAGGAGGGGATAGAAGTTCCCGCCGTCGTCGCGGGCCTCGGTCACACCGTCGGTGTACAGCAGGAGTTGATCGCCGGGGCGGAAACGCCGCACGTCCACCCGGTGGTGGTCGTCGACCAGCACACCGAGGTTCACAGGCGGCGAGGGGTCGTCCGGGTCCAGCTCGACGACGCCGTCGTGGCTGATGAGCAGGGGCGACGGGTGACCGCAGTTGACCATCCGGACCACGGGCTCGTGATCGGGGATCTCGGCGAACACCGCCGTGACGAAGCGTTCGGCGACCTCGCTGCCGGGCGGGAGCAGGGCCGCCCTGCGGTTCATGCTGTCCTCGACCCGGCGAGCCACCGCGGCGAGGTCGGGTTCGTCGTGGGCGGCCTCACGGAAGGCGCCGACCATCGTCGCCGCCGTCTCCACCGCGACCAGGCCCTTGCCCCGGACGTCGCCGATGAGCAGGCGCACTCCGTACGGGCTGGGCACCGCCTCGTACAGGTCGCCACCGATACGCGCCTCCGCGGCGGCGGACAGGTACAGGGTCTCCACGCTGATCGGCCCGAGGCGGTGGGGCACCGGGCTCAGCAGCACCTGCTGCGCGGTCTCGGCCACGGAACGCACGGACGCCAGGGTCCGTTCCCGACGGATCCGGTGGGCGGCGAGGGTCGCGCCGAGCACCCCGAGCAGGGCGGTACAGATGTAGGCGGTCACATAGTGGCGGTCCCACAGGTACCCCACCTCGCGGCCCGCGCAGCACGGCGTACCGGCCAGGACGGCCTCGAACCCGACGGCGAACACCGTGACGGCGGCGACGGCGACGGGACCGTAGGCGAAGGCGGTGATCACGGGGAGGGCGGTGAGCAGGAAGCTCACCGGCCACTGCACCGGGGTGAGGGGTTCGAGAGCCAGGATCACGACGACGTAGCCGGCCGGGAGCCAGCGCACCCACCGAGGCTCCGTCCCCCGTCGCTGCCTCGCGTCGTCGTCCCCGGGCCGCCCACCGCGGTCCCGGCGGAGGGCCCTGCGGATCCGGTCACGCGGCACGAGAACTCCCGGCGGGGCTTGATCACGACGACCGCGCTGAGGCGGCTCACCTGCTTCTCCCGACCGATGCGCAAATCATGCATATCGGGATCTTTCGGGCAATCCTACGATGTCCGATGGTCGCGGTGAGGGAGGCTGCCGACACCGCACGGAGAGCGGCCCGCCCGGTCGGGACGGGGTGCCGCGCAGGTCGTGGGCGGGTCGGTGCGCAGGCGGTCGGCGGCCCGGAGCACGACAATGGACGCAGACCGGACGCCGGACGGGAGGCACGGATGACGGACCGCGACACCACCACGTACCGTCCGCCCGGCCTCGCCGGCCAGACCGTCGTGGTGATCGGAGCCAGTTCGGGGATCGGTCTGGAGACCGCCCGCAGGGTGCGTGCCGAGGGCGGGCGGCTGGTTCTGGTCGGCCGCAACCCCGAGCGGCTGCGGCAGGCCGAACTCGAACTCGAACCGCAGGACACGGCGGCGTTCGACGCCACCGACGACGTCCGCCTCGGGCAGTTCTTCGACGGTCTGTCCGAGCCGGTCGACCATGTCATGGTCACCGCGGGCGCACCCGGCTACCTGCCCCTGGCCGACATGGACCTCGACGCCGTCCGCCGGGACATCGCCGATCGCCTCGTCATGGCCCTCGGTGTCGCCCGGTACAGCCGGGACAGGGTCCGGGCCGGAGGCACGCTGCTGTTCATCGGCGGCACCGGCGGACGGCGGCCCGCCGTCGGCATGAGCGTCGTGTCCGCCATGACCGCCGCGCTGCCCGCCCTGGTCGCGAACCTCGCCCTGGAGATCGCGCCGATCCGGGTCAACCTCATCGCCGCCGGATTCGTCGACACGCCGTTGTCGGCGTCGCTGCTGGGCGATCAGCTGGAGTCCCGGCGCGAGGAGCTGCGCACCACGCTGCCCATCCGGCGGGTCGTCGGACCGGAGGACGTCGCCGCCCTGGCCGTACACCTCATGGTCAACGAGGCGCTCACCGGGGCGACGTACGACATCGACGGCGGCCAGCAGCTCCTGCCTCGCTGACCGCGAACCGGTGACCGCGGACTAGTGACCGCGTCACTCGTGCCGAACCGCCGATGCCCGCGTCACTCGTGCCGAAGGCCGCCGGTGATCCGGTCCGGCGCGGAACGGGTGGCTCCGAAGCCGGTCTCGTGCTCCCACACATGGGTGCACGACGGGCACTGGAGGTGGAGCACGCTGCCGGTGTGGGACAGGAGGTAGCGCCAGTGCGCCGAGCAGGTGCGGCCGTCCGCGCAGGTGTCGCACGCGCGATGGTCGGCGCACCTCGGGCAGGGCACCCAGGCCCTGCGTCCACGATCCGCCTGCGGATCAAGGGGCAGCACGGCCGTCTCCTCTGCGGGGAAGGACACCGGCCGAGACCAGGTCGTCGTACACGCGCCGCTGTTCTTCGTCGAGCCCGGAGTACAGCAGCGCGTACGCGGCCTCCTCGCCCTCCAGTGCCGCCACGGGGTCCCAGTCGGAGCCGAGGGCGTCCAGCACATGGGCGCGGCGCAGCATCTCGTGCGAGGTCAGGTCCACGGAGAAGTCGGCCAGGGCGGCGCTGTCCGGCGGACCCGCCTCGGGCCCGCGCGGCTCGGTGCCGTCCGGATCGTCGGGGATGTGAGGAACATGCGGGGACATGCCGCCGAACTTAGGTAGACCTTCATGGATTGGGCAAGGGCAGGTGGGGGACCTCACATCGAACCCGGCCGCGGCCGGGCGATCGCCCTGGCCTTCGCGGCCGAGGGGGCGCAGGTGGCGGTGACCGGCCGCAACCGCGAGCGCGGCGAGGAGACCTTCGACCGGATCCACGCGGTCAACGTGAAGGCCCCGTTCTTCCTGACCGCCGCGATCGCCCCCGCGATGATCGGGGCGGCCGGCGGCACGGTGATCGACCTGGGGTCGTGGATCGCCCGGCTCGCCATCCCGATCGGCTCCGTCCGCGCGTCCTCCAAGGGGGCGACGGAGACCCTCACCCGGACCTGGGCGGCCGAGTCCGGTCCCCACGGCGTCCGCGGCAACGCCATCTCGCCGGGTCGGAGTGGCGGACGCGCCGATCGACCGCGCTCGCCGGACCGCGCTGCCAGGATCGTGGCATGAAGTACATGGTGCTGATGTACGCCGATCCCGTCGCCACCGAGGCGATGACCCGGGCGGAGCGGGCCGATGTGTTCCGCAGACACGAAGCGCTCCACCAGGACCTCGCGGAAACCGGGGAGTTGCTCAACGGAGCCGGTCTCGCCTATCCGAGGGACACGACGACGATAAGGTGGCGGGGCGATGGATCCACCGTCGCGGACGGGCCGTTCGGCGCGACGGCCGAACAGCTGACGGCCTATTACGTGATCGACTGCGCGAGTCCGGAACGGGCCCGCGAGATCGCCGGACGTGTCCTCGACTTCCATGTCGTGGCGGTCGAGGTGCGGCCGGCCCACGACGCGTTCGGCATGGACGGGAGCTGATTCGTCCGGAAGGGCGGCAGCCTGTCCGTCCTTCGCGGCCGATGAGGGGCGCGACCGTGACTCGGACTTCCGAACGGATGGACATGAGGGCAACCAGGCGGGCCGCGCGCAGCCGCAGGCGCAGGGTCGGACTGACGGGTGGCGCGGTGCTGGCGCTGGTCGCCGTGGGCGTCCTCGTCCATCTGGTGACGGCGTCCCCGTCCGGCCCCGGCACGGACACCGGCCGGGCCGCGGCCACGCCCGCCGCCGACGCCCGTACGACCGTACCGGCCGCGACACCGTCGCCGACGGCATCGGCGACGGCGCGAACGTCCCCGAGCGCGACGGCTGCCGCGACCACCGAGGCCGCGGCCGCGGCACGGCCGTCGGCCACCGGCACCGGGCGGCCGGCGCCCGCCGAGGCCGTCCTCGCCGGACGGATCCGGCCCGGGACCCCCTACCGGGGCGTCGCCACGTCCTACGACGCCGGAGACGGTGACGGCGCCTGCCTCTTCGGGCCGGCCGACGACCTCATGGTCGCGGCGATGAACCACACCGACTACGAGTCGGCCCAGGCGTGCGGGGCGTATGTACGCGTCCGCACCAGCGGCGGCGCGTCCGTCACGGTCCGGATCGTCAACGAGTGCCCGCTGCCCTGCGCGCCCGGTCAACTCGACCTCAGCACACAGGCGTTCGCGAAACTCGCCGACCTCTCGGCCGGACGGATCCCGATCACCTGGGAGCTGGTGAGTCCCCGTGCGACCGGCACCCTCTCGCTCCGGTACAAGACCGGGTCCAGCCGCTATTGGTGCGCGATCCAGGTCATCGGCCACCGCAATCCCGTGGCCCGCCTGGAAACCCGTACGGCCGACGGCTGGCGGCGGTTGCCCCGGGCCGAGTACGACTACTTCCTCGCCGAGGACGGCGGCGGGTGCGGCGGCGCGATCCGGATCACCGACATCTACGGGGAGCAACTGACCGTCGAAGGGATCGCGTTGCGGCCGGACGCCGTACAGGCGACCCGGGTGCAGTTCGCCGCGCACTGACCGCCCCCGTTCCGCGACGCGGGCACCGGCCGGGCCGCCCGGTCGTCCCGTGCGGCCCGAGGGCGTGGTGTCAGTCCTGGTACTCGGTGAGGTCGATGCCGTACAGCCTCAGGTCGTGGCCGTGCACGGGGTCCTCGGTGACGCCCTCCGGTTGCATGCCGAGCTTGTCGAGCACGTTCGCGGACGCGGTGTCGCCGGTCCGGCAGACGGCGACGACCCGGTCGATGCCCCGGTCCTGAAGCGCGAACTCCAGTGCCGCGTGGGCGGCTTCGGAGGCGTACCCCTGCCCCCAGAACACCCGTCCGAGCCGCCAGCAGATCGCCACCTGGCCGGCCACCTCGGCCGGTGCGTCCGGTACGTACAGACCGACCGCACCGGCCAGTTCACCGGACCCGAGGAGCTCGACCGCGAAGATCCCGAAGCCTTCCTCGTCCCACTCCTCCTCCCAGTCCTCGATGTCCTGGGCGGTGCGGTCCAGGGAGCGCGGCACGCCGTCGTCGATCCAGCGCATCACCGCCGGATCGGCCTGGATCTCGGACAGGGGGACAAGGTCGTCGTCCAGCCATCGGCGCAGGACGAGACGGGGGGTACGGATCTCGCTCATGGCCCCATCCTGCCGACACCGGGACGCGAGTGCGAAACCGCGGTGCCCGTGGACCGGCGGCACAAGGAAGGCAGTGGTCACCGGGCCCGACGAGCCGGAGCAGGGCCCCCGGCCTACGCTGGTCGAGGCGGCGCGGCCGGGTGAGTCACACGGAAAGGGGCGCCCGATGGACGACTACCCGCTGATCGAGAATCACGGGCTCATCGGTGACCTGCAGACCGCGGCGCTGGTGACCACGGAGGGGGCGGTCGACTGGTTCTGTTCCCCACGGTTCGACTCGCCGAGCGTGTTCGGGGCGCTACTGGACAAGCGCAACGGCGGGCACTGCACGGTCCGGCCGGCGCACCCGACCCATTCGACCAAACAGTTGTACCTGCCCGACACCGCGATCCTGGTGACCCGGTTCATGACCGAGGCGGGCGCCGGTGAGGTGATCGACTTCATGCCGGTGACCGGCACGACGGCCACGCGCCATCACCGGCTGGTCCGCCTGGTCCGGTGCGTCCGCGGCACGATGACGTTCGACGTCGAGATCGCCCCACGGTTCGACTACGGGCGCAGCAGGCACGAGGCGCATCTCACCCAGCACGGAGCGGTCTTCGTCGCGGAGGACGGCGCGGAACTCACCGTGCACCCCATCCGGGAGCCGGACGACGAGCGGCTCTCGGACGTGCTGACGCACCGGGAAGGCGACCTTCAGGTCTCGTTCACCCTGGAGGCCGGACAGCAGCGCGGGCTGATCCTGGAGACGGGTGCCGAGGGGCCGCCGAGGGAGATCCGGCGCGCGGAACACGAACGGCTCTTCGAGGAGACGGCCGGGTTCTGGCGCTCCTGGCTGGCCCAGTCGCGCTACACCGGGCGCTGGCGCGAGGTGGTGGAACGCTCCGCGATCACGCTGAAGCTCATGACCTTCGCGCCCAGCGGCGGCCTGGTGGCCGCCCCGACGGCGGCGCTCCCCGAGCAACTGGGCGGCGAACGCAACTGGGACTACCGCTTCACCTGGATCCGGGACGCCTCCTTCTCCGTGTACGCCCTGCTGGGGCTCGGCTTCACGGAGGAGGCCAGGGCGTTCGTCCTCTGGCTGGGCGACCGGGTCAAGGAGCGCGCCGGCAGCGACGGGAGCACGGGTCCGCTCAACATCATGTACAAGGTCGACGGCTCCTCCGACCTGGACGAGCAGATCCTCGACCACTGGGAGGGCTACGGACGTTCCGCCCCGGTGCGGATCGGCAACGGCGCCGCCACCCAGCTCCAACTGGACATCTATGGCGAGGCGTTGGACAGCATCTACTTCGGGCACCAGCATGGCCTTGAGCTGGGGCACGGGGGATGGACCTCGCTGCGGACGGACCTGGAATGGCTGGCCGACCACTGGGACCAGGCGGAGGAGGGCATCTGGGAGACGCGCGGCGGCCGTCAGGACTTCACGTACGGCCGGGTGATGTCGTGGGTGGCCTTCGACCGCGCGGTGCGACTCGCCGACGCGAAAGGATGGCCGTCCGCGGCCGACCGCTGGAAGGCCGAGCGGGACGCCGTCTACGAGCAGGTCATGGCCAAGGGGTGGAGCGACGACCGGCGGGCCTTCGTCCAGCACTACGGCAGCGAGGTCCTGGACTCCTCGCTGCTGCGCATGGCGACGGTCGGATTCCTCACCCCCGTGGATCCGATGTGGGCGGCGACCCTGGACGCCATGGAGCAGGAACTGGTCAGCGACAGCCTGGTCTACCGGTACAACCCCGAGGCCTCGCCGGACGGTCTGCGCGGCTCGGAGGGCACCTTCTCGCTGTGCACGTTCATGTACGTCGACGCCCTGGCGCGCGCGGGACGCACGAACCGGGCGAGGCTGACGTTCGAGAAGATGATGGGGTACGCCAACCACCTGGGCCTGTACTCCGAGGAGATCGACCCGACGGGGCGTCAGCTCGGCAACTTCCCGCAGGCGTTCACCCATCTCGCCCTCATCGACTCGGCCCTCACCCTGGACGCGGCCCTCGACAAGAAGTAGTCCGGCGGTGGTTCAGGTCTCTTCGCCCGCGCCGTCGCGCCGCAGATCGGCGTCGGTCAGGCCCTCCAGCTCGCCGTGGGTGTCCAGCCAGTACAGCAGGGCGACCGCGGGGAAGACCAGCAGGACGGCGACGAGGGTGATCAGGCCCAGCCAGCGCAGCGTGGTGGGGGCGCCCGCGCCGTCGGCGACGGTCAGCGAGGTCGGGATCAGATAGGGGCGTTGCGCCATGCCCCAGGCGACGACGGCCGAGGCGACCACGCCGACCGCCGCGACCCGGGACCACGCTCCGGAGGGACGGACCAGCAGCCCTGCGGTGGCGAGCGTGGCCAGCACCGCCACGACGACGAAGAACAGCCCCGCACCGTGGGTGAGCCCGTGCCACACATGGGGCGCGTCCCCGTGGGTGACGAACAGGGTGACGACGGCGAGCACGGCGACCGCGGCGAGGGCGCCCAGGGCGCGTCGGCGGAAGTAGCGGTCCAGGTCCGGCGCGGCGAAGCGGCGGGCGTCCGCGGCGAGGAAGACGGCGCCGAGCGTCGCCGTGGCCGCGACGGCCATCAGACCGAACAGCAGGGAGGTGGGGTTGGCCCAGACGTCCGTGGACGCCGTCGTCGTCGCGGTCACCCGGCCCGAGGCCACCCCGCCGGCCGCGGCACCGAGGAAGAACGGCGTCAGCAGCGAGGAGACGGCGAACACCGCCCCGTACAGGCGCCGCCCGGCCAGCCGCCGGGCGGGCTTGCGCAGGGCGAAGCCGGCGCCGCGCAGCACGATGCCCACGGCGGCCAGCGCCAGCGGCAGCCACATCGTGGTGAAGACCTGCTGGAAGAAGACGGGGAAACCCGTCCACATGACGACCAGCACGAAGATCAGCCAGACGTTGTTGACCTCCCAGACCGGCTCCATCGCATGGTCGATCAGCCGGCGCGGGCGCTTGCCGCGCTCCGCGCCGCCCGCCGTCAGGTCCCAGAAGCCGGCGCCGTAGTCGGTGCCTCCGCCGCAGGCGTAGGCGGCGATCGCGAGCAGCAGGACGACGGCGATGACCCCCGCGATCACAGCCGGCTCCCGGCGGAGCGCGGCCCGTACGGCGTGTCCGTCTCCGGCACATCCCCCTCCGGTGTCTCCCGCGGCGGCCGCGGGCCGCCCCGCTCGTCGGCGAGCCGCCAGCGTGAGCGCATCCTGAGCAGCACCGCGAGCAGCGATCCGAAGATGAAGACGTACACGACGACGACCAGCCCGAACATGATCCACAGGCTGGTGGAGCGGGTGGCCGTCACCGCCTCGGCGACCCTCATGTTCTGGTAGACGATCCAGGGCTGGCGGCCCACCTCGGTGGTGATCCAGCCGCACTCGACGGCGACCACGGAGGCCACGCCCGCGCACGCCGCGCCACGGTAGAACCAGGGGGAGGCGGGCAGCCTTCGGCGCCGGAGCCACAGGACGCCGTACCACAGGGCGAGCAGGAGCAGCAGGGAGCCGATGCCGACCATGATGTCGAAGGTCCAGTGGACGATGGTGGCCTGGGTGGGCGTCGGCCGGTCGCTCGCGGGGACCGCCGTCAGTCCGGTGACCCGGGTGTCCGGGCGGAAGCCGGCCAGGACGGAGTCGAGCTGCGGGATCTTGATGCCGCCGGAGACCGTCCCGTCCGGGTGCAGTCGGCCGAACAGGTACTCCGGGACGTGGGTGTCGGTCTTCCAGACGATCTCCATGGCCGCGAACTTCACCGGCTGCTTGTGGAACACCTGCCGGGCGATGGAGTCTCCGAGCACGAACTGCACGGGCGTGCACACCGCGGCGAGCGTGAAGGGGACCGTGAAGCCGAGCCGGTGGTAGCGGTCCCGGCGGCCGCGCAGCCAGCCCGTGGCGTAGACGCCCGCCGTGACATAGCCCGCCGTGACGAACATCGCGAAGACGAAGTGCCAGTACTCCGGGCCGAACATGGGGGTGAAGATCGCCTTCCAGATCCGCACGTCCACCGGGTTGCCCGCGGAGTCGAGGGTGAAGCCCCGGGGGGTGTTCATCCAGGAGTTGGCGGCCAGGATGCCGAAGGCGCCGAGCAGGGCCACCAGCGGCAGGGGCAGCGCGAGCAGGAAGTGGGTCCGGGAGGGCAGCCTGCGCCAGCCGTAGAGGTAGACGGCGATGAGCACGGCCTCCAGGAAGAACGCCCACGCCTCGACGCCGAAGCCGATCCCGAACACATCACCCCACCGGCCCATCATCCCGGGCCACAGCAGCCCGAACTCGAAGGACAGCACCGTGCCGGTGACCACGCCGATCGCGAACTGCACCGCCATGACGGCCGACCACCGCCGGGCCAGGAGCAGCGCGGTGGCGTCGCCACGGCGCAGGCCGTAGCCGTGCATGACGAGCGTGATCAGCGGCAGCGCCACGCCCAGCGGCACCAGGATGATGTGGGAGGCCAAGGTGAAGGCCATCATCGACCTGGCCGGGAGCAACTGCGGCGGCGGGTCGGTCAGCCAGGTGAGCGTCGTGTGCATGTGTCTCCCGAGGACCGGTGCGCGGGCGGTCAGCCGCCGGTGGCGAAGCCCGGGAAGAGCGTCATCCCGCCGTCGACGTACAGGGTGGTGCCCACGACGTAGTCCATGAGGTCGCAGGCGAGGCCCACGGCCGCGTGGCCGATGTCCTCGGGATCGCCGATCCGGTCGTAGGGGATGAGCCGCAGCAGATCCCGCTGGGCCTCTGGCGTCTCCCAGGCGCTGCGGTTGATGGGGGTCCTGATGGCCCCGGGGGCGATCGCGTTCACCCGGATCTTCTTCGGGGCGAGCTCCTGGGCCAGGGTCTCCATCATCATCTGCACCCCGCCCTTGGAGGAGGCGTAGTTGACGTGCCCGGCCCAGGGGATGACCTGGTGCACCGAGCTCATGCAGATGATCTTCCCGGCCGCGCGCGACACCTCGGGCACGACTCCCCGCCGCAGGAACTCCTTCGTGGCCTCTCGGGCGCACAGGAACTGCCCGGTGAGATTGACGTCCAGGACCTTCTGCCACTGGGCGACGGTCATCTCGGTGAAGGGCGCGTCCCGTTGGAGTCCCGCGTTGGCGACCAGGATGTCGATCGTGCCGAACTCCCGGACCATCCGGTCCATCATGGCGACGACCTGCTGCTCGTCGGAGACGTCCGCCTCGTAGGCGGCGGCCCGGACCCCGAAGCCGGTGATCTCCTCGACCACCTTCTCCGCCTCGTCGCCGCCGGTCACGTAGTTGACCACGACATCGGCCCCCGCCCGGCCCAGCGCCACGGCCGTGGCCCGGCCGATACCGGAGTTCGCGCCGGTCACCAGCGCCTTCTGCCCTTGCAGCAGGTGGGCGAGGTTCACGCCCCGGGGTGTCCCCTCGGTGGAACTCACGATGTCCTGCCCCTTCGCCGCGTGCCTGCGTCCACCGGGCCTGGTGCCCGGAGATCCGCGCATCAGACAAGCACCGGGGAGAGACGGGGGCACGTCGGGGCGGACCGCGTTGCGCTGCCCGGCGGAGGATCTTCGCCCGGTCGGCGTCCGGGCGCCGCAGCCGCCTCGGCCCGGCCGTGCCGCGCGGTGGGCGGGTGTCGCTGCCGCCCGAGCCCCGGTCGCGCCGTGGGCGGGCGTCGATGCCGACTCAGCCCAGCCGCTCCAGCAGGTGGTCGCCCACCCGGAGGGCGTTCGCCATGGCCGTCAGCGACGGATTGACCGCGCCGATGCTCGGGAAGAAGCTGGTGTCGACGACGTAGAGGTTGTCCAGGTCGTGCGCCTTGCAGTCGACGTCGAGGGCCGAGGACGCCGGATCGGTGCCGAACCGCACCGTGCCGGCCTGGTGCGCGGTGGCACCGATGGGCATCCCCTTGTGCAGGTAGATGCTGTGGGACAGCAGCCGGTGCTCGTGCATGCCCAGCCGGCCGAGCATGCGCTGCAACTTGTGGCGCAGGCGCTCGAGACCTGCGGTGTTGTTGTCCTCGTCGAGGGTGAGCCGGATCTGCCCGTCGTCCTCCAGGGTCACCCGGTTGTCCGGTCGCGGCAGGTCCTCCCCGCACAGCCAGAAGTCGACGGCGTGATGGGCCAGGACCTCGAACGGCAGGTCCGGTGTGACCGCTCCCGCCCAGCGCGGGGCCTCGCCGTGGATCTGCTCGGCGTCCGACTTGCCGAGCATCTGGATCCCGCCGAGCGGGAACTCCCAGTCGTCCGCCCCCAGATACCAGTCGTGCAGGGCGAGGGTCTTCTGGAACTGGGTGTCGTTGGGCTCCTTCGAAATCGCCATCAGCGCGAGGTTGTTGTGGCGCATGTAGTGCCGGCCGACCACGTCGGAGCTGTTCGCCAGACCGCGCGGATGCCGGTCGTTCGCCGAAGCCAGCAGCAGCGCGGCCGAGTTGACGGCCCCGCACGCCACGACCACGACGTCCGCCGAGAACCGGGCCTCCCGCTCGTCCGGCAGCTCGGCGACCACGCCGGTGACGCTGCGTCCGGTGGGGTCGGTCTCCAGCCGGGTCACCCGGGCGTCGGTGACCAGCTCCACGTTCGGGTGCGTCAGCGCCGGTTCCACACAGATGACCTGGGCGTCCGACTTGGCCCGGACCAGACAGGGGAAGCCGTCCACGCGGTTGCAGCGGATGCAGACGCTGGAGTGGGTGGCCCGGCCGTTCTCGTCCTGGGTGAGGTTCACCCCGATCGGCAGATGGAAGGGGTGCAGCCCCTGCTTCTCCAGGTCCAGGCTCAACTGCGCGATCCGCGGCTCGTGTTCGACCGGGGGATAGGCGTACTGGGCGCTGCACGGCCCCTCCCCGGGGTCCTCGCCGTGCCGGCCGTGCACCAGATAGAGGTGCTCCGCCTGGGTGTAGTACGGCTCCAGGTCGTCGTAACCGATGGGCCAGGCGGGGGAGATGCCGTCATGGTGGCGGAGTTCGCCGAAGTCCTCGGGACGCAGCCGGAACAGCGCCGCGCCGTAGAACTTGGTGTTCCCGCCGACGTAGTAGTTCACCTCCGGCGGGAACTCGTCGCCGTGCCGGTCCAGCCAGAACTCCGGGGCCCGGTACTTGCCCTTCACGAACACGGCCGTGGAGTCCCAGTTGTCGCGCTCGCGCGGCAGATAGCCGCCGCGTTCGAGGACCAGGATCCGTTTGCCCGAGGGGGCCAGGCGATGGGCCAGCGTGCCGCCGCCGGCACCGGTGCCGATGACGATGACGTCGTACGGGGGCAGGGCGTCCATGGCAACCACCGTCCTTGTCGGCGCGGTCCGCGGCCGGTGCGGATCTCCCTCCCTCGAACGTACGCGCCGTACGGGAGTGCGGCACCCGGAGCCGCCTGGGCACCCGAGAGGTCACAGCACGGCGATCGGGTTCACCGGGGAGCCGGTGGCCGCCGGGAGCCGCAGCGGGGCGACCACGCACAGGAAGTGCCCGCGCTCCTGCTGCTCGCACACCGCCGCCAGCTCCTCGAGGTCGAGCCAGTCCAGCAGATGCAGCCCCATGGCGTTCACGGCCAGCACGTGCACGGGAAACGCCACCCCGGCCACCGTGCTGGGGGCCGCGTCGCTGTTGCCGTCCGACCCCAGGACGGACACGCCCCGCTCGGCCAGGAAGTCCATCGCCGTCGGATGCAGGCCCGCCCGGGCCCGTGTCACGTCCCAGGGGCCGAGACTGCGCCGCCGCAGCCGGTGCCCCACGCGCACGAACAGCAGGTCACCCGGTCCGACCGTGGTGCGCTGCGCGGTCTCGGCCGCGACGAGGTCCTCGGCGGTCACCTGGTCGCCGGGTTCGAGCCAGGGCACCCCGCGCAGCCGCGGGACGTCCAGGAGGACGCCCCGGCCGACGATGCCGTCCCGGACCAGATCGACACCGAGCGCGCCCGCACCCTCCGGTGTCACGGTGCTCGCCGGGACGCCGCCGTACAGCTCGCCGTCGAAGATCACGTGGCACAGCGCGTCGAGGTGGCTGTCGACGTCGTCGTGCACGTTCATGGCGAACCGGTCGCGGGCGAACACGAGCCCGGACGTGTCGCTCGCGTCGTGCGTGGGAGCCGTCATCCGGTGGGACGCGGGCTCGGGGCAGTCCGGGGCGTCGTGCGTCTCGACGGTGGCGGCCAGCGAGACGGTGCGGCCGCACCGGACCTCCGCGGCGGCCGCCACCACCCGCTCCGCCGTCAGCCGGTCCAGCGCGCCACGCCGTCCCTCCGTACCGCCCCGGGCCCCGCCCCGCAACCGGTGGTACAGGTCACGGAAGGCCGCCTCGGACAGCGGCGGCGGTGCCGCGGGACGCGGTGGTACGGGCTGCCGGTCCGAGGCCATCGGGAACTCCTCCTCAGGAGGGCGGCCGCGCCCGGACGTCCGGGCGGCTCCTGCCGACACCGAACCACGCGAAGGCCCGGACCACACGCCGGGCACGGGCGACTTGCGCCGATCGGCCGAACCTCCGTGGCGCCGGGCTCAGTGGACGGAGAGGCCGCCGTCGACGAAGATCGACTGCCCGGTGACATAGCCGGACGCGGGCCCGGCGAGGAACACCGCCGCACCGGCGAAGTCCTCGGCCAGACCGTTGCGTCCGACCATCGTGCGCGCGGCCAGTTCCGCCACCCGCTCCGGGTCGGAGGACAGCCGTGCGTTGAGCGGGGTCATGACGAAGCCGGGCACCAGCGTGTTGGCGGTGACTCCGTACGGCGACCAGGCCTCGGCCTGGGAGCGGGCCAGCGACTCCAACGCGCCCTTGGAGACCCCGTAGGCGCCGCTCTGCACGAACGCCCGGTGCGCCTGCTGGGAGGTGACATGGATGATCCGCCCGAAACCCCGCTCGGCCATGCCGGGCCCGAACCGCTGTCCCAGCAGAAAGGGCGCCTCCAGGTTCACCGCCATCGTGGCGTCCCACACCTCCTCGCCCAGCTCGTCCATCGGCGGCCGCAGATTGATCCCGGCGCTGTTGACGAGAATGTCCGGCTCGCCGAAGACCGCGGCCGCCCGCTCCGCCGCCGCGCGCACCCCCTCGCGGGTGCCCAGGTCCGCGCCCACCCAGGCCGCCCGGCAGCCGTCCGCAGTCAACTCGTCGACCGTGGCGGCCAGTTCCGACTCTCTGCGGGCCACGACCACCACACTCGCGCCGGCTCGGGCCAGCGCCCCGGCGATACCCCGGCCGATGCCGGAGCTGCCGCCCGTCACCACGGCGACCCGGCCGTCCAGCGAGAACAGATCGGAGAGATAGCGGTACGAACTCATGCCCGCACCCTAGGGCCTGTCCGGCGGATCAAGTCGCAGGAAAGCGGCGATGCCCCATCAGCCCGGGTGAGCGGGGTCTGGTGCGTCCAGATGCAAGGCGGAGGAGGGAGTCGACGCGGTGGGGGCACCTCCCGGCCGAAGGCTGGGGGATGTCGGCGAGTGACGACAACGCCGCAGCTGGGCGTGCCAGACCCCGCGTCTGCGGCATGATCCGCCGGACAGGCCCTAAGGGCTGTCCCGCGCCGGCGTCGGGCCGCCCGCGAGCCGGACGCCGCCGGACCTCTCCTCGGTCCGCGTCCCCCTGCCCGCGTGTCTTGTCGCGGCCGCCGTCGCCTGGTCTACTCCCCGGTGACGCGTCATGCGTGCGCCCCACCGGTCGCGCCCGCACACGGCACAGCGCGAGATCGAGGACGGGAACGGCGTGGAACCAGTGGCTGGGCAGGACGTACGAGGCACGCTGCCCGAGGGGCTCGGCGCGGCCATCCGGGACACCGCCGAGGAGATCGCCGCGCTGCTGCGCGGGGGCGCGGACACGGGGCTTCCCATACCGGGGGCGGAGTGGAGCGTCGGGCAGGCGGCGGCGCACCTGGCGCAGGCCAACGAACTGATGGCCGACATCGCAGCAGGACGTCCGCGCGGCTACGGGGACGGCACACCGCAGAGCCTCGCCGCGGCCAACGAGCAGGCGCTCGCCGCCTTCGACGAGCGCCGGGCCGAGCCGCTGGCCGCGATGATCGTCGCGACCGCCGACGCCTACCTCGAGCTGTGGGACGAGGGCACCGCGGCCGAGGGGACCCTCGTCAGCCCGCTGGGCCCGATGACCCCCCAGGTGCTGGGGTCGTACCTGCTCACCCACATGCTCGGCCACGGCTACGACCTCGCCCGCGCCCTGGGCCGTCCGCACATGGTCGACCGGGCCCGGGTCGAGCTGACCCTGCCGTTCCTCCTCACGGCCATGCCGCGGGTGACCGACCCCGCCCGCACGGCCGGGCTGACCGCCCGCTACGCGATCCGGCTGTGGAGCGGCGGCCGCTTCGGTGTGTCCCTGTCCGACGGCGAGGTGTCCGTCGAGCCGGGGCTGCCGGACCGCCCGGACTGCACCATCCACATCGAGCCGGTCACCTTCCTGCTGATGGCCCTCGGCCGACGCGAGCAGTGGGGGGCACTCGCCCGGGGGCGGATCCTGGTGTGGGGCCGCAAGCCCTGGCTGGCACCCCGTTTCCCGACGCTCTTCAAGGCGCCCTGAGACCGGCGTCGAAGCCGCCCCCGGTTCAGGTCTTCCAGCCGCCCCGGTACCGGGTTCCGCGACGTCCCGGGGCTCGGCGGCGGTCTTCTCCGCGGTGCGGGGACGAAGTCTCCCATGTCCCGAATCGGGTTCTTCCCCGGTTCGGCTGAACAACCATTGAGACTTCTGAGAACTTTGTGATCCTGCGGTCATGTTGGAAGACTCAAAACCGGTGATCACTTTGCGACCATCCGATCTCGCCCGCGAACACGGGCTCTCGGCCCAGGCGGTCCGCAACTACGAACGGGAGGGGTTCATCCCGCCGGCCGGGCGCACGCAGAGCGGATACCGGATCTACACCGAGCTGCACGTGGCGGCGCTGCGCGTCTATCTCTCCCTGATTCCGGGATACGGCTACTCGGCCGGCGGCCGGATCATGAACGCACTCCACGACGACGAGCTCGACGGCGCCCTGACGATCATCGACCGCGGGCACGGTCAGTTGCTGCGCGACCGCGACACCCTCGACGCCGTCAGGAGGGCGGTGGACCATCTCACGGCGGAGTCCGACGCCGGCCCGCGGCACTTGTCGGACCCCGTCCCCCGGACCATCGGCGCACTCGCGCGCCGGCTCGGTGTCACCCCGGCCACCCTGCGCAACTGGGAGGACGTCGGCATCCTCACCCCCGCGCGCGACCCGGCCAGCGGATACCGCGTCTTCCGGCCGAGCGACATACGCGATGCCGAACTCGCCCATCTCCTGCGGCGCGGGGGATACCCGCTGGACCACATCTCCACCGTGGTCCAGCAGATCCGCACGGCCGACGGCAGGGACTCCCTGTCCAGCGCCCTGGACGACTGGCACCTCCGGCTGCGGGCGCGCGGCCTGGCCATGCTCGACGCGGCCTCTCATCTCACCCACTATCTGAGCCTGTTGAGCACGGGTCTGGACCCGGTGCTCGCCGCGCCGGGCACCACCCGGAACACGGGCTGAACCCGGGGCGCCGACGCGTTGTCCGCGGAGCGTCGGCGGATGCCTGGCGCAGGGCGGATGCTGACGACCCGTCCGCGCCGCTCTCCCCGCCCGGCCGACCGGAACGGCCGGGTTCCCCGCGCGCCGGGCCGGGGTCGTCGCCCGCATCCGGCCGGAGCCGTCACCCGTGCCGGGCCGGAGCCGTCACCCGTGCCGGGCCGGGCTTGTCGCGGTACTTCCCGCGGCGCACCCGTCCTGATATGGATAACGAACTAGTTCGTACATTACTCGCGTGGAGTCGCCGTGACCCAGTACTCCTACCTCGTCGGACTCGTCGGTATCGACATAGGCCACTCGCTCAGCCCCCAGCTCCACGAGTCCGAAGCCGACCGGCACGGTGTGCGCTACCTCTATCGGCTGCTCGACGCCGGCTCCAAGCCGACGAGCGGGCACGACCTGCACGAACTGCTCCGTGCCTGCCGTGACTGCGGCTTCTCGGGGCTGAACGTCACCCACCCCTTCAAGCAGCTCGTCATGCCCCATCTCGACGGGCTGGCTCCGACGACCGTACGCGCCGGCGCCGTCAACACCGTCGTCTTCACCCCGGACCGGCGGGCGGTCGGCCACAACACCGACCTCGCCGGGTTCTCCGAGGCGTTCGCCCGCGGACTTCCCGACGCGCGCCTCGACCAGGTGGTGCTGCTCGGCGCGGGAGGCGCCGGCGCGGCCGTCGCCCACGCCCTGCTCGACCGGGGAGCGCGGCACCTCCATGTCGTGGACCCGCTCCGGGACCGTGCCGTCGCCCTGGCCGAGGCGCTCAACGAGCACAGCGGCCGGGAGCGGGCCCGGGCCGTCCCGGCCGAGGCGCTGGAGGCGGTGATGGGGGAAGCGGACGGGCTCGTCAACGCCTCACCCGTCGGCTCCGTCCACCACCCCCGACTGCCGCTCGCGGCCCGGCTGCTGCACCCGCGGCTGTGGCTGGCCGACCTGAACTACCGCCCCCTGCGCACCCCTCTGCTGAGGGCCGGCGGCGCGCAGGGCTCCCGGGTGCTGCACGGCGGCGGCATGCTGGTGCACCAGGCGGCCCACGCGTTCCGCCTCGTCACCGGCCTGCCCGCGCACACCGCGCACATGCTGGCCGACTTCGCCGACCTGACGGCGGACCCGCACGCCCACGCCTGACGCGCCGCCCGGAGCCGTTCAGGACCAAGAGACCGAGTGGGTCGAGTAGATGTGAAATCCCCGTCAAGGGGAGCAAACGGTCATGAGGTGTGAGTCCGTACGAGTCGGCTTTCTGGGGGCATTCGTCTTATCGCGTGGCACTGTTGACCCGCGTCGAACACGGAACACGGGGATCGATCCGGCCGGACGAGGACAAACGCCTCCAGTGGTCCGCGTGTCGATTCGGCGAACCGGGGGTGAGGGGTGGGAGACGGGTGAAAGGCGTGTGTTTAACTTGTAAACACATCGGACAGGTGGGGCGCACGGATCGTCCGGCGCCGGTGCTCTGACTCCCCGTCAGAGCCCTCGCGCGACGCAGTGCGCACCCGGCCTGACCGACCCACGACGCGGCCGGCGACAACCGCCGACCGAACCCGGTCGGGTGCCGCCGCGCGTGCTGGTGTCCCGGCCGTCCCGATCGCAGTGATCGGGCAGCGGTCCCGGGCCCGTCGCGGCTCCGGGACGCCGGGCGGAGCGGTCGCACAGCAGCACCGTGCCGACGCACCCGCCGTCCGGCTCACCGCAGCCCTGTGCCACCACGCAGTTGAAGGAACACCTCATGACCGCAGACGTCTCCAATTTCTACTACGGCGCCGTGACACCCATCGCGGCGTACGTCATGGCCTGCATGGGGGCCGCGCTGGGACTGCGATGCACGACACGCTCGCTGGGGCGCTCGGACCGCAAGGCCAACTGGCTGGCGCTGGGTTCCGTGGCGATCGGCTGCGGCATCTGGACGATGCACTTCATCGCCATGATCGGATTCAGCGTCGGCGGCGCGCTGGTCAGCTACGACTCCGGACTCACCCTCCTCAGCCTCGCCGTCGCGATCGCCGTCGTGGCCGTCGGTGTGTTCCTCGTCGGTTACCGCGGTGCGTCGCGCTCCAACCTCGCGGTCGCGGGAACCGTCACCGGCGTCGGCGTGGCGGCGATGCACTACCTCGGCATGGCGGCCATGGACGCCCACGGCACCATCAACTACGACGCGATGACCGTCGTGCTGTCCGTCGTCATCGCCGTCGTCGCCGCGACGGCGGCCCTGTGGGCGGCCGTCTCCATCCAGCGACTCTGGTCCACCCTGGGCGCGAGCCTGGTGATGGGAGTCGCCGTCACCGGTATGCACTACACCGGCATGGCCGCGGTCTCCGTCCACGTCGACGGCGTCATCGACTCCTCGCAGTCGTCCACGAGCCTGCTCGGGTTCCTCCTGCTCATGCTGGTCGGCCCCTTCATCGTCCTGCTGGTCGCGGCGGTGATCGTGATGTTCGACCCCGACATGATGGTCGGCACCGAGGAGCAGCCGACCTATGTGTCGGCGCCCGCGTACGAGGTGCCGCAGGCCTTCGAGGTGTCCCAGTGGCAGCCGCGGCAGCCGTCGCAGCCGCAGTCGTACGAGGTGCCCGGGTCGCAGCCGCCGGCCCACGAGGCGCCGCAGCCGCACTACGCGGACTCCGCCGCCCCGGCCGCGGGCGACAGCCGCCCCGAGGGGTCCTACGCGTCCTGGTGACCCGGCCGTGCCGGGAGACGCAAGGCCGACCACACACGTGGTCGGCCTTGCGTGACGTTCCGGAGGCGGACCTCCGCGGCCGGGCGCGCGCCCGGCCGCGGAGGTCCGTGCCGGTCGTACGCCGGTCCGGTGATCAGTGGGCGCGCCCGGTCGGTCCGCCGGCCCGGTCGAGCTCGTCGGCGAAGGCGCGCAGCGCGTCGGCCAGTTCCCGCTTCGTGGGGAGCTGGTCGACCTTTCTGTCGAGTTCCGTGACGCGTCGTTCGAGTTCGGCCAGGTCGCTCGGTGCGGAGGGCTCGCCCGAGGTGGTGGGCTCGGGGTAGACCGTGGGGTCGTCCGGAGTCGTGGACGTCGGTGTCACACCGCCCGCCACGCCTCCGGTGCTCGAGCCGTCGGACGTGCCGCCGCCGATGTCCTCGCTGCTGCCGTCACTCGTGTTGTCGGTGCCGCCGCTGACCCCGACGCTGCCGCCGACGGTGTCCTCGACGGGCTCGACCGGGCTCGACAGGGAGGGGACGGGACCGGAGCCGTCGTCCGAGCCCGCGGCGAGGGCGACGCCGACGCTGAGGGCGACCAGGGCGGTCGCCCCCGCCACGGCGGCCAGAAAGCGTCTGAGCGGGGCGGAACGGAGCCCGCCGGGCAGGTGATGAGGGGTCTGAGCGTCCTGGGGGTGCTGACGGTCCTGAGGGTTCTGAGTCTCAGCCATGGGGTGACGTTAACCAGCGGTAATCGCCGGACGGAGGGCTTCCGTGGATACCGCTCCCGCCCGCTCCGGAGCGGGCGGGACGGGCGGGACCGATGGTGCTTGCCGTGTCACGAGATAAAGAAGTGATAAATGTTTCCCGATGGCCCGCTCCGGGCAACACGGAGAGGCGGAGGCGCCAGGACCGCTCTGCCGAGGTGAGGACCGTGACCGACACGGAAGCCAGGACCGCCCGCGGGGAACCGGACCCGCTCACTCCGCAGACGATCCTCTGGGACATCGCAGGTGACCGCCGTCTGCTGTTCTCGCTGCCCGCAGGCTTCGTCCTCCAGGTCGCACACCCGGCGGTCGGCGCGGGCGTCGACGAGCACTCCGTGTTCCGCACCGACCCCTGGGGGCGCCTCGACCGGTCCCTGGAGTCGCTCCAGCTCTGGATCTACGGCGGTGAGCGCGCCGCCGAGGAGGGGCGCCGACTGCGCCGGTTGCACCGCGCCATCAACGGCACCGACACCCGGGGCCGCCCCTACCACGCACTCACGCCCGCCTGCTACGCCTGGGTCCACGCGACCGCGTACCCCGTCTTCCTGCGTGCCGCCCGGTATCTCTCACGGCCTCTGACTCCCGCCGAGAGCCGCCGTCTCTACGACGAACTCCGGCAGCTCGGACGCATCCTCGGCATCAAGGACCGCGACATGCCGGAGAGCCCCGAGGAGTACTGGACGTACTTCGACGCGATGGTCCGCGACGAACTGGAGATGACGCCGGTGGCGCGGGAACTCCTCGACCCGCGCCGCCCCGTCCCCGCGCCCCCGGGCGCGTCCGCCCCCGTACGACTGCTGTGGCCGGTGCTCCATCCACCGCTGACCCGGCTGCGCGTGTTCGTCACCGTCGGCCTGCTGCCGCCCGTGGCGCGTGACCGTCTCGGCCTGGCGTGGACGCCCTGGGACGAACGCCTGCTGCGCGGGTTCGGCGCGGTCGTGCGCACCCTCTTCCCGCTGCTGCCCGAGCGGGTCCGCTACCTGCCCATCGGCTACGCGGCACGCCGCGCGGCGCACCCCGACCGCCCGCGCCGGAGGCGTCGTCGGTGACACCGGACGGCGACGGGCGGTGAACCCGACGAAAGGAACGGACATGAAGATCGCGGTTCTCGGCGGTACGGGTCTGATCGGCTCACGGGTGGTCGCCCGGCTGAAGGCGCAGGGCCACGAGGCGACGGCGCTCTCCCTGTCCACGGGAGTGGACGTCCTCACCGGCGAAGGGCTGGCCGCCGCGCTCGCGGAGGCCGAGGTGGTCGTCAACCTGACGAACTCGCCCACCTTCGACGAAGCCTCACCGGAGTTCTTCCGTACGTCGATGGGCAATCTGCTGGAGGCGAGCCGCGCGGCGGGCGTCGGACATGTGGTGGTGCTGTCCATCGTGGGCGCGGACGAGGTGCCCGAGCTGGACTACTACCGGGCGAAGGTCCTTCAGGAGGATCTGCTCAAGGACGGCGGTCTGCCGTACTCCGTCGTACGGGCCACGCAGTTCATGGAGTTCGTCGACGCCGTGCTGTCCTGGACCACGGACGGCGAGACCGTCCGGCTGCCCAGCACCCCGCTCCAGCCCATCGCCGCCGCGGACGTCGCGGCCGCGGTGGCCGACGTCGCCGTGGGCGCGCCGCTCAACGGCACCCTGAACGTCGCGGGTCCCGAGGTCTTCCCCCTCGACGAGCTGGGGAGTCTCACCCTCGCGGCCGAGGGCGGAGCGGGCCAGGTCGTCACCGACGACACCGCCGGGATGTTCTCCGTGCCCAAGGGTGATGTCCTGACCGCGCCGGAGGGCTCCCGCATCGCCCCCACGCACTACCGGGACTGGATGGCCTCCCGGGCGGACCGGGCGACGCAGGGCTGAACGGCCCTCCCCGTTCCCGGCCCCCGTTGCCGCCCTCTGCTCCTGTCCTCTTCCATCACCGTTGTCGGTTCTGTCAGAACATGCAGTGCTTTGTCATGATCAGGCGCCTTTGCGGCCTGTTTTGCGGGTCCGTTGCCGCCCGTTGTGCGACAAGTTCCTGCCAGGGTCAGTTTTTAGACACCTTTGAACATCCGTTACTGTTCACTCCTCGAACATAAACTGCACGCTTCGTACGCGTGAGCTAGGTTTAGCGTCCAGCGTCAGGTAGACGGGGATGCTCGGGGCAGGCGGGGGCCTGGTGCGGCCGAGGTGCGCTCGGAATTGTCCGCACATCCATGACAATTCCGGTGGGGGATGGGGTACGTGAACATGTGGCGGAAAGACGCCGTATCCGAAGAGGCGATCGATGCGTCCGGGGTCGAAGTCGACCCGGTCGACCGGAGCGGAGTCGACGGCCGGAGCGACACGGCCGAGACCCGGACGCTCCGGGCGGACCTGAACAAGTCCGGGCAGTCGGCTCCTGAGACGGTCGCCCTGCCGAACAGCCGGGCGCCGCGCCACCCGTTCGCGGGTCCGGGTCTCGCTCCGGCCCCGGCTCGGACTCGGGACTCGGCCCGGACGAAGGTCCAGGCCGCGATTCCGGCCCAGGCCCAGGCCCCGGTCCAGGAATCGGACGAACCGCTCAACGACCCGCACGAACTCACCGTGCAGATGTCCGCCGTCGGTTGGCCGGCCACCGAGAGCACCTCCGTGATCGGCCGTCCCGACGACCTCGACAGCACCGGCAGCCCCGTCTTCGTCGACGAGTCGGGCCGCCGCAGCCGTGTGCTGCGCCGACTGGGCATGGCCATTGGCGTGTCCTGTGCCGTCTACTCGGTCGTCATCGTCGCCACCCTGCTCTCCGGCAGTTCGAGCGCGCCCTGGCTGCCCGTGCCCGCACAGGACGACGACGCGCCCGTGAGCCAGGTCGATCCGTCGTCGGTGCCGTCGCAGTCCGCGGAGCCCTCGGATCCGGCCGATGCCGCCCCGACCGCCGAAGTGACGCAGGGCATCGCCTCGGAAGCGTCCTCGGGTGCCGGCACCGTGACATCTCCCGCCACCTCGCGCCCGACCGAGCCGACGGCGTCCTCGAAGCTCGAGCCGTCGGCGCGGACGACGCACGACACCTCGGGCTCCACGGTGACCACGGCCCCCGCCGCCCCGTCGCACCCCACCACTCCCTCGCCCACCGCCAGTGCGTCCGCCACCGGTGAGAGCAGCCCGTCGCCGACCGGCGCGGACGTCCTCGGACTCGGCACGCTCGTCGGCGGCTAGGGCGGGTTTCGAAAGTCCCGCCGGGCCCGCCCCGCGGGCGCACGACGCTGCTTTCGAAACGCTCCCCGGAACCCCGCGACGCCTGTCCTCCGACACCTCCGCGTGCCCCGTCATTCCTCTGTCCCCTGGAGCACCACTTCCGATGCCAACCCCTGACCGCCGTGGCCGGCTCGCGGCCGCGGCCCGCGCCGGTGCCCGGCGCCGTCTGCCCCTGCGCCTGCTGCTGCCCGTGCTCGTCCTGGTCGCCATGATGGCGATGCTGATGCTGCGCGGCTACGTGCACAGCGAGATCCTGGCCGATCACCGGATCCAGCCCGAGGCCGCGTCCGACCGGGTCCCCGAGGAGATCCTGGACGGCGGCCCGGTGATCGACACCCGCAGCGGCCGTGCCACGAGCCTGCGCGTGCCCGACCACCGTCTGGTCCTGACCTTCGACGACGGCCCCGACCCGACCTGGACCCCCAAGGTCCTGGACGTGCTCAAGAAGCACCACGCGCACGCCGTGTTCTTCGTCACCGGCACCATGGCCTCCCGCTACCCGGACCTGGTCCAGCGCATGGTCGACGAGGGGCACGAGGTCGGTCTG